>CP073746.1:3460000-3760000 GCA_024397995.1 bacterium SCSIO 12827 | reverse complement strand
CAGGGCGGGTGTCATTGTTGCGCTCCGTGCGTGCCGGCGGCGCGGGCCCAGGGCAGCAGTCCCGTGTGTCGGTAAATAATGGCGCTTGAAAGGCCGGCGCGGATGACCATCGCGGCCCCGGTCGCCATCGCAGCACCCTCAATCCCGAAACGCGGGATCAGGATCAGGTTGAGGATCAGATTGACCCCCAACGTCAGCGCGGACACCACGGCGTTCATGCGCTCAAAAGGACCGACAAGAAAGAACATTTCAACGGCGCCCATCAGGGAATAGACAAAGTACGCCAGGGTGAGAATTGCAACGACCTCGCCGCCCGGAAGGAAGTCCGGACCGAACAGCCCAAGGATCAGGGGGCGTCCGGGCAGAATCACCACCAGCATTGCGGTACAGGCCGCGATTGACAGCAACGTCGCCACGTTCATGCGGCTCTGAAGCTCGGCGGTCTTGCCCTCGGCGAACAGCTTGGCGGCCATTGGACCGAACCGGGCGCGCACGGCGACCACCGGAAAAATCGCCAGCAGCGCGACCTTGGCGGCGGGTGCATACAACCCCGCCTGTTCCGTGCCCAGGATATGGCCGATCATCAGGATATCCATTTGCGTCAGCAGGATGGTCAGGCCGGTGACCGCGACATATGGAAGGCTGACCTTTAACCAGTCCCGCCATGATGGCGCGGGGCGGTCATCGGTTGCCGGCTCGGCGAGGATACTGGACCGCGCATAGGCCATGAGCAGGATCAGCACACCCAAACTAACGCCCAGGTTCACGACCATCACTAGGGCCGCGTCGAGGACCGCGAATTGTGCAAGGGCAAAAACGGCCGCCAGTAAAGCGAGAGGGCGGGCAATCTCGAACACCAGAGTCGATTGAACCACGCGCTCAAGGCCTTGCAAGACGGCCGCCCGTTGCTGGATCAAGGCCATCACCACCGTCAACGCCAAGGCACCGTACAGGGTGCCGCGCATTTCTTCAGCCGATTGCGGCAGCATCCAGGTAACGGCTGCCCATCCGATGGCCACGATACATGCCCCTAAAATCAGAACGACCCGGTTGGAGAAACCGACGACCGCCGTCATGGCCGCGCGGTTGCCCTGCGCCCGGTACTCGGCGATGAAGCGGACCATGGACAGGTTCATACCCGCCTGGATGAGGATGAACAGGATGCTCAGCCAGGACAGGGCGAAGACGTAAGTGCCGTAGGATGCGACGCCGAGCCAACGGGCGAACAGAACATGTGAAACAAAGGCCAGGCCGGCCCCCGCCACATTGACGACGAGAATTTTCGCGCCGTCGACGAACAGAAGGTCGCTCGTCAGGGCGCGGACTGCCGGGGCAAGGCGCATCAGTTTCCGGTGTCTCGGTTCGCCAGATGGGTCAAGACATCCTGGGTCCCGCCCGCGCGGATGTCCCAGGAATGGGCGGCGACGATGGCGGCGCGGCCTCGGGCCCCCATGGCCTTGACGCGGGCCGGATCCGCAGCCAGATCGGCGACGGCACGGGCGAGCGCGTCCGGGTTTTCGGCCGGCACGGCCAGGCCGCAATCGTTGTCACGCACCAGATCGGCCTGACCCGGAAAGTCAGAGACCACGGCCGGCACACCGCAGGACAGGGTTTCGAACACCTTGAGCGGATAAAGCCCCGTACCCGTGCGGTCGCCCAGATTGTTCTTCGGCACCAGGCCGCAGATGCTTTTGGCGACGATGCCCGGCAACACGCGATAGGGCTGGCGGCCGAGATCGCGGATGCCGGGGTCCTGCGCCGCCGCGGCTTCGACCGCCGGGCGTTCGGGCCCGTCGCCGACGATCACCAGATCGACACCCGAAGGCCAGGCCGAGGATTGTTTGGCGGCAAGCAGTGTGGGAATGCCCTGCCAGCGGGCGAGCCCGCCGAAGAACACGGCGTAGCGTTCCGGCAGGTCGACGTCACAGGGGGCGTCCGGATGAAACAGGTCCGTATTGGCGCCGTTGGGCACCACATCAACGGGCGTCGCCACACCTTGGTCGCGGACCCAGTCGGCAAGCTGCGGCGTTACCGTGATCAGGCGGTCGGCCCATTGGAACTGCTTGCGCCACATCCATTTGATGATGCCGGCAAGCGGCCGTGCCCAGGCATAGGCAATGGCGACGTCTTCATAAGGGCCGTTGATTTCGTGCACGATGGGCGCACCCCGCAGCCGCGCCCAAAGCGATGCCGGAAAGGCCAGGAAGTGAGATCGTACGTAGACCGCTTGCCCGTCTTCGAAGGCGCGCATCACCCGCCATTGCAGGCAGAGATATTCCATCATCCGCCGCGCCAGGCCGGGCCGCTTCCAGTGACCGGAATAGGACGGTACGAACAGATCGACGGTCCAGCCCCGGCGCTGCAGCCCGCCCACGATCTCGTGGATATGGGCATAGGAGGCCTGCCCCTCGCGGGGGGCTTCCAGGGCGAGATAGAGAAGATGCTTGCGCGCGTTCACGCCGTGCCGCCGTCCTTGGCCAGATAGGCGGCGATCGCCTGGGCGATGCGCGTTGCCGCGTTGCCGTCGCCGTAGGCATCAATGTCACGGCGCGGGATGTTCGCGTCGGGGGATTGCCACAGGCGGTTCCACCCGGCGTCGACCGTCTCGGTCCATTCCGTTTCGTCGCGCAGCGTGATGCAGGGCACGCGATGGAAATAGGCTTCCTTCTGCAGGCCGCCGGAATCGGTCAGCACGCCCGCACTCGCCTTCACCAGATGGGTCATCTCGAGGTAGCCGAGCGGGTCCGTCACGGTCATGCCGTCGAGGGTCAGGCCGGCCCGCTGGAGGGCCGCCTTTGTCCGGGGGTGCAGGGGCAGGACGACCGTGCCCGGCCGCGCCTTGAGGAATTCGATAACCCTGGCCAGCTGCTTGTCGTCGTCCGTGTTCTCGGCCCGGTGCACGGTCGCGACCTCGTATTCACCGGGGGTCAGGCCGAGGCGCTGAACGACGTCCGAACCTTCCGGCCGTTCGGCGGCGGCCAGGGCCGCGTCGAACATCACGTCGCCGACCAGCATCACGCCGGCGGAGATGCCCTCCTTGGCCAGGTGGGAGACCGCCAACGGTGTTGGGCAGAACAGCAGTGCCGACAGATGATCGGCGACGCGGCGGTTGATCTCTTCCGGCTGGGCGCGGCGGAACGACCGCAGGCCGGCTTCGACATGGAACACGGGAATGTCCAGTTTGGCCGCGACCAATGCGGCCGCCAGGGTTGAATTGGTGTCGCCGTAAATAAGAAGACCGTCGGGCCGGTCGGCGGTCAGCACCGGTTCCAACGCGATCAGCATGCGTCCGGTCATGTCGCCGTGGCCGCCGCCGCTGATGCCCAGGTTGTGGTCGGGCGTCGACAGGCCAAGCTCGCGGAAGAACACGTCGGACATGCCGTCGTCGAAATGCTGGCCCGTGTGGATCAGCACCTCATCGATGCCCGCGTCCCGGAAGGCGCGCGACACGGGTCCCGCCTTGATGAACTGGGGGCGGGCGCCGACGACGGTTGCAATACGCGTCACGCGCCGACCGCTTCTTTCAATGCGGCCAGGATGCGATCCTGGGTCGCGGCGTCCAGATAGGGGTGCATGGGCAGGCTCAACACGTCATGGGCCAGGGCCTGTGATACCGGCGTGCCGTTGCCGGCACGGGGATAATGGGCATAGGCCGGCTGATCCGATAGCGCGACCGGGTAATAAACCGCCGTGGGCACGCCCTGTTCCTTCAGCGCCGCGGCGACGGCGTCGCGGTCGGCCACGCGGATCGTGTATTGGGCCCAGGCGCTGACCGCGCCGTCGATCACGGCGGGCGGTGTCGCGACCTCGGCGAGCCCCTCGGCATAGCGGGCGGCGACGGCCTGACGCTTTTCGATCTCGTCCGCGAAAATGTCGAGCTTGGCCAGCAGCACGGCGGCCTGAATGGTGTCCAACCGCGCGTTCAGCCCGACCGCCACGTTGTCGTATTTGTTGGTGCCCTGGCCGTGTACGCGCAGGCTTCGCATGCGGGCCGCCAGGTCGGCGTCGTTGGTCAGCACCGCGCCGCCGTCGCCGTAACAACCGAGCGGCTTGGCGGGAAAAAAGCTGACGGATGTCGCGTCGCCCCAGGACCCGACCGGCTTGCCGCCGAGCGCCCCGCCGTAGCTTTGCGCGGAATCCGCCATCACCTTCAGGCCGTGGGCGTCGGCGATTTTCTGGATCGCCGGATAATCGGCGGGCTGCCCGAACAGGTCGACGGGGATCACGGCCTTCAGGTTCAGGCCCGCGTCCTTGGCCGTGGCGACGGCGCTTTCAAGGGACGCCGTGTCCATGTTGAAGGTATCCGGCAGGACATCGCAGAACACCGGCGTTGCGCCGGTCAACGCGACCACTTCGGCGGTCGAGGCGAAGGTCATGGCCGGCACGATGACCGCGTCGCCGGGACCAATGCCCCAGGCCATGAGCACCAGCAGAAGCGAGTCCGTGCCGCTGGAACAGCTCACGCAATGGGCGGCGCCGCCCATGTCGGCCAGGCGTTTTTCCAACTCGGCGACCTCGGGCCCCATGATGAAGCGGCCGTGGTCGAGGACTTTGGCGATGGCCTGGTCCACCGCGTCGCCGAGGCGTGCGCGCTGAGCCTGAAGGTCGATGAAAGCGATGGGAGAGGCGGTCATGAGGTGATTTCTTTCAATGTGCCGGTATCGGTGACTTTATATTTGCGGCCTTCGCGCGGACAGACCAGATCGTCGCCCAGGCGTTCACCCGCATGACTGACCCAGCCGATGTGCCGCGCGGGCACACCGGCCATCAGGGCATGGGCCGGCACGTCGGAGGTCACCACCGCACCCGCCGCGATCATGCAGTAATCGCCCAGCGCATGGCCGCAGACGATGGTCGCGTTGGCGCCGATGGTCGCCCCCTCGCCGACCGGGGTTTCCCGGAAGTCGTCCTTGCGGTCGACCTCGGCGCGCGGGGTCAGCACGTTGGTGAACACACAGCTCGGCCCGCAGAACACGCCCCGCCCCAAGGTCACGCCCTTGTAGACGCTGACGTTGTTCTGAATCTTGCAGTTGTCGCCGATGGTCACGTCCGGCCCGATCGAGGCGTTCTGTCCGACCACCACGCCGGTGCCGATCGTCGTGCCCGGCAGCACATGTGAGAAATGCCAGATCTTGGTGCCGCTGCCGATGGCCACGCCGTCGTCGACGACTGCCGTCTGGTGAACTTTGGCGCCGGGAAACCGGCCCGTGCCGATTGCATCGCGTGTCGCGCTCATGTCCGTCTCCGCCCGTTCCAATATGCTCAATACCCGCATGCCCTCGGCACCGTCCGTGCGGGGCGTTTCGCCCGTCGCGACGCAGTCCAGGAAATGGCCGCACTCCATCGCTAAGGGTTCGCCCTCGTCCAGGGCGACGGGCATGGCTTCGGCCTTTTCCGGGGTCGGCACGCCGTCGCGCCAGTCGATGCGGTGAGGATAGAGCAGCAGCTTGCGCTCCCACGGCTCACCGTCGTTGAACACGGCCATGGCCTTGTCACCGACCACGACCAGCTTCTGTTCCTTGAAGGGATGCAGCCAGGATACGAAGACATGGGCCTGCACCCCGCCGAGAAAGGTCAGATGCGTGGTTGTCACGTCGGCGATGACGTCGTGCAGATAGCTGCCGCCCTCGGCGCGCACGGTCGTCGGCTCATCGCCGACCAGGGCCAGGATCATGGAAATGTCGTGCGGCGCGAAGGACCACAGGGCGTTTTCCTCGCGCCGGATTTTGCCCAGGTTCAGTCGGTTGGAATAGAGGTACTGCAGCTTGCCCAATTCCCCCGCGCGGACCATTTCGGTCAGCTTGATGAAGGCCGGATGGTACTGCAGCAGATGGCCGACCATGAGAATGCGCCCAGCCGTCTCGGCGGCGGCCAGCACGCCCTCGGCCTCGGCGACGGTCAGCGCCAGGGGCTTTTCCACGAACACATGCTTGCCGGCCTCCAGGGCTTGGATGGCAAGGGCGGCATGGGCCTCGGCCGGGGCGGCGATGACGACGCCCGAAATGGCAGGATCGGCCAGGATGGCGGCATAGTCCATGACCGGAACGTCGTAGGTTTCCGACATCGAGGCGGCCAATTCCGGGTTGGCGTCGGCCACAGCGGCCAGCGCCCCAAGCGCATGGAAATTGCGCACATGGTTCTTGCCCCAATGGCCGCAGCCGATGACGGCAACCTTGGGCGGGTTATTCGCGGCGGAGGTCATGCGGGATCAATCATTCGGTTTCGGAGGAAAGCGTGACAGCGGCAAAAACGCTGTTGGTGCCGGGGCAATGGGTGAGTTCGTGGACGGTGCCCGCATCGTTGAGCAGGGCGCGCAGGCGGGCTTCGGTGAAATAGTGGAAGTGGAGTCCGTCCAGCGGCCGTCCCGCAGCGAGATCGCGTTCCCGACGCGCCAATGCCCAAGCCACGCGCGGCCAGGTAAACAGCGCGAGGCCGGTGAACGCGAGAATGCGGGTCAGCAAAGTCCGGTTGGTTCGGCATAGATCGGAAATCCGGATAGACAAATCGTTTTGCGCGATCAGAGGTGCATCGTGCAGGCCGCACCAAATGACCGCATGGCCTCCGCCGGTGATCTTTCCGGCCAGCGTCAAGGCGTTCCTAGCATCCTCGAAGTGATCGAGCGAGGTTACAAACAACGCCAAGTCGAATTTTTTATCGAGCGTGTGGGCCGCCAGGTCCTCGAGTCGCCCGCAGATAAAGGGATATTCCCGGCTTGGGGTTTCGTCCAGGGGGTCCAGGCCGGCGTATTTCAGGATCGGGGCAAGCCCGCGCACATAAGGGGGGCGCGCTGATCCGATGCCGCACCCTAGGTCGATCATCGTCTCCGCACCCCAGACCGACGCCCATTTAGCGATGAAGCCTTCGAACATGGCCATTACGCCCAGGGTCGCCTGCGGGTATTCTTCCGCCTGATGGTGGGCGCGGTATTCCGCAAGAGAGGCTTCCGTAACCTGTCGCCAATCGGGGCTGCCCTCGCCATCCAGGCGCAAGGTGCCGCCGTTCTCCAGCAGATCGGCGATCTTCAACGGATTGTCGCGCGAAGCCGTCGTCATGCTGCGAAATCGACCTCGTGAATTTCCGCCCAGCGGATCAGGTTCGCGACCAGCCAGACCTGTTGCGGGAGCGGCCCGCCGCTGCGGGTCAGCCCCTTGATCCGTTTTGCCAGGGCGGGGTGGTTGAGCGCCGGGACGGCGCGTGCCGCGTTGCTGTCGATCATGGTTTCAAGCCATCCGCCCGCGTCGCGCAGCCATTGGTCCTGTGGTGTGATGAAGCCGATCTTGTCGCGACGGTTCAAAATGGCGTCGGGCACCAAGCCCCGCATGGCGGCGCGGAACACGGATTTGGTCTCACCCCGGTCGGAGACGAGAAATTCTTCGGGCAGGCCATAGACGAAATCGACGATTTCCTTGTTGAGGAACGGCACTCGGCTTTCGACGGTGTAGGACATGGAATTGCGGTCCTGATAACGAAGCAGCGCCGGCAGGACGCGGCTCGACAGGCTTTCCGCCAATTCTCCCATCAGCACACGACCCTTGCGGGGGTGTTGCGGTGCGCGCGTATTGACGCCGTTGGCGGCAAGCCAGTCGCCGTTCATCCAATCGGGAACAAGGTCTTCGCCGATCAAACGCCGGGCCGCGCTCTGCATCCCACCGGGCAGAATGAACCGCGCCGCCCGTGCCAGCATCCCGGCGGGACCGGCCTGCCCCCGGCTTGCGTTCAGCAATCGCAGGGCGCTCAGTGCATTTCCACGCCGCAGCATGCTGACCAGGCGCGCGGCCAGGAAGGGAACATATCCGGCCAGGATTTCGTCGGCCCCCTGGCCGTCGAGAGTGACCTTGATGCCTTGGCTTCGGACCAGGGCGTAAACCCGGTTCTGGGCGTAGATGCTGGTCGATCCGAAGGGTTCGCCCTGGGTTCGGATCAGGCCATCCAGCCCGCCAGCCAGGGACGCCCCATCCGAAGTCGTCTTATGCATGGTCGCCCGCGCGGCTTGACCGGCAATGTCGGCCCAGTGCTCTTCGTCGTGGCGGCTGCCGGGGGCGACGAAGGAAAAGGTGTGCAGGTCCAGGTTGTTGCCTTCGATCTCGCGCATGGCGCAGACCACGGCGGTGGAATCGATCCCGCCCGACAGGGCCGCGCCGACCGGCACGTCGGCCCGCAGATGCAGCCCGACGGAACGGCGGAACAGGCGGCCCAGTTCGGTCGCCGCCTCATCGAAACTCAGGTCGGATGTTTGTTCGGTGCGTGGCCGCCAATAGGTTTCGGGCGCGGGGGCCGCGACACGGTCCAGGTCGATCGTCGCGAAGGACGCCGGCGGCAAATGATGTATCTCGCGGAACAGGCTGTCCGTTCCCTGGTCGGTCAGCCCGAACCGCAGGTAATCGTACAGCGCCTGCGGATCGACGGCGCGGGACAGCCCCGTCAGTTCCAACAACGCCCCCGGTTCCGACGCGAAGGCCAGGTCGCCGCCACGCAGCGTCCAGACCAGCGGCTTGATGCCGAAGGGGTCGCGGCCCAAGGTCAGCGTCCGGGCCGCTGTATCGACGAAGGCGAAGGCAAACATCCCGGTCAGGCGGGGCAGGGTCCGCGCCACGCCCCAGCGGGCCAGGGCGATCAACAGGACTTCCGTATCCGATTGGCTGCGGAACGTGGCACCCTCGGCTTCCAGTTCCCGCCGCAGCTCAAGGTAGTTGTAGATCTCGCCGTTGGTGATCAGGACATGGCGGCCGTCGGACGTGATCATCGGTTGGTGGCCGCCCGGCCCCGTGTCGATGATCGACAGGCGGCGGTGGGCCAACCCGACCCTGGCCCCGGGGGCCAGCGCCGCGCAATCGGGTGCGGCGTTGATGCCCCCTTCGGCGGTCCAGGTACAGGCCCCCTGGTCGTCGGGGCCGCGATGGGCGACGGCGGCGGACAGGCGCGCCAATTCTCCCACGTCCACGGTGCGATTCGGTCCGGCGAGGATGCCCGCGATCCCGCACATGCTCAGGCACCTCCCCAACGGCGGCGCCAGGCCTGAAACATCAGCACGCTCCACAATTCGGTCGTGCGGTTGCGGGTGCCGGACAGGTGTTCGTCCCAGGCATGGCGGATCGGCACCGGGTCAAGCAGGCCGCCCTCGGTCAGCGCCGTCGGCGACAACAGATCTTCTGCCCAGTCGCGCAGCGGGCCCTTGATCCAACGGTCGACGGGAATGCCGAACCCCATCTTCGGGCGCTCGGTAAGCTGGCGCGGAACATAGCGGTCGAGCACCTGACGCAATATCCATTTTCCCTGGCCGTCGCGCACGCGCATGTGGCGCGGCAGGGACCAGGCGAATTCTACGACACGGTGATCGAGCAGTGGCACGCGGGCTTCCAGGCTGACGGCCATGGAGGCGCGGTCGACCTTGGTCAGGATGTCGTCGGGCAGGTACATCAGGCTGTCCAGCAACTGCATGCGTTCCATGAACTGGGGCACGTCTCCCCGCACGCTGTCGTCCCAGGCGACGGTCGGTGTTTCCACCGCCCCGGGGACCACGGCGGCCGGATCGCGCCAGGCCGTAATCAGACGCCGGAAAAGCGCCATGTCATCGGGCTGCGCCAGAACATCGGCCAGCTTGTGAACTTTCTGGCCGGGGTGGCTGAGGCGTTTGGCCAGGGGCAGATGCTTCAGCAGCCGGTCCCAGCTGTCTTCGCTGAGGCAATGAAGCATCCGCGCCGTGCCGGCGCGCAGCGGGCGAGGAATGCGGCCCGTGCGTCGGCGCAGCAGATCACCCCAGGTATAGCGGGTGTAACCGGCGAAGACTTCGTCGCCGCCGTCACCGGAAAGTGCCACGGTGACGTGTTGGCGGGTGAGGGCGGACACCAGATAGGTCGGGATCTGGGATGAGTCGGCGAAGGGCTCGTCATAGAAGTCGGGCAGGCGGGGAATGACGTCGAGCGCTTGGCCCGGGTCGACGTAAAGTTCCGTGTGGTCGGTGCCCAGGTGCCGGGCGACGGCGGCGGCATGGGGGGCTTCATCATATCCGTCTGCGTCAAAGCCGATGGAAAAGGTTTTCACGGGCACGTTGCTTTGCGCCTGCATCAGAGCCGCGACGGTCGAGGAATCGATGCCGCCCGACAGGAACGCCCCGAGCGGCACATCCGCCACCATGCGCCGTTTGACCGCGTCGCCGATCAGGGCGTCGGCTTGGTCGACGGCATCCTGATCGCTCAGGCCACGCGGCGCGGACTGCCCATCATGGGCGATGCGCCGCAGGTCCCAATAGCGTTCAACGCGGGCGGGCTGATCGGCGTGCTTGAACAGCAGGCAACCCGGCTCCAACTTGAAGACGTCTTTATATATGGATGCAGGGGCCGGCACGTAGTTGTAGCGCATGTAGGCGGCGAGGGCCGCCGGGTCGACCTCGGGCCGAAAGGCAGGATGGGCATGGAACGATTTCAGTTCCGACGCGAACAGGAACAAACCGTTCGCGTCGCCCCAATACAGCGGCTTGATGCCCAGGCGGTCGCGGGCCAATACCAGGCAGCGTTCCTCGCGGTCCCAAAGCGCGAAGGCGAACATGCCGATCAGCTTTTCGACGGCCGCGCGCACGCCCCAGCAGGTGAAAGCGGCAAGAATCACTTCCGTGTCCGAATGCCCGCGGTACTCCGGCGTCGCACCGGCCGTCGCCAGGTCGCGTCGCAGATCCTCGGCGTTATAGACTTCACCGTTGTAGACGATGGTGTAACGCCCGCAGGCTGAGGTCATGGGCTGTGCGCCGGCCGGGCTCAAGTCGATGATCGACAAGCGTCGATGACCCAGCGCGACCCCGGCGGCATCATCGGTCCACACGCCGTCTGCATCGGGGCCGCGATGGACAAGACGGTCCGTCATGCCGCGCACCGCCGTTGCCAACGGTGCACGGCCGCGCGGATCGAAAATGCCGGTCAGGCCGCACATGGCATCAGATCAAGATCGGTTTTTGTACAAATGTCAGGATCAACCGGAAACGACGTCACGCAGGATTGCTTCGACGCGTTCCAGTTCCCGGGGAAGGTTGGCCTTTTCCGAGACCAATTGCCTGCCGCCGGCAATGATCGAATTGCGCAGCGTTTCGTCCGACGCAATAAGGTCCAAGCCATCGGCAATCGACTTGGGGTCATCGGTCGAAAAAAGACAATTCTTTCGATCCGTGAAAACGTGCCGGATATCGGGAATGTCGGCAATCAACACCGGTGTGTCGCAGGCTTGGGCTTCCAAGACCGTTTGCGGAGTTCCGTCTGTGTAGGCGAGACTAACGATGACATCGGCAGCCGATAAAAGGCCCGGCATGTGCTCCTCGGTTTGCGGGGCGACATAGACGACATGGGCGCTGATGCCGAGGTTGCGGGCCAGCGTTTCCAGTTCACGGCGGTAGCTTAGGTCCTGTTTGAATTCGGATAATGCGAGAATCGCGTTCGGGTGTTTCTCCAGGACCTTGGGGAGCGCCTGGATTGCCAGATGCTGACGATAGAGCTTTTCAAAAGGGCGCGGGCTGAGGATGACCAGGGTATCCTCATCAACTCCCCAGCGGGCCCGCCATTCGCGCCGCTTATCCATATCGCGGTGATAATTTTTTGGATCAATCCCCCAGATCACTTCTGAAACGCGCCCAGGATCGATCCCAAGGTCGAGAACCGTCTGTGCCAGATACGGAGATTTCACCGTGACGGCTTTGGCCGTTTTCAACGCGAAACGGGTCAACCAGGCGCGCAAGGGGCCACGACGTCCTGTTGCTTCGATCAGGATATCCGACCCCATGGCATTAATGGCAAAGGGCCGACGGCGCAGCAGGGCCGCAAGCCAACATTCGTACTCGGCCGCATAATGGGCATAAAACACGTCCGCGCGCTGCCGCCAGATCATCCAGGCGAGGGGAAACACGATCAGTGCCTTGTTGACGACATTGAAGGGCGTATTGAAGCCTTTCGGGACCAGGATGGGAATCTCGTTCGTCGATCCGGGAACGCGCGAAATCATCGTCACCATATGGCCTTGGCGCGCGATGGCGCGGGCACGGGTTACGACATGGGTGTCGCTGGCGGAGCCGAGAATGCAGATGTTCAGCTTCCCCAAGGGAGCCAAGGCACGGGCCTTGGGCGTCAGACTGCGGCGCAGCGCTTGCAGGCTTTTTTGCACCCGCCGCCAAATGCGTCCCAGCGGCGCATAGGAGGGATACTCCGAATGATGACGGGTTGGCGCGGATAAAATCTCCTCGAATTCGCTTTCGCTCAACTCCAGCTTCTTGCGGACGAACTCCATGTCTTCCGCCAACTCTTCGAGCGGGTACATGGGTTTATCCAGTTCGGCCAGCGCATGGTCCCGGCTGATTTGGCCGGAGAGAACAAGTGAGGACAGATGCGCGCGGCGTTTGTCGTATCCGAACCGTTTGGGTAGCCAGTAAGCCTGAAAGAACTTTGTGAAGCGGGATTCGAAGTGCTTGGCGCCGTACTCCTGCCAGCCGACTTCTTTGGACAGGTTTTCCTTGGCTTGATCTTTCGTGTAGTCGACGAAGTCCAGCGGGTTGACGATTTTCATGCCGGGCAGGAATTTGATCGGTGCCAGCCGGGCATACAGAAAACTGCGGAAGACGGACATGATCGGCAGCGTCTTCAGGGGGCGGGTCCCGAACCGGCGATGGATGGCGCGAATGTGCTTGTCATCGCGGGCGGTGTACTCCCAGGATTCGGGAAGGACGCTTTCGGTCGCGATGTTGTGGCCCGACAGGACGTAGCGAATCTTGTTCTCGGCGGTGAAGCTGAAAAGTTTGGCGAAGATGGCATGATCCTGCGGCGTATCCTGGTTGGCGACGCCCGATTTCAGGAACGCGACCTGAAGATCGCGCATTTCTTCCCAATCGATAACGAAGGTATAGAGGTCAATGTTCAGTTTCTTGACCAGATTTTCGATGTTACGTACGGCGAAGGGCGAATTCCAACCGGTATCGACATGGACGGCGAGCGGCCGCAGGCCCCACTCTTTTGCGGCGAGATAGGCCAGATAGGATGAATCCGCCCCGCCCGACAGCCCGATCGTGCAATCGTATTCGCGACCCTTACCCCAAGCCTTGATCTCCGCGAGCAAGGCATCCAGATGCGGTTTTCCCGCCTGACCCGGAAGCCAGTCCGTACCGGCGATTTGGTCGAACGAGCGACAATGGTTGCATACGCCCTGATCGTCGAAAGTGATGTCCGGGTCCGTGGTGTCCATCACACAACGCGTGCAGACTTGGTATTCGATATCGTTCATTTATTCTTCCGGTGTGAAGATGGTGTTCAGCTCATCTTCGCTGGGATAGCTGATCAGCACCGCACGGTGCTTCCCTTGAAAAACGAAGTATGCGCCGGCTGAAACGGCGGCGGCGC
The DNA here is from genome assembly GCA_024397995.1 of bacterium SCSIO 12827. Classification (NCBI taxonomy): domain Bacteria; species bacterium SCSIO 12827. Next base: position 3,746,633 of record CP073746.1, on the reverse strand, counting down.
CGGTGTTGATGGCTGCGCGAAAATCAGTCGGTCCGCTCGCGCCGCCGCAGGCGACGACCGGCACGGAAACGGCAGCGGCAACGTCGCCGATGAGGTCCAGGTCGTAACCGCTCATCGTGCCGTCACGGTCGATGGCGTTGATAAGGATTTCGCCGACGCCTCGACTTTCCAATTCCCGTGCAAGTTCTACCGGCTTCCGCCCTCGGCCTTTGGTGCCGTTGTGGGTGAAAACATCGTATCCGCCGAGCATCTTCTTCTTGACGTCGATGGACGCGACGATGCTTTGGGCGCCGAATTGTCGGGCGGCGTCCTCGATCAGGCCAGGCTGGTCGAAGGCCGCGGCGTTGATCACGGCCTTTTCCGCGCCGAGAAAAAACAACTTCTTGATCTGGTCCACGGTCGTGATGCCGCCGCCATAGGCAAAAGGCATGAAGCATTCAGATGCCAGGTCTTCCAAAAAATCGAAATTGGGGCCGCGGTTCTCGGCGGTAGCACCGATGTCCAGGACCACGATTTCGTTGGCTTCCTTTTCATTGAACAGCCGAACCGTGTTCATCGGATCCCCGACATAGACGGGGTCTTTGAACTTGACGGTCTTGTACAGGCCGCGCCCCCGCAGAAGTAAAATCGGAATGACCCGGGGAAAATTCATCAGGGATGTTCCGCGAAATTACGCAGCAGCGCCGCGCCGAAGCGATGGCTTTTTTCCGGATGGAACTGTACCCCCCAGATGTTTCCACGTGCCACCGCAGCGGCGAACGGCTTGCCGTATACGCAGGTTGCCGTGACGTCTTCGGGCCGGTCACATTCGAAATGGAAGGAATGTACGAAATAGAATCGGGGCGCGTCTTCACCGCCGGCAAACAGCGGGTGTGTCCTTCCGCCCGGCATCGTCGGCGCAACCGTGTTCCAGCCCATGTGCGGAATCTTGAGGCCGGCGTCACGGGGAAAGCGCACGATGTCCATGTCGATCCACCCCAGCCCGGGCAGGGATCCCTCCTCACTGCGCCGGCCCAGCATTTGCGCGCCGAGGCAGATTCCCAGGATGGGTTTCCCCGCGTCGAGTGCCTGTTCGTTCAAGGTATCCATCAGGCCGCTTGCCGCCAGAGCACCCATGCCGTGGTCAAACGCGCCGACGCCGGGCAGAACGATCTTGTCAGCGGCTTTAATCGCATCCGCGCTGTCGGTGATTTCCGCCTGGGCGCCGACCTTGCGCAGCATGTTCTTGATGGCGCCCAGGTTGCCGATGCCGATGTCTACGATGGCGATCATGTGTTCACGGCTTCCTTCCCGATGACGTTCTGGTCGATCGCTCGGCGCCGTGCCGTGCCGGCGACGCCGTTGGAGCCGAGGCGAACGTCAATATGATCCAGATCGCACTCCCGATGCCAGCGTTCGAAGATGGCCGGGGTTTGCGGCAGGTCGAAACTGGGCGACAGCATGTCGAAGGTGTCGAGGATCGCCCATTCACGCAAGGTCGCGTCGTCGGCAGAAGGCATGTCGTCGATCGGGTCGGCGACCAGCAGGCGCCAGATGATGGCCTGCCCATAAGGCAGACGACGCAGCAGGCGAACCAGCGGCCACATCAAGGAAACATAACCCTTGCACCAGCGGTACAGGCGTTCGGAATCCATGCCGCGGGTCAGGGGGCGCACCCAGTAGCGCGTGTTAAGCCAATAATAAGTCAAAGATTTCAAGTAGATGTCTGTCGCCAGATGGCCGCCCGGCTTCAGCATGGGGACGAGAGCCTTAAACGCTCTTTCCGGGTCCGGCGTATGCTGTAGCACGCCGTAACAGAGCACTCTGTCGAACAGCTGCTCGGGGAACGGCATTGTGTAGATGTCTGCCTGCACCAGTAGCAGGTTCGGGTTCTTGCCGTTCGATTTCTCGTTTGCCTCGACCGCATCTGAATAATCGAACGAGATCACCGTCGCGCCCGCACGCAGAAGCGGTTCCGTGAAGCGGCCCGATCCCGATCCTGCCTCCAGCACCAGCTCCCCTTGCAGTTCATCTGGCCATCCGGTGAAGCGGGAGAGGCGTTCCTCTGACACGTTATGTCCGGATTCGGAATCGTATTGAGTGCGCGCGTGCAGGTTCCATTCGAAGCCGAAATTTTGCGCGTAGTTGTCTGACGAAACGAAGCGCGGAATAAAATTCACGATGGGGTATGAAAGGCTTTCGTCGCCGCCCGCGGGCACAAGCCGCCCGGAGCGGATACGACCGTCTTCCAAAACGGCATCCGATAATTCAAGCGGCGCGCCCGTGGCGGGGCAGCGTAACAGGCTTAGGTGTTGTGGATGCACGGTCGGTGTCGTCCTTGTGTTTTCCGGCAAGCAGTCACGACTGTCCCGCCCGCTTCGCCGCGATGGTCCAGACAAGGCGGGAGAACGTGCAGGGGGCCTGGACGAAGGCGCGGATGATCCAGGCGAAGGCTTTCATTGGCGCATGCGCGCGCGCGTACAGAGCGGCCAAGCGCAACGATGTCAATGCCCTGTAGCGGAGCAATCCCCGGCGCACGGCGGCAGGCAGGTCAGGATAGGTCAGAATTTCCTGAAAAGCAGCAGCGGCCTCCGTCTCCCGGCGCAGTCCCCAGGCCGGTAAAGACGTGATCTGAGAGGGATGACTCCGGATCGCCACAAGCGGCTCGGGCAAGCATCCCAGCCGATGATGCCGGGCCAGACGGAAATAAAGCAGATAGTCCATGCAATAGGCATATTCCCCAGGGTAGCCGCCTATCTTCATCACATCTTGATGGCGGAACATGATCGACGAATGCGCGATGATGCTATCACGCGCAAGGGCGACCAACAGGTCATCATGGTTATCCGGCGGTGTCGGGCCGGGGATGCCCGGCAGCGGTGTGCCGTTGCCGAAATCGGTGGCGACAGAGGCGACCAAGGCGACATCAGGATGGTCGTCGAGGTGCCGTACCTGTTTGTCCAGGCGGTTGGCAAAAGCGATGTCATCAGCATCCAGGCGCGCAATGTACTCACCGCGTGCGGCCTCCAACCCTTTGTTCAGGGATTGGGTCAGTGTCAGGACTTCGTCGTTTCGGATGCAGCGGATCCGGGCGTCATCATAGGACGCAATGATGGCTGTGGTGCCGTCGGTCGAAGCATTGTCGATGATCAGGAATTCAAAGTCCGTGAATGTCTGTTCGAGGATGCTGTCGATCGCTTCGCGTAGATAGTCCTCACCGTTGAGAACCGACATCAGGACCGTCACTTTCGGCTGGGTCATGACAGGGCGCCGGCCATCAAGGGTTGGATCAAGTCTTCGCGGAGCGCCACGTCTAAGGCGCGCGGCGTCCAATCGAGCATGCGTCCAGCCTTCGCGTTGGCGCCGAACGACACCGGCGGTTCGCCCGGCCGCATGGGCCGCGCCCCGAACCGGAGCAAGCGATCATCCGCCCCCAAGGCATCGGCGACGGCCAGCAGCAAGGCGCGCAGTTCGGTCGCTTCGCCCGAACAAATGTTGAAGATGTCAAAGCCGCCGCGTGTAAGGTCACGCGCCATCTTCAGCCAGGCATCCGTAACGTCGCCGACACCGATGAAATCACGCCGCTGGGTACAGGACGAAAGGTCGACCGACGTGCCGGCCCGAAGCCCGCTGATCACCTGGGCCAGCAGCTTGGCCGGATGATCGAGAATGCCGAACGGGATGTAGAGCCGACCGACCCGTGTGGGCACGCCGGTCCGTGCGGCAAGGGTGCGGGCCCGTTCCGTCTCGGCCCGTTTGGAAAGGCCATAAGGTGTTTCCGGTTGGCCGGTGTCGTCCTCGTGGTTGGCGTCGTCGCTTGACGGGTATTCGGCCGATGATCCGGTAATGATCACGCCGCCGCCGCTGTCCGACAAGGCGGCGAAGATGGCATCCAGCGGCTGAACGTTCACGGCCCGGCCCATCGCGGCATCATAATCGGGCGAGGCATAATCGGCGGCGTGCCCCGCGTGGTGGATCCAGACTGTCGGACGCACCTGGCGTGCGAGCGCCTTGACGGCGGTTTCATCGGTCACGTCAAGTTGCGCCAAGTGCGCGCTCTGGGCCGCGAAATCCAGGCGTTGAGCGCGGATACCGTCATAGCCATCGCGCGGTCTACTGTGAGTTGCCGTCACCGCATAACCCGCGTCGGCGAAGGCGCGCGCCAAATGCGCGCCGACGAAGCTGGACGTGCCGGTGACGATGGCGGTTTGGGTCATTACGGGGTCAGGGCCAGGAATAGGGGATGCGGTCCGTGTCGGTGGGCAGGGTGTCCGCCTCGGCCGGGTCGTGGGGGATGCTGGCGCAGTTGGCCAGGGTTGCCGGTGCCGCGCCCGTGCAGGTGAACCCGGTCCATAAGCCCGGCGGCACGGTGACCAGGGCATAGGTTTCGGGGTTGTCAGGGCTGATATTTATTTCATGGACGGTACCGGCGTCCGTGTCCGCGACGACCAAGCGGATGGCTCCGGAAACGCAGCACAGATTCAGGGTCATGTCCCGGTGCCGTTTCCAGGCTTTCACGGCCCCCGGATTGACGATGGAAAAATAGATCTCGCCGAAACCGGCAAAGTGCGGTGCGTCGGCGCGCAGCATGTGCATCACCGCCCCCCGCGCATCGGCGATGATCTTCAGTGGCGTCACCATGACGTCGTCGATAGAAGCGCCACTCATCCGCTGATCTTTTCGTATTCGGCTGTCTGTGCCCGGGTGATCTCGATCGGGTCGGCGCCGTCGTCCACGGCCTTGTACCATTCCACCGTGCGTGTGATGCCGGTTGCAAAATCCCAGCGCGGATGCCAGTTGAGCCCGTCCTTTGCCTTGGTGCTGTCGAGCATCAGCAGGGTCGCCTCGTGCGGCGCGTTCGGGTCCTGTTCGACGCGGACCTCGCCCGACCCCCAGACACCGACGGCGGTTTCGGCCAAGTCCTGGACAGGGCGTACGTTCTCGGCGTCGGGGCCGAAGTTCCAGGCCCCCGCGGCTGCGTCGTCGCCGCTGAACTGCCGCGCGGCAAGGGCGAGATATCCGGACAGGGGTTCCAGAACATGCTGCCACGGCCGCGTCGCCATGGGATTGCGCAGGACCACCGGATCACCGGCACGAAGGGCACGAATGCAGTCGGGAACAATGCGGTCCATCGACATGTCGCCACCGCCGATCACGTTGCCGGCGCGTGCCGTTGCGGCGATCAGATCGGGCCGTGCGCGGAAAAAGGATTCCTGATAACCGGTGAAGACCAATTCGACGGCCCCCTTGGAAGCGGAATAGGGATCGGGTCCGCCCAGAAGGTCGTCTTCGTGATAGCCGCGCTCCCATTCCATGTTGCGGTAACATTTGTCGGAAGTGATGAAGACGAGGGCGCGCACGGAAGGTGTGTGGCGCACGGCCTCCAGCAGATTGATGCCGCCCGTAACGTTGGTCTGGAACGTCTCGAGCGGTTCCGCATAGCTCCGTCGCACCAGTGCCTGGGCGGCAAGGTGGATGATGATCTCAGGCTTGGATTGATCCAACAGTTCGGCGACGGGATCAAAATTCCGGATGTCGATGAAATGCTGATCAATGCGCTCAGCCAGACGGAGCTGCTCGAACAGCGGCGCATCCGATGCCGGTGGCAAGGCGAGGCCCGTGACGCAGGCTCCAAGGTCGGCCAGCCAGGCGGAAAGCCAGCTGCCCTTGAACCCGGTCGAGCCGGTGATCAGGATCCGGCGGTTCTTGAAAACGGAGAAATCTGTCATCGGATCAGGCGCCGTTCAGCCACGGCGCTTTTCCTGTTTCATACAGGTCATTGAGCAGCGCGTAGTCGCGGAAGGTGTCCATGCATTGCCAGAAACCGTCGTGGCGGTACATCATCATCTCGCCCTCGGCGGCGAGCCGCCGCATGGGTTCGGTTTCCAAAACTACGTCGTCACGGCCGCCGTCGAGATAATCGAACAGGCGGCGGTCGCACACGAAAAACCCGCCGGAAATCCGCCCGCCGGTGGCTTGCGGCTTTTCGTTGAATTCGACGACGGCGCCCGTGTCGTCGTGTTCCATCTCGCCGAAGCGGCCCGGCGGGCGCACGCCGCATACGGTCATTACCTTGCCATGGGATTTGTGAAAGGCCGCCAGTTCGGAGATGTCGACATCCGAGACCCCGTCGCCGTAGGTCAACATGAAGGTCTCGTCGTCGCCGATATAGCGTTCGATGCGCTTGACCCGTGATCCGGTCAGGGTTTCCTCACCGGTCTCCGCCATGGTCACACGCCAGTCGATGGCGTTCTCGGCGCCGTGAAATTCCAAGGCCCGTTCGCGCGCGAAGTCGATGGTGAAGTCAGCGACGCGGGTCCGGTAATTGAGGAAGAAATCCTTGATCGCACCGCTTTTATGACCGAGGCAGAGCACGAAGTCCTTGTGTCCGGCGGCGGCGTATCCCCGCATGATGTGCCACAGGATCGGGTAAGGGCCGATGGGGATCATGGGTTTGGGCAGGTCGTCGGCCACGCCGCGGATGCGGGTGCCCTTGCCGCCGCAGAGAACTACGACTTTCATCGTTCCATCACCTTGTCTGTTGCGGAAGGTGCAAGAGGGCCGCGCGCGGCGCCCAGTTGCAGAGCTGAAAGAACCTCGGAAATATCGGGCGAACTAAAGCCGTCCGCCAATGCGGCGTCGACCACATTCGCGGCCGGCCACCCGGTTTCGTCCGCGAGGTCGTCCAGCGCGGCGCGGATTTCCGTAACCGTATAGAGCTGCCGCGACAATCCATCGGGTAGCTTGTCGAAGGACAAGGCGTGGTCGCGCTCAACATTGATTGCCCGTGCCCCGCTGGATACCGCTTCGAATGCCGCATTGGTATCAGCGTAGAGGATCGCGTCGGCGCCATTCTTGAGCAGTTCTGCGATGGACTGTTCCGTAAAGACCACATGCGCGCCGGCCAGGCCGCGCATGTCGATAAACCGCCGTATGCCTTCACGGAACGACGGCGGGGTCGCCGGATGAAAATTGACCTGCAATGACCATGAACCGCCGGCTGTCGCTGCGGCCGCCTTGGCGACTAGTTCGCAGCATTCCTGAAAATCCGCGCCGGTCGCGGCGATCAGTTTTCCGTGCGATCCCGCCCCCGCCACGCGCTGAAGAATGAACGAGCCCTCACGGAACAGGCCCGCATTAAGGACACGCGTTTGCGGCGCGCCCGTCGATGTCAGTTGCCGACGGCTGCGCGCACCGTGGGTGAAAACGATGTCGGGCCAACGGTCGTTCGCAATCTCTGCCCGTGATGGCAGCATGTTGAGATACATCTTGGAAAACGGCGATTGGTGGAAACCGGCGATCCGCGTCCGGGGCAGGGCGCGGCGCAACCCGGTGCGAAGCCCCTTTTCCCAGGTCTGGTTCTCATACACATGGCAGATCGCTTGCGGATGACAACCGTGCCGCGCGAGGAACGGGCCGACCTCGGCCAACAGCCGCGCATTCACGGCACGCCAATCGAATCGTTCGCGGTCCAGCACCATGTCGGCGACCGCGGCAAGCCTCTGTCCGGTGATGGCCATGTCCGGTTTGGCGCGGGCGCGCAATCGCATTCCCGCAGCAGCGGCACGCCAAAGCGCGCCCAAGGACACGGCATCGTCGGCCAGCATCGCGGCCTCGTTGCAGGCGGCGACGTCAATTTGAATGGCATCCCCGTCATAAATCCAATCGAGCGGCAGCGCCACGTAACCAACTTTCAGCCCTGCGTCACGAAGCAGGCGGGGGAGTGCGCCCATGTAATGGGCGGTGTCCCGCGTACCCTGTGGCGGAAAATCGCCGGGCGCGGTCCATGCGGCCAACAGCACGTCGCAGCCGGCAAGTTTTTGCAGGTCGAGCGGATGACGTCGCCTGAGGGCCTGCAGCCGGCGCAGCCGCCCGGCCCGACGCAAAGCGGTCCGGGCAAACCGAAGGGCAGCGATGCCTTGGCGGCAGATACGCCCGATGCCTCGCGACAGGACCCCCGGTCCGATCCAGGAAACGGCCGCACCCCGGCGCGTGCTTTCGTCAACCAGCAGACGGGCGAGGTCGCGTGCCTCGACCACGAAAAGATGGGTGCCGCCGTCTTCCAGGCATTCGCCGAACAGCACCATGCGGCAGCACTCGGCGGTGAAGGTTGATGACAGGGGACCTCGTTCCGCCAGGTTTCGGTTCTCCCACCAGTCCCAGTCTTCGATGCGGAACTGGTCGGCAAGATTCACGAAGGTATCGGTGTTGCGCTCGGCGATTTCGTTCAGGCGCTGCCCGGTGTTTCCCCAGACGACTGTCGCGGGCAGGCGGTCACGCAGCGCGCAGTAGCACGCGTGATCGTCGCCGAAATACCATGCGGTTGCCGTCGAAATATCGCCGACTGCGGACGGGTTATCGGCAAGCCGCCGGGCGTCGGCAATGATGATCTGCGCGCTTATGGCTTCTGCCCCCGCGCGACCGCGACCGGGTCGCCCGCGTTGTCCAGCCCGTCGATGGCGGCCATGCCCATGGCCAGGATGGCTTCTTCCGTGCTGCCACCGATGTGCGGTGTGGCGAGGAAGTTGCCGAGGCCGATCAGCGGATTGTCCGTCGGCGGTTCGGCGGCGAACACGTCGAAAGCGCCGGCGCCGAGACGACCGGTCCGAAGCTCCGACGCCAGCGCCGCTTCGTCGACGATCGACCCGCGTGCGGTGTTGATCAGGATCGCGCCCGCCGGCATGCGGGCCAATTGGGCGGCGCCGATCAGGCCGCGTGTGCTGTCGTCGAGCGGCAGGTGGATGGAAACGACGGCGCTTCTGTCCAAAAGGTCTTCGAGGCTCGTCATCTCGACACCGACCCGTGCGCAGAAATCCTTGTCGGTGACGATGTCGTGCGCCAGGACCGGGCAGTCGAAGGCGCGAAGCAACGTCGCAAGATCCTTGCCGACATGGCCGAGTCCGATGATGCCCACCATGCGCCCGCTGAGCTGCCGACCGGACACCTGCCGCCACCCGCCATCGGTGACGAGGCTGAGGGATTCCGGTACGCGGCGAATCAGGCTGAGCGCGAAGCCGAGCGCCAGTTCGGCGACGGCACGGCGGTTGACGCCCGCGGTCCATCCCAGCTTTACCCCGCGGGTCTGCATGGCGGTAAGGTCGATCATGTCGAGCCCGACCCCGTATTTGCCGATGATGCGCAGCTCGGGCACGGCGTCGAACAGGGCGGCGTCGAGCGGCTCCAACGCCGTGATCGCCTTCTCATGGCCCTTCAGAAAGTCGATCAGGGTCTCGCCGCGCAGACTCTCGCCCGCGTCGTTGAAGGTCGTGTTCGGATAGCGCGCCAACAGCTCCCGCCGCAACGCGGGATGCTTGGAGAACGACCGCGAGGTGACCGCGACGGCCGTGGTCTTTGGCGTTATTGTCTTGGTGGTCACTGGGAGCGGACTTCGTCCAGGAACGTGTTGCAGGCGGACGTGAAACCGTCGTCGGCGGTATGCGTCACCTTGGCCAGGCGGCCGTCGGCGCCGGGCAGGATCATGGTCACCGATCCGGTTCCGGTATTTTTCTTGTCCTTCAGGATCGCCGCCAGGAAGCGATCGAACGGCACCGGATGGGATTCGAATCCGTCATAGTTCGAAACCAGGGTCGGGTGCAGGCGGCGGAAGTGATCCTCCGTGCCGTCGCCGATGCGCAATGACACGAAATTCGCCATGTCCATGCCGATGGTCACGGCGATGCCGTGGGGGATGGCGAAATCCGTCGCTGCCTCGATGGCGTGACCGAAGGTATGGCCGTAATTGAAGATGTTGCGGGGACCGCGATCGAATTCGTCGTCTTCGATGTAGGCTTTCTTGATTTCCAACGCCCGGCGGACGTAGCGCAACATCAGGTCCGGTTCATTGAACAGGCGGTCGTAATCGGCGGCCAGGGCGGCGAAACTGTCGGGCCCGTCGATGGCGTGCACCTTCAATATCTCGCCGACGCCGGAGCGCACGTCGCGCGGGTCGAGCGTGTCCTGAAACGCCACGTCGAGATAGATCGTTCGGGGCGGGGTGAAGGTGCCGAGGATGTTCTTGGCCGATGCCGAATTGATCGAGCTTTTCGACCCGATGCAGCTGTCGGCCTGGGCCAGCAGCGTCGTCGGGCAGAACGCCCAGTCGACACCGCGCAGCATGGTCGCGGCGAGAAAGCAGGTCGTGTCCTGAATGATCCCGCCGCCGATGGCGACCAGCAGATGGTCGCGCCGGATGCCCTTGCCGACCAGGTGGTCGACGTAGGCAGGAAACTTTTCCAGCGACTTGTTGGTTTCGGTGGCTTCCAGGCGCAGGACCGACGGCCCGGCCAGAAGCGGCGCCAGCCGGCCTGTGTGCAGCGCCGCGACCCGTTCGTCGACGATCACATGCAGCGGCCGGTCGCCCGCCGCAAGGGCGGCCAGCCCGCTGCGGGCATCATCCCCCAACAGAACGTCGTAAGGGCCCTTGTGGGATTGGATCGTAAGGGTGTCAGACATTGGTGAAGCCGCCGTCGATGATGATGGATTGACCACTTATATAGGTGTTGTCCGGTCCGGCCAGCCAGGCGACCAGGGCGGCGATTTCCTCAGGCTTTCCGACGCGCTTCATGGGCACCTGGGCGGCAAGATCCGCCATCCCCTGTTCACCCAGAACGGTGCGCGTCATCTCCGTGTCGATGAAGCCGGGCGCGACGCAGTTGGCGAGGATGCCGTCGGCCGCGACTTCCGCCGCCAGCGCCTTGGTCATGCCGTCGATCGCGAATTTGCTTGCCGAATAGGATGCACGCTGTGCCTTCGAAATCGCGCCCCAGATCGAGGCGATATTGACGATGCGGCCGCCGCCCCGTGTGCGCATGCCGGGGATGACGGCCCGGCACAGCATCATCGGCGCTGTCACGTTGACCTGCTGGATGGCGGCGAAGTCGGCGGGGTCGATCTCGGCGAAGGGGGCGATCTTGTTGATACCGGCGTTGTTGACCAGGATGTCGATGCCCAGCGCCCCGGCCGTGTCCGCGAAAGCCGCCGTCGCCGCGGCGTCCAGGAAATCGCAAGCCAGATAGGCCGTGCCCGGCGGCGGCGTGCCGCCGGGTTTGGTTCCGGTCACGGTCACATCCGCGCCGTCGGCGGCAAGGCGTTCGGCGATGGCACGGCCGATGCCGCGCGTGCCGCCGGTGACCAGGGCCTTGCGGCCGGCAAGGGGTTGGGCCACGTTCAGGCTCCTTCCATGCGGATCAATAGGTGCCCCACAACGGGTCTTCCTTCATCGCCGCTTCGACGCGGGCGGCGTCTTCGCGCGAGTCGACGGAATAGGATTTGCGCCACGGATAATGGGCGACCTTCTGGATGTAGCCGTTGTCCATGATGCGGTTGCTGTCACAGGCCTCGACCAGTTCGAGCGGAGATTCCGGCAGGTTCGTGAAGGTCTGCAGGAAGTGCCAGCGGAAGGCGAAGATGCCGTAGATGCGCACGGCCCCCAGTTCCGGCGAGAATTCCTTGCAATAGGGGATCGGCGTGCGTGAGGTGTAGAGCACATCGCCACGCAGGTTCCACACGACCTTCAGCGCGTTCGGATCGCGATAGGTTTCTTCGTCCCGGATCGCCATCGCCAGCAGGGTGCAATCAGCCTTGGGGTCGTCCAGCAGCGGCCGGTAGGATGCTTCGATCATGTCAGGCTGCATCATCGGCTCATCGCCCTGAACGTTGATGACGATGTCGTCGGGCGCCAGGTCGATGCCACAGTTCGCGGCCGCCTCTGCCACGCGGTCGAGCGCGCGGGTATGGGTGTCGGCGGTCATGATGACGGGCGCGTCAAAATCCTTGGCGGCATCGGCGATTTCCTGATCGCAGGTGGCCAGGAACAGGCCGTCGAACTTGTCGAATTTCTTGGCGCGCTGATAAACGTGCTCTACCAGGGGGCGGCCCAGAATCTTGAACAAGGGTTTTCCGGGAAACCGCGACGCCTTCATGCGCGCGGGTACGATGCCGATGATCTTTGGCATGAATGTCTCCGTTTACGTCGATGCGTTTCTTTATTCTGCGTCGGGTGCAGGGGTGCGGTACAGGTCCGCCACCGGATCGCCGGTGCGGCCCAGGCGGACGGATTCCTCACCCGGCGCCACCCAGTCACCCTTTTCATCCGACACGTAGAAAGCGTGCAGTAGTGCTAGTGTCTTCGCGGTCTCTTCCGCGCCCATGGGATACGGCGCGCCGCCGTTCAGGTCGGTCACCATGTCTTCGTAAAGCCGGTAGTGCCCGTTGCCATAGACACAGTCGGAGAAATCCTCGCTGTGTTCGGTGCAGGCGTCGGGGGCCGGCGTGAAGATTTGCAGTTCGTTGACCGCGATGCCGCCGATCTGGGCGCAGCCCTCGCTGCCCAGGACGGAAATCGACGCCTCGTAATCAATGGGCCGAGCCGCGGTCGTGACCTCGACCGTGCCGACGGCGCCGGATTCAAATTCGATGACGGCGGTCACGGTGTCCTCGACCTCGATGTCGGCGCCCAATGTGCGCATCTGCGCATTGACCCTTTTCACTTCACCGCCCAGGTGGCGCAGCAAATCCATATGGTGGATGCCCTGATTGGTCAGCGCCCCGCCGTCGAGCGCATAAGTGCCCCGCCACGGCGCCAGATCGTAATAACGTTGCGGGCGGCACCAGCGCACGCGCACGGTAATGACCCGTGGATCACCCAGCTCGCCCGCCTCGATCGCCTGGCGGGTGCGGACGACGGCCTTGTTGTAGCGGTTCTGATAGACCGGAAACACACGGCGTCCCTTTGCGCGCGCCATCTCGTCCAGGCGGCGCAGGTCGGAAAAGCGCAGGACCGTCGGTTTTTCCAGAATCAGATGCTTGCCATATCCCTCGATAATCTCCGCACCGTGTTCCGCGTGCATGCCCGAAGGCGTGATCACTGCGACGATGTCGATCTCCGGCAGGGTGGTCAGCATCTCATGATAATTGGTGAACACGGGAATGTCGTCGCCTTCGATCCACTGTTCGGCGGCTTCGGGCTTGAGGTCGCAGAGGGCGGCCAGGCGCAGACCCGGTGTTGCCCGGATGGCCCGGCAGTGGTGTCCGGCGATACGGCCGCATCCGACCAGGGCGATAGTGTAGGTCTGATCGCTCATCGTTATTTATGTTCCCGTTGTTCGATGGCGGCACGGATCGGTCCCGCCACCTGTTCCATGATCTCCTTGGGTGCCGTGGAAAACCGGCTGTAACCGGCCAGCACCGAATTGGGAAAGTCCTGCCGGTAGAGCACCCGGTCGGCCAACGCGGCATGGATCGCCGGACCGTCCTCACCGAAGGCGACATGCATGAAATTGCCGTGTCCAGCCAGAACCTCATAGCCCATGGCGCGCAGTTCGCCAATGAACCAATCCTTCCCACCAAGGATCCGGGCGACGCTCGCCTGCACGGCGTCCGCGTGGTCGAGCATATTCTCCAGCACGTTGGCCGACAGTGCGCCGATTTCATACATGGGGCGGACCTTGTGCAGGATGCGCGCCATGTCCGGATGGGCGATCGCCAGACCGACCCGGCAGCCGGCCAGGCCCCAGGCCTTGCCGAAGGAGCGGGTAACGATCAGATGCGGGTGCTCGGTCACCCAGGGCACGGCCGTTTCCGGGTGGAACGGAAAATAGGCTTCGTCGATCAGCATCACCGCGCCGGCTGCGCCGGCGGCATTAATCACGCGCTTTAGGGTGGCGGCGTCCAGCACGGTGCCCGTCGGGCTATCCGGGTTGGGCAGGCAGACGAGACGCGGCGATGTGGTTTCGATCGTGTGGATCAGGCGTTCCGTGTCGAGCACCGGTCCGGTGGATGAGGTTTCATACAATGCGGGGTGCGCATCGGCGGCGTACATGCGCGCATAAACGGAATACATGGCGAAGGTCGGGGCCGTGTGAATGACGACGTCGCCGGGTGACACGAAGGCTTCGAAGGTTGCGCGGATGGCACCATCGGAGCCCGCGGCAAGAACGTGCTGGTCGGCGCCGCCGGTGTCGAGCGTGCGGGCAAGCTTGGCATAAAGCCCACCCAGGTCCGGGTAAGTATAAAGCGCGGTCGCGTCGAGATCGCGCAACACGCTCTTCGTGACCTCGGCTAATACTGGGTCGATGTTTTCGTTGCGATCAAGCCATAGCGTGCCATCGGGCCGGGTGGTCTGGGTCGACCAATCGGGGCGCACCAAAGCGTCATCGCGTACGCCGACGCGGGGGGTGGGGAAAGAGGCGGTCATCTGGTCACGTCACCTTTCATCGACAGCCCGGCGAACACGGCCGCGGGCAGATGGCACTCCAGCCGCGTGTCTCGCTGGGCACCGTCATGCTTGCCACGGCTGACGGACAGCACGGCAAAGGCCAGACGGTCGTAGGGGGTTGTTGCCGTTTTTGACGGCACCCCCCAATAACCGTAGGCCAGGATGTCGGCCGGCGCGGGATCCAGGCTGAGAAACATGCCGAGGGCTTCCGATCCGTTGAGCACGACATAAGGCGCGGTTTCGACCGCGCCCCCGTCCGGAAGATCGAAATCTTCGGATGGGACGATCGGCTGAAAACTGACGTTTGGGTCACGGGTGCCGGCACGGTCGGTCAGGCGCAAGGAGATCACCAACCGTCCGCCCGGTGCGACCTTGCGCCAGCAGGCGGCGATGATGGCGTCGGTCTCCACGTTCCAGTCGGCGACGGACAGAGAGGCAACGGTGTCGAATGCGTTGTCGGCGATCTCTTCGGCGGTGACGATGTCGCCGCACTCAAAGCGCGCTGGCGCGGTCAGCGCCGGTAACTCTTTCGCCGCATCAATGGCGGCGGCGTTGATGTCGAGCCCGGCATAAGAGGTGAGCGGAAATTTCTCTTCAAGGGCGCGGCCCAGGCCGCCGACCGCGCAACCGACGTCGAGCAGGCGGCCGAACCCGCCGGGCGCGGCGCCGATGCGTTCGAACACCCAGCGCTCGGACGGATAAAATTCATCCCAGCAGCGCCGGTGGGCCGCAAAGTACGCGGCCAAGTGGGGCGTTTGATAATGGATGTTGGTCAACGGCGTCAGTCCAGGTTCCAGCGTTCCCGCCATTCGGGATCGGCGGCATAGATGCGGTAGACGAGATCCATGGTGCGCAGGGCATCGTCGGACGACCCGTCGGTAATTTCGCGGCCTGTCGTGATCGCATCGACAAAGTCGGCGATCTCGTCAGCCCAGGAAGGATCCGTATTGTAGCGGGTCACCTGTTCCATGGGATCGCCGAGGTCGTCATCGCCGGCACGAACCACGGTCAGGGTCTCGGCGCCGTAGCTTTTCGATCCGGACAGGATGCCGCTGAGGATCAGCGCCCCCTTCTCCAACGTGATGTCGAGCGAGAACCGGTGGCGCCATTGCGTGGCGCTGGAATGTAGCATGCCGACAACGCCGGCGTCGGTGCGCATCAGGGCATAGGCGTTGTCTTCCACATCGTGGCGCCAGTAGTCGTTGGAGACGAAACTGTGGACCTGGGTGAATTCACCGGCGAACAGACGCATCAGATCGACCATGTGTATGCCCTGGTCAAGGAGGATGCCGCCGCCGGCGATGGCACGCTCCGTGCGCCAGTCGGAATGCTGGCCGTAACTGATGAACTGTGATTTTCCGTATACGCCGCGCAGGTTGATGATGCGGCCCAGGTCGCCGCTGCGCGCGATGGCGAGGGCCTCGCGGACGGATTCATGATAGCGGTGATTGAACCCGTATTTCAGAACCTGCTTCGGATTTTTTGCCTCGGCCTCGATCACGCGGCGGATGTCGGCGACCGTTCGGCCCGGCGGCTTTTCACAGAACACATGCACGCCCTTTTCCAGGCCGGCGATCGTCACGTCAGGTGCGATGTCGTTGGTCATGCAGACGAACAGAGCGTCGAAATCCTGAGCCAGAAGTTCGTCCGGCGTACGGAAATAGGGAACGCCGTCCTCAAGCTGCCCATTACCGTCGAAGGCCCTGTCGCAGACGGCGACGGTTTTCAGTGCCGGATGCGCGTCGATGAATTCCCGCCGACGTTTGCCGACGACGCCGTAGCCGGCGATGGCGATGCGAAGGGGCTGATTGTCGGCGGTCATGTCTTCGGAACTTCGTTCATGGCCGGGCGCCGGAACAGATAGTTATAGATGTTGCCGAACGGTGTGCCGTCCAGTTCCGGTGAACGACGCTTGCTGATCAGGGCCAGGCCCGCGGCCTCGATGTCGCGAACGACGGCATCCGTGTAGTCGGGCCGCGCCGCGTCCAGTTCGATGGACAGGGACTTCAGGCGCGGGTCGGCCAACGTGCGCCTTGCACCGATGACGATTTTGTCTTCGATGCCGTCGACGTCGATTTTGATGTGATCGGGGAAGGGCGGCGCGAACTTCTCGATAAAGCTGTCCAGCGTCATGCCGACCATGCCTTGTTCGAAGCGCGCCGCGAAATGCTCCCCGTTATGGTCGATGGCTTCCGCGAAACTGGACAGTGCCGATCCGAATCCGGTGTCCCGCACGTGAAAGCTGGCGGTCATGTCCGCGTCGTTGAGCGCAAGGCAATAGGCGCGCACGTTGTCTGACAGGCCGTTCTCTTCGATGTTGCGGTTGAGCAGAAAATAGTTGGCGGCCAGCGGCTCGAACGCCAGCACGCGCACCTTGCGATTGATCGCGGCATATAGCGTATAGACGCCGACATTGGCGCCGATGTCGTAAAGAACGGCACCGTCTTCGATGGTGTCGATCCATTCGATCGTTTCCGGCTCTTTGGTCAGCAGGGTCTTGGCCCGCCACAACGGGAGATCGCCCAGGCAGTAAAATTTGACCAGCCCACGCGGCGTTGGAATCTCGGCGATGACCTCGTCGTATCCATGGGTCTTCATGCCTTGGCGGAGGATGCGCAACAGGCGCCGCCGACCACCTGCGCCCAGTGGCCAAGTGAGGATGCGGGCCAGTGTGACCAGAATGCATTTGGTGAATTGGAGCATGGAAACCCTGTTCAGATGGGGGTGGTTCAGTCCTGCGGACCGTCGATCAGTTCCCAGGACAGCGGGGTGCCGCGTGAGATGTCATGTTTGGCGCGGCGTCCCAGAACAGCGTCAAAATGCTTCGGCGCAAGACCGTGACCCGGGCGGATCGAGCGTACGTTCGCGGACGTCAACTCTCCACCGGCAGGGATGTCGGTCACCGCGTAGAGCGACCGCCGGAACACAGCACTCGGTTCCGCGGCGCTCTGCCTTCCGATGCGGGCTTCACCCAAGGCCGCCCAGGCGTTGCGGGAGTCAGTCACGAGGGTGCCCAGTTCCGAGGGTTCCAGAGAAAACGCGCTGTCGACCCCGCCGTCGGCACGGGCCAGGCAGACATGTTTTTCGATGATGGCGGCCCCCAGACTGACGGCGGCCACGGCGACAGCCGTGCCGGGAGTGTGATCCGACAACCCGACGACCACATCATAACGGGCCGCGAGCTCCGGGATCGAACGGATATTCGAGGCCTCGATAGGGGCGGGGTAGGCGCTGACGCAATGCAAAAGCGCAACCTGATCGGCGCCCATGCCCGACAATAGGGACATCAGTTCATTGATTTCGTCGGGTGTGACCATTCCGGTCGACACGATCAATGGTTTTCCGGTCGATGCGGCCTTGCGGATGAGGGGCAGGTCCATGGCCTCGAACGAGGCGATCTTGTAGGCTGGGCAGTCGAGGGTTTCGAGAAAATCGACAGCGGTCTCGTCGAAGGGTGATGAAAACACAGTGATGCCGCGTTCGCGGCCGCGCGCGAACAGCGCGGCGTGCCAGTCCCAGGGTGTGGCCGCTTCTTGATACAGGTCGTAGAGCGTGCGTCCGTCCCACAGTCCGCCCTCGACCCTGAAGCCGGGGCCGTCGTGGTCGATGGTCAGGGTGTCGGCAGTGTAGGTCTGTAGCTTGAGCGCATCGGCGCCCCTGTCCGCCGCCATGTCGACCAATGCCAAAGCGCGTTCAATGTCGCCGTTGTGGTTGCCCGACATTTCGGCGATCACATAAGGGGGATGGTCCGTGCCGATGGCACGGCCGGCGATGGCGAAGCCAGGATGTCTCCGACGTGCGCTCAATGCTTCACCCGACTTATGAAGCGATCACCTTCTTTGCAATAACCTGTAGCCATGAATATCCGCATCGACGGTGCGTTGTCTTTATGAATAGATGCATGAAAAATTCCGTCTGGAATCAGGCGCCGGGCAAGCCTTAAGGCGCAAGTTCCAATCCCACGTCCCTGAAATGCCGGGTCAATGAGAATGGAGACTTCGAATGTATTTTTGGTCTCTGCAACGGGGTCCAGGCGTATGAATCCGCAAGGAGAGGACTCGCATTCAAGAATTTCGAACACTCCCTTCGTGCTCGCTAAGCGGCGCTGCATCCAGCGCCGATGTTCGTCGAGCGTTGGCGCATGCGGTGTTCGGCTGTACTTCCGAATGCCGGGAATTGTCTGCCATTCGAAGATGCGGTTGATATCTTCTTCTCCGGCAGGCCGGGTTGCTACTGTGTTGCCGCAGGTGTCTGTCTCCGGCAAAAGATATTGCACAACTCTTCCTGCACCACGGCCGTCGCAGATTTGTGCCGCTGCTATTGACATGGCAATCCGACGCGGACGGTCGGCTACGAGCTCTTGGAAAGCGTGCGCGATCAATGTCTGCTCATCGCCGGCCGTTACCTTTAGCGGGAAGATGGCATTCATCGCTGCAAGCCCTTGAATGTTACTTTCTTGATTGTCGGCGATAGATAGCACGATGGAAGGCAGGCCTAGGCAGCAGCGTTCAAAGGCGGAACCACCTGCGCTGCCAATTGCGAGATCGGCGGCTGCCAATATCCTGGGTATATTCTCAGGGTCGATATGCAAAACGATATTTTCGTCCACGGTTCCGATAATCTGCACGATCTCTTCGAGGTACGGTGCCTTGCCACCGAGGATCACGTCGATATCGACATCCAGGCCGCTTCCGGTGATCGCACGTAAGGCATGGGCCGTCATGTTCGTAGGGTCCGTCAGCCCGAAGGAAATTACGATCCGGAACCGGTTGTCCGCAGTCTGGTCATGTAAGGGCATTCCTGAGCGTGCGGAGATAAATTCGCGCCGAAGCAATGCGAAATGAGGTCCGGTCAAAACGCGGCAATTGGCCGGGACCAAGCCGGTGTAATCCGATGGTTTCCGGCCTGGAGAAGGATCAAGCAGCAAGTCGCAATCGTGTGGGCGTGTCGCCAGGTCGTCCAACACGATCACTCTGGCGGCACCCTGGCGGGCGCCTTTTTCGAATGCCGTGTCCAGCCCATAGTGATCTATGACCATAAGATCACAACTGCCCCCGATGGCGCGAATCACCGACGCGCGACAGGCGAGGACATCGGGCGGCAGGGGGGTGACGCGACTTGCTGCCGTCATGCTGGATGCAATAACTTCCTCGGCTCCCTCGTTGACGGCGAACGTCGTACGCCAGCCGAGGGTTTGTAGTTCATCCGCTAAAACTAGGCAGCGCATGATATGTCCGCCGCCGATGGCCGCACTGGCATCGGCCCGAAAAACGGCATGTGGTTGATCCGTCACCGGTCAAACTCGGAGGCTGCCTGTGATTGAATGGGGCGTTCGGTTGCGGACTGGTGCAACGCCCCAAGTTCCGCATCCATTCGTTGTCGTGGGTTTGGGCCGCCCGCGTTGTAGTAATCCCGGCGCAGGCTCGTGAACAGGTCGGCGTCCATGTAATGGCCTTTCCAGACGGTCTCTGTAAACCGTGCGTGCAGGGTCTCGGCGTCATACACGATCACCGGATAAGGCGCGTAATCGTGCCATGAGGAAATCAGCTTATCCCCGTTGGGCAGGGCATCGTAGATCAGCACCGGAATACCCGCTGCCAGGCACTGGTCGCAAAGCGACGTATAACGTGCGATGACGATGTCGGACATGGCGGCAAGTTCGTAGGATCGATCGAACCGATCGTATTCGTCGTCCACGACAACGTTGGCGAGTTGTTCAAAACGCCGACGGGCGGCAGCCATCGCGGGCAGGCCCATCCAATTGTTGTCCTTGCCCCGGATGATGAAGGCGCAATCAGGTTCCGCCGCCGCCAAGTCCGCGATGACGCGGTAGAAGTCGAGATTGCTCCGCTGGTCAGGACCGTAGCTCAGGGCGTCGGCAAAGATGTTTTCCGGGCTGTGAAAGTCCAGCACCAGACAGACATGCGAGAACTTGGCGAATCGTTCCTTGCGTTCGGCTTGTGCGGTGATGCGATTGGCCGCAATCTTGGCGACATTCGGATCTCCGGTGACGATAAGCCGCCCCACGGATGCGTTCGGGTTTGCCGCAATCCGGCGTCTGACTGCGTCACCATGCACGAATAGAACATCAAACAGCGGCACGAACACTTCATGTTGGGCGCTCATGAACCGTTCTTGTAGCGCGGCGACGGTGATGTTCAAAGATTGCAGGGCGACCGTGGCGGCCCGTGGAAACAGGTTGTCAGAATCGATCAGCGCAAGCGCCGCGCCGGCAAAAGGTTGAAAGCTTTTTCGGCAAGCGCAGACTTGGGTTTCCAATTGAGCGAGAATCAGAGCCTGTGCCCAGGCTTTCCGGGGGCTTGGTTTTCGGAAAAGATAAAAGGCTACGCACGACATCTTTTCTTTGAGTGAAACGGGGGACCGTTCAAGAAAGGTGACACTGAACCCACGCCGACGGTAATCGGCGGCAATGCTTTCGCGGGTGTCGGCTGAAAGCATCCAGGCCAATTCGATCATTTTCATGCGTGAGGGATGAAACGGGCTGTCCGGGTCTGAAGAGAAATATTGGTCTTTCACCAGAAGGTTGCCGTAAGCCAGTCCTTTGTGAGGGAACAGAAGGACAGCCGGCATGTTCACGGTCTCTGCGGTGGGGGCTGCATTCATCTTGGGTGTCGCAGCTACGGTATCGCCCCGAAACGCAACGCGCGTCACCGACCGTGCGGCGCGGTACAGGAGCGTCAGCGCGGCCGTTCGGCCAAGCGTGGCGGCGCGGCCAAGAAGTGCAAGCCACCCGGGGAACAGATTGCGGACCTTCGTGACACCCTCTGCGGCAATCAGGGCCTCTATCGGTGTTCCCGGATGAAACACATCAGCCTTGTTGCCCAGGTTGCGAAGATGCTCTGCCAAGGCATAGGCGGGCGCTACGGGCGCCAGGCTCCCGGCGAGGCGATCGAACAGCAAGGCACGCGCCCGCTGCGGATTGCCGGCAAGACCGGGCACACGCGCGCACAATGTTTCCAGGGCGAGGTGAAGCGTCTGTCCGGCGACCAGTTCTCCCGCGTATCGGGCGCTTACCGCGATGTCCGCATTGACCTTGAACCCGTCGTAGGCGTGATAGTCGATCCAATCTATCCCGACCTTGCCCAGGCGTTCGATCCATCGTTCGGAACGGACCATGTTGAGCGGCTCGAGATAAATCACCCGACGTCCGAGAATCCGAAATGCCGCGGCGGCGATAAGGCCGGCCGCCGACAATTTGCGGAATACGACAACCGACGGGGCCTTGGCCGTCATGGGCGCCCCATGATCCAGTTGTGCGGCACATCCTGATTGATCTTGGCAAGGTCAGGGTGAGAGCCCAACAGGGTCAGGACATCGTCCAGGCAGAACTCCGGGTTCTCAGGATAAAGCGCATCATAGACCGCAGTGATGAGTTGCAGATCTTCGGGCGTGTCGAGGGTCAGGCGCAGGTTGGGATGGCGGTGTGCCGGGGGCGCGTCGATGCCGTGTAACGAAAAAAATTCAGGATGGCGATAGATGTAAGGGGTCACGTGTTCACGTTCATCGGGCCGGGTGGCACTTTGTTGGGCGCGGTCCAGGGCGGCAAAGGTGAAAATTTCAGTATCGAGGCCGATCGGGTAGGATCGGGTAAGGGTATTAGCCGCATAGTCCGCGCCGTAACTTGCGAAAGCCGAGGCAACCAAATCGACGATGGCAGGGTCGATGAGGGGACAGTCCGCGGTGATGCGGATGACGGCATCCGCTTGCATCATGCGGGCCGTACCCAGATAACGGGACAAGACATCACTCTCGCTTCCGCGAAAACACGGTACCGACAGTTCGGCGGTGAGAGCGGCAATAGGGTCGTCGGTCGCATTGACGGTTGTGGCAACCGCGATGGCATCAATGCTTTGCGCCCGGCCGAGCCGCTCGATTACACGCGCAAGAACCGGCTGGCCATATAGCGGGCTCAGGACTTTTCCCGGAAGCCGGGTCGAAGTCATGCGGGCCTGAATGATTGCGCAGAGGGTCAACGGATTTCCTTGCCATCAGCCGGCTGTGCCATAGAGGCTTGAACTATCGTTGCGATAATTGGAGAGGGCATATCAGAATGCCGGAACCGTCAGCCCATCAGATGTCTGTACTTGCTGAGAAACCTAGGGCCGATACGAGTTCTGTATTGGATATCCTCGAAATTGGCGTAGTAGCGGGCGTTGAATCGTTCTTGAAGGCCGGCCAATTCAGAATCCGGTTGTCGACCGTCGAGCCTATCGAGCATGTCCATGCAAAGGTCCAAGACTTCATCTTCGCTGTTTTCGACGGGAGAAAGCCTGTTGTCATCGTAGAAGCTCTGGGTTGCACCTTTCGAAAACGGATCGAACAATCCCAGATCCCTGCATTCATCAAAGCTCAGATGCCGCTTCTGATCATGGCTCCAGACAAGTTTTGGCGTGAAAATGTCACAAGGTCCGTGTGGTCCTGGGGCATATGGAATGAGATTGTTCATCGCCACCGGTACATCGAACATCGTGGCAACGCCGGTCAACCCGGACGAGCAGCCAACCATGAACCGGCACTTGGCCAAAAGATAGATGTCGCCGAACTCATCGCGGTAATTGCTTGCGTAGTCGATGATTCCAGGGCCCGGTTCGATGGGGGCATGTGGGTGAGATCCCACTCGGACAGCGACGCCCCCCAGCCCGGCGATATACTCCATTGCCTTGCGGGACCGTGTGATGTCCGTGTCGCGGTAGGAATGATAAGACCAATTCTGTTTCGGAAATCGTGCGTTTAGATAAGACGGATCACGGCTATGGAAACAGACGAACCATTGGTCTGCCCCAATCCCCATATCCGCGAGAAGCCGGCGACCGCGCGCGTCTTCATCCTTAGAGAATTGAGTCTCACCTTTTGCCAAGGCAAATGGCTTGTTGAGCGGCTTTAGGGCAAAGGCCTGGCCGTCGTTCTGTTCCAGGCCTGTAAACACATCGGCAACGAACTCATTGAATCTTTCGGCAACAAAGACAGGCCATCGACGGCGGACGATTTCAATCAGGCTGTTGTTTTCACGGCTTTCAAGAATGAAAACAAACCGATCCTTTGGACCGATCCCCCCCATCTGAACCATCCGGGCGCAGTATTCAGGTATGCACGCAAGCGGACCGATCCGGCCCTGCATGACGATGATGTGGATTTGCGAAAACCGCGACGCGATGAAAAATAGCGGCCGCACGAGCGCATTCCTGATCACAAATACGGCAAGTGATCTAACCGTGCGGTACAAGCGGCGGAGCATCAAAGCGGATGAAGGCAGAGAAACGGCTTATTCCGAAGCCGTCAGGAAAGTTTCAGCGTTTGATCCCAGGCCAGGCAATCGACACACTTGGCGCTCCAATTTCGGCCCTGCTCAAGCATTTGTTGGCGGGCATTGCGCGATACTGGATTTTGCCAAATTTCCTGAATCGTGTTGTCGACCACGTTGCCCATCTCAAGATCAGCGTTAAAGTCGACGCAACACAACGGCACGCGACCGTCGGTGAAGATGTTGAAGTTAACCCAGGGGGACGGACAGGCGCGATTATTCAGGGCGGTTTTGTCAATCCCGGATCCCGGGGCAAACTCTTCGGCCCAGGCACCCCAATTGTGCAGAAGCTTTCCGTAGACGCGATCGTTCTTCCCCAACAACGGCTTCCAGTAGGCCTTGAAATCTTCGTACTCGTCGCAGTTGGTTTCAGACACGGTCATTCGGATCGTGACATGCACATCGTCCGTTTTACCCAAACGGTCACGCACCTTGAGGAAGTTTTCGATATTGGTGACGCATTCTTCAAAATTAAGGCGCAGGCGGATCGCCTCAAAAGTCTCTTTGGTCGCGCCGTCGATGGAAAAGTCGACGCGATCAAGGCCTGCTTTCAGAAGAGATTCGGAACGGTGTTCCCACATCAATCCGGCATTTGACGTGATCATCACCGACTTGATTCCCATCTCCTTCATGACGATGAGCTTGGCTTCGAGCTTCTTGTCCATTAACGGCTCGCCGTCGATATGGAGAGAAACCTCTTCGATCCAATCGACGTGAGGGCGCATGTCTTCGACAATCTTGTTGAAAATGTCATCGGGCATGAAGTTGACGCTGCGCTCCCATTCCTCAATGGGACACATCACGCAGCGGGCATTGCAGGTCGAAGTCACTTCGATCGCAATGCGCTTGGGAAAGCGCTCCAGCTCGTGATTTGAGGTGATACCCATCACCTTGGCGAAGTCAGCGACAACGCCTTCATTCTCCTGCTTGATCTTTGGGTCGACAATTTTCATGTCCATGACGTAAGTCTCCAATAACGCGTTGATATACTAATCTAAATTTATTTCCGGTCAATGTGAGTCAAGTAAAACCCATGTGGGTTTAACTGTGGTGATTCCATGTCTGCACGGCGAGTTTCCATGCTGAAACAACGATTGCTCTAGGATGCAACAACCATTACGCCCGGGAAAAATAGAGCGTCCAAGTCGGTGTTGAGAAACAGCAATAGTGCTTCATCCGGGGTCTCAACGATGGGCTCTCCCGGTCCATTGAGGGATGTATTCATGACTACGGGCAGCCCCGTCAACGTTTTGAACGCGCTAATAACATGAAAATAGGCGCCCTCGGATTCGCTCACAGTCTGAATCCGCGAGCTGCCGTCTACATGTGTGATCGCGGGTAAGCGGTCGTTTTTAACACGGGCCGTGAATAGCATAAACGGGGAAGGAATCGGGCATTCCTCGAACCATTCGCCGGCATCTTCTTCCAACACTGCCGGGGCAAACGGTCGCCAGTGCTCGCGCCCCTTGATGGCGTTGACCCGTCGCCAATTCTCATCGTGTCCCGGATGCGCCAGGATCGATCTATGACCGAGGGCGCGCGGACCTGTTTCGGATCGTCCGTCGTACCAGGCGATGACCTTGTTTTCAGCCAACATCTTGGCGGCAACGTCGCAATACTCGGTCAGTTCGGTTGCGATTATGTCGTCTGCAAAGCGCGTCAGCGCGGCTTGCACTTCCTCATTTGAGCGTGCGGGGCCGAGATAGGCGCACTCTCGGGCATCCAATTTTCTTTTAGGCCTCGGAACGGCAAATATGTTGTGGGTAACGGCCAGCGCACCACCGATGGAAAGTCCGCGGTCGCTGACCGCTGGCGGGACGAACAGATGTTCGAACGGCGACTTATTGGACAGGACGCTGTTGGCGGGGCAGTTGAGCGCAACACCGCCGCTTAGGCACAGAT
This sequence comes from bacterium SCSIO 12827, assembly GCA_024397995.1. Taxonomy (NCBI): domain Bacteria; species bacterium SCSIO 12827. Next base: position 3,721,215 of record CP073746.1, on the reverse strand, counting down.
TAGGGGTCGGCCTGCCCAGTCGGTCCTGTAAGACAGCGTGACTTTCCGCCGCACGGAGGAGAATTTCTTCGATCAGATGCTGGGTACTCGCGGCCAAATCCGCGTTTATGGGTTCGAGAATCCGGTCTGTGTCGCCGAGAGGATCGAAATCGTAGCCTTCCGTCTCGGCCTGATTGAGACAATGGCATAGCCAGCGATAAAGCAGCGGGTGGCGTTCGTCGGTGATCCAGTCGGGAATTGCGGCTGCCGCCTTTTCCCCCGGCTCGACGATGGGTGCCTGCAGGCCGTCGAACCAATTGCCGACAAAGGCTGGATCATAGAACCGCGGCTTGCCCCAGGGTGCCAGGCCCATAAGTTTGCCGGCGCCTGTGTCGTAACCCAAATTCAATAAGAAGGCGATGCGCTCATAAAGGTTTCCCGCCGACAGGAAATGGGGCGCGACCGAGTACAGGTTCGTGCCTTCTCCATAGTAGTACATGCCACCCCAGTAGGACGTGCCGGGGTCGCTGCCATCATGGGTCATTATCGCGGCCGCATCGAAATCCGACGCGAAAAATGCGTAAGCCGCGTGGGCAAATTGGTGCGACATCATGAAGCCCGGTATGGCGCGACCTTCTACCTGAACCGTGACTGGAACCTGCATGCCAAACCGATTTTCATCGCTCAGCACATCGCTCAGGTCGATATCGGCGGTTTCAGTCAAGGTGCGTGGTTTCAGCCACTTATCGGGAATCAGGAAGTCCTCGATGGCGCCGACACTTTCGAGGGCTTGGAAATTATTCAAAAAGCTTTCGGGCAGCCGTTTCAGATAGGGATGAAAGCGGCCCTGCGCGAGGATCTCACCAAGATATTTGGGGGATTTCTGGCTAAGGGTGTCGGCGTCGATTCCGCTTGTGCAATATTTTGCATGCGGCGCCGCCAGATCGACAGTGAAGGACAGTCGCGCCGGGTCTTCGAACAAATATTCCAGGCGCTGTGTCGACGTCACGGAACAGTAATCGATGTCGGCGACCGCCACATCTGCGTCTGCCAAGGCCAGACCGACCTCGCGAGCGGTCAACCCGATGGCATGCTTGGCGCGGGTAAAGCGTTCGCTCTCGATGCAGTTGAGGACAATGCCGTCGCGGACCACCGAGACCGACGCGTCGTGGCCGAAATGAAGACCTAGAACAATCATGGATTTGTTATGCCGTATTATTGTGAAATGAGTCAGAACCTATCGAAACGTGATGTCCGTGTTTACATCATTCGATAGCGTTGTCCCGGCCGGGCGATCACGGCGTCGGGCTTATGTTCAAGAACGCGGGTTGTGGCCGAAACAAGATCACGGGCTCGGAACGCACGGATCACTGTGTTGCCGATGGCAAAAACCGATAACTTTCCGTCTGCCGCAATGATGTCCTGAAATTGCCAGTAATCGCGAGGCAAGAACAAATGGCGACGCAAGGCAACGGAGATTTCCTCGCCGTTGCGACGGCGGCAATTATAATGTTCGGTCCGCTCTACCGGCTGTAGGTAAAGGTCCGGTGCGATTATCTCTTCGACGTGATGGATGAGAGTGCAGCAATCCATGGAGATGCCGAACATGACAACCCATCCATCCGCCTGGCAAAGGCGGCCAAAGGGGCTGTTGGCGGAACACGGCGTGTCATCCAAGTGATGGCCATCAAGCAGCGCTGCGGCATCCTTGCCCTTGGCGGCGACGGAATGGGTTGGGTGAATGCTGCGCCCGTCGGCATATCGTGTGCGAAATATTTCCGTCAGGATACCGACGTTGGACGGTGTCTTCAGTTCATCAAAAAATGGGTCGGACGGTTTGACGAACCGCCAGGACATGGTCGGTAACATCAACGTGCCGGGCGCCATGTACTCGAGCATTGCTTCCAATACATTGACCGGATCGCCACCCTCGCGGCCGCAGGCCTTAAATGAACTGTGAACGAACAATGTGCTGTCGCGGGGTACGCCGAATCGAGAAAATGCACCGGCGATATGCTTTTCCGGTCCGGCTGAAACAGGAATCACGCGGCGGGCTTTCGAACCAGAAAACGGCCCAACATCAGCGCATCCAAGCCGCATCCGAAGAATGTCATAAGGGCATCCCGCGGAGTTTCGACGATCGGCTGGCCCTTAAGATTGAAGCTGGTGTTCAGTATCACCGGAACGTCGGTGACCGCATCGTAGGCGCGGATCAGGTTGTAATAAATTTCGTTGTCCGAGCTTCGCACGGTTTGCAGCCGGGCGGTTCCGTCCGTATGGACAACGGCGCGAATTTTGTCGGCGGCATCGGCTTTGGCATCTACCGTAATCGACATGGATGGGTAGTCTCTGGAATCGATATCGAAGAAATCCTGCGCCCGCTCTTTCAGGGCAGACGGCGCGAAGGGACGAAATTCCTCACGGTATTTGATGCGAGCATTCACAAGGTCACGCATCTCCTCGGTTCCGGCTGCGGCAATGATTGAGCGGTTACCCAACGCCCGCGCCCCGGCTTCTGACCGGCCTTGAAACCATCCCAGAATTTTGCCTTCAGCAAGAAGTGCTGCCGCTGATTCAGCTGGATCTTCCACTTCCTCAAAGGTGCAGCTATTGCCCGTTAGTTCCTGGCGAATATGGTCGTCGGAATAGGAAGACCCAAGATAGGGGGTGAGCAGCGGCCACGGCGTGTCGCCCATCTGTACCGCCCCATAATAGGCGCAGCCAAGAGCGAGGCCGCGATCCGAACACACGGGCGAAACATAGAAAGTCTCGAACCCCGCGTCGGTGACAACGCGGCGGTTGGCCGAGCAATTGAGTGCAACGCCGCCTGCATAACAGAAATTGGCCGTATCGGGGACGCGTGCCCGGGCGGATTTAAGCAGACTCAAAAGGCACTCTTCCGTGGCGGCCTGAATCGAGCGTGCCAAGTCTCGGTAGAACGGCGTCATCTCGCTTCCCGGAATGCGGCTGGGTTGGCCTAAAACCTCGGCCAAGTTGGGGCCGTAAAGTGGCTCAAACGGTGATTTGACCGACGGGTCCCGGCGCACGAACGACCAATCAAATTCCCACCCGCCGTCGACAGGCCGGATGATCTTATTAAGATCGACGGTCGGCTCACCATACGGCGCCAAGCCCATGACCTTGTATTCGTCGCCATCGCCAAAACCCAGGAAGTAGGTCATCAGCGTGTAAAAGTAACCAAGAGAATTATCGGTCGGAATTTCCTCCAGCACAGTAATGCCGTTTTCGCGCGATGCACTGGCGACCATTCCCGCCATGCCATCGCCGGCGGCATCCAGAGACACGCAAATCGCATCATCAACCCCAGAGCCGTAAAATGCCGTGGCGATGTGCGCCATCTGGTGGTGGACCTGCTCGACCTTCGGGCACGAGCCGAAGTTGTGGCGCAGATATGCTTCGATCCGGCCATCATGGCCCGGGTAGGTGATGCCTGGCGTCACGACCAGGTCGATGTCCTCAAAGGAAATACCGGCAATCTCCAGGCAAGCCTTTATGGAGTAGAAGGGAAGCATGCCGTAGCAGGATTTGATCCGCAGATAGCGTTCCTCTTCGCATAGCGCGACGCAACGCCCGTTAATAATCAGGGCTGCCGCGGGCTCGTGTTGGCCCAAGGTGACGCCGCCGTGAATTCCAAGAACGATCATGATGTGTTTGCCGTTATGCTGCTTGCCAGATGCCGACTATTCGACGAAATGGGATTCAACTTTGAGAATTGCCCGGACCGTATCGTCAGCTTCGGCCGCGCCATAATTCTCGTTCAAATAAAGATTGAAACTTTCTGCAAGAGCGCGCCGCGCGTTGGGGCAATCGAAACCGTCCGACAGATGTGAGCGTAACCACGGCCAGTCCGTGGCCAAATATTTATAGTCGGGGTTAAGGTCGATGCCTTCGGCTCGGACAGCGAGTGCGAATTCGGTCTTGGTGCAAGTGATCTTCGCCGGGTCGATGAACACGGGATAGAAGAAAGGTGAATCCGCATCCGAATGGGCGGACGGCGTGCAGACACGAGACCGTTCGTCGATACCGGATGCCACGGCATCGACAAAGGCGCGGCGCCGGGCGATGGTGTCATCAAGGCGGGCAAGCGAGATTAAGCCAACGCCGCAGGAAATTTCGTCCGAATGCAGGTTGAGTGCGGGAAACAGGTAGCCCGACGGATCGCGGTCGTCGAATTCATCCTGCCAGCGCGGCTTGCCACGGTCTGCATGTGCCAGCGCCATGCGGTGGATTTCTTCGTCGCGTGTGAAGACGAGGCCGCCGCTGGCGCCCGTAATGTGGGCCTTGCGGTACATGGTCGAGAATGCGGCGATGTCCCCAAAGCTGCCAACGGGTTTGCCGGCGCAAGTGGCGAAATGGGCCTGAGAACAATCCTCAATGACCTTGATTTTCCGCGCATGTGCCTCTGCCGTAATGGCATCAATTTCCGTCGCCTGGCCGGCGGCATGGACGACCATCACGGCTGAGGTGGAATCGCTGATGCGATCAAGAAACTGGTTAGGCCCCATGTTGTAGCTGCCCGGCTTACTGTCTGTAAGTCGGGGGGTTAGGCCATTCAGGATAATTGCACTTAAACTGCCAGGGTCGGTGATGGGAGAGACGAGGACTTCCGATCCCTTCGGCAAATCGAGTGCTGCGATCGCGACATAGAGCGCCGCCGTTCCCGTGGCGACCGCGTCGGCGAACCCGCCTCCCATCTTCTCGGCGAAGGCTTGGCAATATCGGTCTTCGAAATGCCCCTGATAACCTGGGTCCAGTTTGCGTTCCCGGTAGTAAGCCATGACCTGTTTGACCATGGCCTCTTCGGCCTCCGCGATGGCGAGGCGGGCCGGCATCGGCACGCCCCTTACTGGTGTGCCGCCCAGGATGGCAAGTCTGTCTGCCATGTTTGTCGGGAGGGTGCTCATATGGCCTCTGCAATGGCACCGGCTTCCAGCCCATGGCGGGCCAAAAGCTCTTCATAGCTGCCATAGAAATGGATGAACTCGTCCTTGAGCGTAAAGTTCTTGAGGCCGTTTGTGATGCCGTTGTCCCAGGCGATCTCCTTGACTCGGGACCCGAGGCCGCCGTGCGGCACGTGTTCTTCGATCACCGCTGTTTGCTTGTGCGACGTCAGTGCGTCCAGGATGCCGGCCTCATCCAGTGGCTTGATGGTATGGACGGAAACAACCGATGGTGTTTTGCCGGTTTTGGCGCGCACGCGGTCGGCCACGTCGAACGCCATCTTCATGGTGATGCCGTAGGTCAGGATGCACAGATCACCGTCTCCGCGGACCAGATAGCGGATCTTGCCGACTATAAACGGATCGACGGCGTTGGCTGTCAGGTCGGGTTCGCCCGCCTTGCCGAGCCGCATGTAGACGGGCCCCGTGCTTTCGGTCGCGCACCAAGTTGTCGCCAGGCGCATCTCTTCAGGGTCGCAGGGTGCGAGCACCGTCATATTGGGAATGGCGGAGGCGACGGCGATGTCCTCCATGGTGTGATGGGTGCCGCCGAGGGTCGAATAGATGATGCCCGCCCCCATGCCGATCACCGTCACCGGCAGATTCTGATAGGCGAGGTCGTCGCGCACCATTTCGAACGGCCGATAGAGGGAGAACGTTGCGATGGTATAGCAGAATGGCCGCATGCCCTTCAGCGCCATGCCGGCGGCGATGCCGATCATCGCCTGTTCCGCGACGCCGCAATTGATGAAGCGTTCGGGAAACTCTTCGCGGAACTTGACCATGGAGCCGGCCGGCGAAATATCCGCGACCAAGGCACAGATCTTCGAATTGGTCTTTCCGATCTCGTAGATCGCATCGGCGAACTTGTTCCTCATGACGAGATCTCCACCAGTTCGTCGAGCGCTTGTTTATATTCCTCGGAGTTGGGTGAACGGTAATGCCAGATCGCACCGCCCTCCATGTAGGAAACGCCCCGGCCCTTCACCGTGTTCCCGATCAACAGGAAAGGACGCCCCCCTTTGCGGGCGGCGACGGCGTCGAAGACAGCGGCCCCGTCATGGCCGTTGACCTCGGCGACCTCCCAGTTGAAGGCCTCAACTTTTTCGCGGATCGGATAAAACCTGGGATGGGTCTCGGCCGTGTTGCCGAAGGACTGCATGCCGTTGTGATCAAGGAAGCAGATCAGGTTGTCGACCTCAAGGTTCGCGGCCATCATCATGCATTCCCAGGTCGAACCTTCCTGCAGTTCGCCGTCGCTCAGGACAGTGAAGATCAGTCCGTCGCCCTTGTTCACATGGCGTTCCGTGTAGGCCATGCCCGTGGCCAGACCCATGCCGTGGCCGAGGGATCCGGTCGAGGCTTCAATGCCCGGAACGCCGTAATCGGGATGACAGCCGAGCCGGCCGTCGGGCTTGCAATAAAGGTCCAAGTCCTGACGAGACAGGATGCCGAGGTCTTCGAGGATCACGTATTGCGCCATGCAGCCATGCCCCTTGGACATGAGGAAGGTGTCCGGGCTGTTGCCGGCGGCGCCGCGCATCAGGCCGTTGTAGATAACGTCCACCATCTCGAGGCAGGAAAAAGCGCCTGCCGCGTGCAGGGCCTGGACCTGTTGGGAGATTTCTAGGACACGCCGACGGTATCCCATGCAGCGCTTGCGCGCAGTTGAATCGTCAAAGGAATTGGGAAGCAAGAAACCGTTCTCCCGTTATCGTGTTCATCTGATGATGGTCCAGTACCAGTCGCCCGTATATCCGGCCTCTTCAAAGACCTTCAACCAACCGTCCGGGTAGTCGTGGAACCGTGCGGTCAGCACCCAACTTTCGAAGATTTCCTTCTGTTCCGGCGTGAGGTAGCTGTCGACCTGAATGAACCCCTTGCCCGGGGCCAGGCGCTCGATTTCCTTCACGGCACGAATACAGCCGTCACGATCCAGATTATGGATCGTGTTGATCGCCAGAACCGCGTCGAAACTGTCGTCGGGAAACGGCAGGTCGTCGCAACTGCCGATCTGTAGGCGGCCGACGACCTCCGGTTCGCAGTGCATCAATGCGTATTTCGATATGTCGATGCCGTAGGCATCGATGCCCTCTGCGACCAAATCTTTCACGAGGAATCCCTTGGCGCAACCGACGTCGAGCACCCGGTCGCCCGGCTTCAGTCCGAAATGAGTGATGATGTCCTTGGCGACCGGCTGCCAGCGGCCGTCATAGCGGTATCCGCCGTAACCGTATTCGCGAGGGCCGTCGAAGTACATCTCGCCGTATTCGCGGGAAATGCGGATATGGTCTTCTGTCTTGGCGGTCTCGCGCGCCTGGACGTTGCGTTTGCCTTGGGGAAGGCCGCGCAGCAGGTTTGCTTCGGCCATCAGAGGGTCTCCGCCATCTCGTTTTGCGCGTGGGCCAAGCCGTCCGCCAGGGGCGTATATCGGAATTCCGGAAAGGCCGCCAGCGTGTCGGACGGGTCGAAGGCGCGGTATCCGTTGTGAGGCATGGGCCCTTGGCGCGGTGAGCCTTTGATGCCAACTTCCGTTTCGGAAAGGGCAACAACCAGCTCAGCGATCTCGCGGAACGACGTTACTGTTCCGGTTACTGCATTCAGCACGCCGGACGAGCGATGCGCCGCGATCAGGCGGATCAGTTCAGCGACATCCCGGACGTCGACATGATCGCGGCGTTCCTCGCCCTCGCCGAACAGGAGGATGTCTTCGCCGGCCGCGGCCAGGCGGCGAAAGCGGTTGGGGCCATAACCGTTGTGCGGGTCGGCCGCACCGTAGATCAGGGTCGGGCGCAGGATTGCGAGAGGTCCTTTGGTGGCCTCTTTGAGCATCAATTCGCGGGCCAGATGCATGACGCCGTGGAGCGAACCGGGTTCGGCGCAGGAGGCTTCCGTCAGCGGAGCCGCGCTGTCGGCATAAACGGCGTCCGAGCTGACATAAACGACATGCGCGGGCTGAACCTGGGTGAGTGCACCCGTCACGCTCCGCATCATACGGATGTTGCGTTCCAGCATCGCACCGTCTTTGCAGGGAGCTTCGGCAGATATGACGATCAAGGTGTCGGTGTCGCGAAGCTGCTCGGCCAGGACGGTGTCAGCACGGTCGGCGATCAGGTCGACATCGTTGCGGCCGAGGCCGAGAACAGGCGTCCCGTCGGTGGCGAAGGCGTCGGCGGCGGTTCGCCCAACGAACCCGCCGGCGCCGAGAACGACGACACGGGTCGGTTGGCTTGGGTGAGATTGCGTATGTTCAAGCGGCATCTAAAATCTTATCGGCTCCATTTACATCATGCTTTGGCATGGATCACAGATAGGGTTTGCAAATCAACAAGACGCCGAAGGCAACCATGAACGATGTAAGGGCGTGCTGATAAAGCCCCCCCCCAGTTCGAAGGAATATGCGGTTCCCGATTATCACGTAGATGGTTGCGGAGAAGACGGCGGTCAGCAGGTTGTACGACAGCATCTTATCCGGCCCGAAACTGGCGAGCAGAACGAAGAATTGCACGATCGTGAACATCAGATAGTAATAAGCGACGGTATAGCGGAAAACTTCCTTTTCCTTTTTGGTCGATGCGGCAAGGATCGCCAAAAGCGCACCACCTAAATTGGTGCTGCCATGTATCAGCCCCATAACGAAATGATAGGCAGGAAGAACGCGGCCAAGGTCGAACTTATTGGCGCCACCGTGGTTGGTGTAGAACCTCAGCATCGCCGAAATCAGCAAGATTGCCCCGATGAAGCTGTTGAGCCAGGACGTGAAATGGACAACCGTCGAAAGCCATAGACCGAAGGCGATGCCCGGAAGGCAAAGTGTATAAAGATAAATGGAGATTGATGTCCGGCGGGCATCCTTGGCCAGTACCTGTAACAAGGATACGCTAAAAGACGCGGGGATGAGGTAGCTCAGCGTGCTTACAAAATCAAATCCCAGGAGCAACAGGGCCGGCGTGCCGAATACGAGAATGCCGACACCGAACAAGGATTGTACGACGGCGCATACGGAGATTACGGCATATATCAGAACGTGATCAGGCATGTCGTTTGATGTGTATAAAAGTAATGGACGATCTATCGGGTGAGCGTTGCAACATGGGATCAGCAGGCCTCGGCGCGGGTCGGTGCCGTGCCCAACATGTGATGGTCAAGCCCGGCAGCGATGGCACCCGCGCGCGGGATCAGGCCATACGGATCGATTAGCGTGCGACCGCGCATGCGGCGGGCAAGTTCCTCGGGGTCGATCTCACGGTACAGGGGCCAGGGCGTGACGATCACCACCGCATCGGCGCCGTCGCAGGCGTCGAGAGCGGTTTCCGCTTGGCGCAATTCCGGCAGGATATTAGCGGCACGGACTTGTGGGTCATGGGCGGTCACCCACCGCGCATCCAGATGTGACAGCAGCGCCAGTGATGCCGCGTTCTTGGTGCTGTGGGTGTTTTCTTTGTAGGCCAGCCCAAGCAGGCCGATGGTGGCATCGGGCTTCGTGTCGAGCACGGCCTGCTTCAAGGTGCGATAACACCAGTCCTTGCGGTGTCGGCTGTTGGCCAGCCAGGCGTGGACGATCCCGGCATCGGTGGCGTGCCGGTCGGCGAGCCCGATCACGGTGGCAAGATCGCGTTCGAGATTGCCGCCTGCCAAGCCCAGGCCCGGCGCGATATAGCTTTTCGGGCCGATGCGGGCATCCAGGCGCAGGGCCGGGATGATTTCCGACCAGTCGGCGCCGACATGCTCGCAAACCTCGGCCATGGTGTTGGCGACGCCGACGGAGGCGACCAGGCACATGTTGATGGAGATCTTTGCCAGTTCGGCACTTTCATATCGCATGGGAAGGATGGGGCAGTCGAAGGCGCCGAGGTAATTTTCCAGACGCGGGTCTATTGCCGCATCCGGTTTCGCGCAGCCGACGATGAACCGTTCCGGATGCATGGCGCGTTCCACGGCACGCCCGAAGATCAGGGTTTCAACCTGATAGTAAAGCCGGGCGGGATCGCGGCCCAGGGTGCGGGTGAAGCCTGGCGGCACCTGGCAGAGAACGATCAGAAGGGCATCGTCGCTCATGGCGCGTTCGGTCGTCGCGATGATGCCGGTAATAGGGGCCAGATCACTTTGGCCGTTGTCGTCGGTGGGCACGTCGACGGAGATATAGACGATGTCGCAATCGGCAAGCTTGGTGTCGTCGCTGGTAAAGGTCAGGCGTTCACGGTTCCGCGCGATCATGTCGTCCAGGTCCGGTTCGGCGACGGGAAGGTGCCCGGCGTTGATGGCGTCGACACCCGCCGGGTCGTCTTGATAGCCCACGACCTTGAATCCGCGTGCCGCCGATGCCGCCGCCATGTTAAGGCCGAGATGCGTCAGGCCGGCAAAACCGATGACGGGTGCCGTCATGTGTCCGCCCCTTCGCGCACTAAGTCGTGCACGCCAGCCTGGGCGGCCAGATCGCGCAGGGTGCGATTGATCCAGAGATCATTGGCCAGACTGTTGGTGCCCGGCGTCTTGGCGCAGAGCTCCTTGAAATGCGCGTACTCCAGGTCCCAGGTCGGATCGGCCTGGACAAGGGTCACGGCCTCTTCCGGGGGGCGGCCGCTGGGCAGCACGCGGGTCCGGTGCGTGAAGGTCGATGGTCCCCATTTGCACAGGCTTTCGATATGCGCGCTGCCGTGCGCGGCGACGATGTCGGTGGTGTGATGGTTGCGCCAGCTCAGCATCGTTATCTCAAGTTGGATGGCCAAGCCATCGGCGGTGTCAATCACGACATGATCAAAGGACCGGTTCTCGTGACGGTATGCACCCCGCACACGGAAGCGCGCGTCGAAATCCTGGCCAAGCCAAAACCGCAGGGTGTCGAGTAGATGGCTGCCCAGATCCGGCAGAACGCCCGCACCCTGGTCACGCCAGGCGCTGTCGCGCACCAGGCGGGCGGTGCCATTTCCGTAGAACATGCGCAGTGAATAGATCTTGCCCAGTCGGCCGCTCTTGATCAGGTCGGCCATGCGCATGAAGTGCGGCTCGAAGCGATGATTGTAGGCGGTATAGCAGACCGTGCCGGACTTTTCGGCCAGGTTCGCAAGGCCGATCAGGTCATCATCGTTGGTGGATAGCACGGGCTTTTCAACAAGCACATGCTTCCGGTTAGACAGCAGATATTCCAGAAGCTGGATTTTCGGCTCGTCAGGAATACACAGCAGGGCGGCGTCATAAGCGTCGACCGGCACGTCACGAACGTCTTTGTAATCGACGTCTTCCCGTACAGGGTCCACGGTGGCGACCGCGTCGGCACCCGCGGCGGAAAGCCGCTTGGCGCCCTGGACCCCCATTCCGGCAACGATGACCCGCATGTGCGTCAGCCGCCGTACCCGGCGGCTTTTTCGACTTGGTCGATGCGGGCCAGAACGTCGCCCGGACGGATCGGCACATTGCCGTCGATCTCGCATTCGCAGGCGGCGGCCATGGAGCCGAGGATTCCGGCAATGACTTCGTTACCGGTCGCCAGCATGGTCATCGTTGCGTAGGACAGCAGCGCATCACCCGCGCCGACAGCATCGGCGATGTTGTGGGCGAAACTGTCGACGGAGAAATAGTTGCCTTCATCCTCTGTGCCGATTTTGGGCCGGGAAACGAACGCACCGCGGTCACCGAGTTTGAGAATTAGGAGTTTACATGCGTTGGCGGAAACCAAGGCGCTGGCCAGCGCGCCGACGGTGGAATCCTGATCGCCCAGCGCGAACCGTGCTTCCCGTTCGTTGGGCGTGACCAAGTCGAAGTTCTTGAACTCGGTAATGTTGCCCCAACGGCTGGCGACCTGGCTGTCGGCCACGCGATAGACATCGTGCGGAATGGCACTGGTTAACTGCGGCACGGTCCAGTGATTGAAGATGCCGTGCCGGAAATCGCTGAACACGACGGCATCGGTTTCCGTGCCCGTGATCTTCGAGGTCAGCTGTTCGAGAATGCCTTCGGAAATCGAACGGTTGTCAAGGGTATCAACCTTCAGAAGGCGGTACCCGCCGGCAATGATGGCGTTCTTGTTGGTTGTCGGGCGGGTATCATCGATGATGGCGTTGATCTTGATGCCGGCCTCTTTCAGGCCGTCGATCACGAAATCGGCAAGCACGTCCTTACCCAGGACCGTTGAAAAAGTGACGTCCGCGCCGGTCGCGTTCAGGTGTTGGGCGACGATGCCGGCGCCACCGATGTAATCGTCCTTGCCTTGGTAAAGTACGCTGAAGGTCGGTGTCTTGGTTTGACCGCCGATCAGTGACGTCCGGGTGTAGCTGTCGACGATGGTGTCGCCGACGACATGGACGCGGAAGCCCCGCATCTTGTCCAAGGTCGCCCGCAGATCGGTGAAGCTCAGATTATGGGTGTGGAGAAGCGTCAGCAGCTTTTCCATCTGAATGTTCGGCGCGGCAAGCTCGATCAGGCGCGATGATGAATAGACGATGTCGCCCGGTGTGAAGATCATGCCGCCGCCATAGCCTTCGACGATATCAGCTTCTTCCTGCGTCGCCGCCGGAAGCCCGCCCGAGGTGTATTCGAACCCCTTGGCGAAAAGGTCGGGCTGAAGGCCGCGAAGATTCTCAAGCGGCTTGGCATTCTCGTCGATCATCACGTAATCGACCATTTCGAACGCGGCAAGATTCAAGGCGCGCAGACGCTCGGGGACGTGCGGTCTGTAGGTGCCTTTCTTGATATGCCTGTCGGCGGTGATCGAGGCGATGAGAATGTCGGCCTTGGTTTTGGCATAGGCCAGATGTCGGACATGCCCGGGGTGCACGACGTCGAACACGCCGTGACACATGATCACCTTGTTCTTACGCGGGAAGGGGCCGATCAGGTCGCGCAGTTCCGCGGCGGTCTTCAGCTTGAATTGGTATTTTTCGAAAAATTCAGCGGTCATGTCTTGTCCGTCGGCGCCATGTATTTGAACCAGGTTTTGGTCGCCTGTTCGATGCTTGTCGGATCCCACAATGGCGCATCGCGCCAGTTCTCGATCTCGGCGGTCATGCGGCCGACGCCTTCTTCGAACGACACCACAGGCGCCCAGCCTAGGTCTTTTGTTATCTTGCCGATGTCGGCCCAGGTGCAGTCCGGCTCGCCCGGACGTTTGGGGATGTAAACGACCTCGCCCCCCAAAAGTTCGACCAGGCGGTTGACCGTCTGAGGATTGCCCGCGCCCAGATTGTAGATCTCACCCGTGTGCTCCGTCTCCGCCGCTGCCAGAAAGGCGCGGGCCACGTCGGTGACATAAAGAAAGTCGCGGCCTTGGGTGCCGTCACCGACGACGGTGAAGGGTTTGCCGGCCAGTTTCTGCTTGAAGAACACGCCGAACACGGCGCCATAGGCACCCGTGGTGCGGACGCGGGTGCCGTAGGCGTTGAAGATGCGGATCGCGTTGACCGACAGGCCGTAAACTTTGTGCCAGTGCAGGGCCGCCTGTTCGCCCTGGTACTTGCTGAGGGCGTAGGGATATTTGGGGTCGATGGGATGGTCTTCGCGGGTCGGCACGTCGGCCAGGCCGTAACAGGACGATGACGCGGCATAGACCAGTTTCTGCACGCCGGCCGCGCGCGCGCATTCCAAAACCTTCACCGTTCCCTGGACGTTGATGTCCATGTAGTCGATGGGCTTTTCGATCGACGGCACGATGTCGCCGATGCCGGCGAAATGGAACACGAAGCGGGCGTCTTGGAATAATGCCGACCCCGGCGTGAGGGCGCGGATGTCGGCATGTTCGACGGCGAGGTCGGGATTGCCCGCGAGGTGCGTGAGATTGCGTTCATGGCCGCCGGAGAAGTCGTCGATCACACGCACGGCGTGGCCGCGCTCCAGCAACACGTCAACCATATGGCTGCCGATAAACCCGGCGCCGCCGGTGACAATGGCGATCGGTTTGGTCGTCATGCGGCGTTAAGCGCCTTCATGCGGCGAACGTTGAAGTACTTGTCGTCATCCATGCTGTTGGGCAGATCGCCGTTGCGGAAGGCCCGGCACAGGCCGCGCACCGCGTCTTCGATGTTGTATTTCGGCGAGAAGCCGAGCATGCGGGTGATCTTGTCGGAATTGACGTGATAGGAGCGAATGTCGTCGGTCGGCGTGGTAACGATGTCGATATCGCCCTTTTCGGGAAACTCTTCCTGGACGACCTTTTTGACGATCTCGGCCAGTTGCATGATGCTCATGTTCTGGAAAGCAACGTTGAAGGTTTCGCCAGCGATCTTGTCGTTCGGCAGGTCGAGCAGCATTTCATAGCAATCGCACATGTCCTGGACATGCAGGTTGGGGCGCATCTGCGATCCGCCGAACACGGTGATCTTGCCGTTGGTCACGGCATGGTTGGTCAGGATGTTGACCGACACGTCCAGGCGCTGACGCGGCGCGTATCCACACAGGGTCGCGGGACGGATGGTGACGCAGACAAAATCGTCGGACTGATGCTTGAACAACAGCGGTTCGCACATGCCCTTGTACTTGTTGTACAAGGTCAGCGGCACCAGGGGGTGGTCCTCGGTCACGTCAGGCGATTCAGACACGCCGTAGACCGATGACGACGAGGCGAAGATGAAACGCTTCACCCCCGCTTCCTTGGCGGCGATCACCATGGGCTCGAAGGCGTCCAGGTTGACCGAGGTCGACAGGTTTTCGTCCAGCTCGAAGCTGGCGTCGTTGGAAATGCAGGCCAGGCTGATAACGGCGTCGACACCGTCGAGCGCGCCCTTGAGCGCCGCCGTGTCGCGGATGTCGCCTTTGACGACGCGCAGGTTGGGGTTGTCCTTGGGCAGGAAATCGTCGCCGTAATACATGATGTCGAACACGGTGACCTTGTATCCCCGGGCAAGCAGCTGCGGTGCCAGAAGGCTGCCGACGTATCCGGCGCCGCCGGTGATCAGGACGTGATTGAAGGCGTTGGGCATGTCTCGAAGCTCCGTTGGTTATTCGGCGGCCGCGTCGGCGGGCGTGACGATGGTGTAGCCGGCGGCGCTGGCGTCGCTGTAGAACATTTGGACGGTCTCTCGGCTGAAGACTTCCAGGTCCTTGCCGATGCCCCCAAGCTTGCCGAGAAGGTCATTGGTCGCGGTGATGATATGACAGCCGACCTGATCAGCCTGGATGACGTTCAGCAATTCACGCGGGCTGGCCCAGAGCAGCTCTGCCTTGGGCTTGTCGGCCATGATCTTCAGCGCCTCTGCCATCAGCGGCATGGGGTCGAGACCCGTGTCGGCGATCCGTCCGGCGAAAACGGAGACGATGGCCGGCACTTCTTTGTCCAAGGCATCGGTGATGGCGCGGACCTGATCCAGCGAGAACACGGCGGTGACGTTTAGTTGCACGCCTTCGGCCGACAATTTCTCGATGATCGGGCCGGTGAATTCGCCCTTGGTGTTGGTGACGGGAATTTTGACGTTAACGCTGGGCCCCCAGGCGGCGATGGCCCGCGCCTGCGCGGCCATCGTCGGCAGGTCGTCGGCGAACACTTCGAAGCTGACCGGGCGGTCCGGAATGGCTTTCAGCACCTCGCGGGCGAAGGCTTCATAGTCTCCCACCCCTGCCTTGCGCATCAAGGTTGGGTTGGTGGTGAAGCCCTTGATCAGCGGGTTGGCGTACATCCGGATCATGCCGTCCAGATCGGCGCCGTCGGCGAAAAGCTTGATGGTCAGGTCATTGACGTCCGGCATGGCGAGGTTCCTTTAACTTCCTCGGTGGATCAGAGATGGGCGGCGGTGCGGATCAGATCCGCGGCTTCGCCCATGGATGCAGCGGTGAAATCCTGGGTCACCGGGCGCCTTTCGCCATAGCCGCGATCGATGAATACAGTTCGGCAGCCTGCGGCGCGGCCGGCGTCGATATCACTCCAGCGGTCGCCGACCATGAAGCTGGCGGCAAGGTCGATATCGAATTCCTTGGCCGCATTCAGGATCATGCCAGGCTTGGGCTTGCGGCAATCGCAACCGTCGGCTTGTCCGTGATAGCAAACCTTCACGGCGTCGATGGGCAGATCGCGGGCCAATCGCGCGTTCATGTCTTCGACAACGGCACGGTCGACATGGCCGTTGCCGACGTCCGGCTGGTTGGTCACAACGATCAACAGGAAACGATCCTTCTTCAAGGCGCCAAGGGCGCCTGCCGCATCCGGGAGAATGTCGAAATCCTCAAACCGGGTCGGTGCATATGGCTTGCCGTCGCGCACATCGGATCGGGACAGCACGCCGTCACGGTCAAGAAAGACGGCTTTGCGAAGGCGCTCACTGGGTGCCATGGGCGGAAACCGGCATGCTGTTGGATGGGGCAGATCTTAAGGGCATCACGCCATGCTACCGCACTCCGGGTGAAACCACGGCGAAATACCGGATGGGGGCACGAGAGGTGTGTGAGACGCAGGCTGCCCGATGTTCATGCAGTGAACAATGAAGTCAGAATATTGCACAGTGGTGGTGTCGATGCAATCATAAAACCGCAGATTTCTGCCGTTTCAGATCGGTCTGCTTCGCTTCTCCCAAGCCCTGTTGTCGGCCTACCGAATTGCCTGACACGGCGTGCTTGCGCCATCGGCCCTTATGAATGACGCCGGCAGGGAGGTGATCGGAACGGGTTCGCTCGTGCGGCGCCCCAAATCCGCCAGCAGCTGCCTGGCGGCGTCTGCTTCCGCTTGGGAAAAGGTAACGATGAAGTCGGGGATGCGGCCCTGGTGTGAGGCCACTAACTGAAATGCGCGAGGTCCCCGCGCAGGGTAGATAATTTCTTCATCTCGCCAAGCGATTGGGCCGGAGAATACCCGGGGCCGTCCGCCGTACCCATGACCGCGATCCTTGTACCCCTTGGCGCGTATGCCATGGACGACGACATGGCCGACATTCATGCCGAGATTGCTTAGGTACAGAGCAAAGGTGGACGATAAGTCATTGAAATTGTGAATATAATGCAGACCATCATACTTGCCGCGGTTGAGTAGAATTTGCGGGCTGACCCTTAACAGAACGACCTCGTGTCTGGCGAAGCATGCTTGCCACGGCATCAGGCGCTCCGCCAGACGGGCGTAGCGTGCGTGTAGGTAGGTATCCGCCTGGATACCAGCAGGAAGGACGGTGGGAACGGGTGAAAACTGCCTTTTGACATCGTCGATTGTCGCCATGGCCGAGATCCGTTCAGACATGCCGCGAAATGTCACATTGAGAACGGGCACCGCAGCAGCACAAAAGATATAGGGAAGCGCCAAAAGCCCGAACCGTAAGAGTGCGCTCTGATTCTGGGCCTTTTCGGCGATCCACTTAAATGCCACCACGATGTACCCGGCAAACGCGAAAAATCCACAAAATGTCCGGTTCGCCGAGATGGTCGCCAGATCGCCAATCTGTTCGGAAAATAACGTCAGGCCGAGCGTCAGGAATGCAATCACATGGATGGATGCATACGGCAGAACGTCCGCAACCGTCCGCCGCCCGGTTCGAACAACGGCGACGCAAAACCCGAGGATCAGAAACGGCGTATGCCAATAGTTCAGTATTGGTGCCCGTGCGCCGGTTAGCAGCGGGTCCGGTAGATTGGGTGCGGCCTGCGTCAGGAAAGGAAAGATCATTTCGCCAAGTAAGGCGATATTTCCGAGCACCGTCGGCAGTAACTTTCCGGGTGACGTTTCAACTTCGTCCCATTGGTCGGGGAAAAAAATGCTGACCGGATCGATCAGATAAGCAGCGTTACGCGGGTCAAGCAGGCAGAGTAGCGTCGCGGTCGCAATGGTAATTCCGAAAGCGAGGCGAAATTGGCACGAAACGAATTCCCGCCACGCTGCCCCTAAGCCGAACACGCGCTGCGCAACGGCGATGCGTGACAAGAAAAACCAGGCTATCCAACCGACCGCGAAGTAACGACCCATGGCATAATGGATCAATAGCATGGCTAGGACGAACACCACCGTGGATTGGGCAATCAAGCAATTTGGTTTGCGGCCAAGAGTTTGTGTTCGTTCCACTAACAGCACACAAAGAAGAGAAGTTGGCGTGAACACGAGCATCTGATTCGACATGAACAGATAGCCGATGCTCAGCACGGTCAGCGTCGTACCGGCCAAGGCAGCATATAGTCCAAACCATCGGCGAAAGACGACGATGATCAGACCGTAGGCAGCGAGCCCATACAGCAAAGACGCCGTCCGGAAAGTGGGAAGCGAAAGGCCGAAAAGGTCCGTTGCAAACCGGCCCATGTCCAGCAAGGGATACCCTTGTCCACCGATGTTTGCCCGCGGGGCAATCGCGAATGACAAATGAGGATCGACGGTCGCGTAGTTGTAGAAATACTGGAATGCTTCCCACTTGCTGAGGATTGGAACCAGTTGATGCCACCCCAAACCAAACGCCAGGGCGCCCAGAAGGACCATGGCCAGCAGTGGCGCGATCCAACGCTGGTGTAACGCGGGCTGGATGGCCGTCAGCGCCACCACCGCAGACGCTGAGCGGACGTTCGCGCCGTTCGGAAGCTTCGCAGCCATCGGCCTATTTGCCGGTGCCGTTATTTGCGGTGTCCGTGCCCATAAGGATGCGAACCAGCGGCCGAAGCTCTTCTGCGGCGGGCGTCAACATATCGCGCAGGCGTTCGGCGCGAATCCGGAGGCGCTCGCCCTTGTCGCTGGAGCTGTCGACGGAGTCCCCCAGAAGGTCCTGTCGAACCACACTGATTTCTGCGAGGACCTCGGTCTTCAGCTGTTGTGCGAAGCTAAATAAGCCGACGGCCACGGGAAGCAATAGGACCAGCAAGACAACTCCGACGATTGCCGCGCGCAGACCAAACTCGGTTAAGGTTTCGACGGCGATGTCGCGAAGGGATCTGGGGCGATGTATCGACAGGGTGGTCCCCTCACTGCTGACTTCGGCAAAACCAGCCTCAGTAAGGTTGCGCTCAGTTTCTTCGGCACGTGAAATTGCGGCATCAACGGCAGCAGCGGCTGTGGGGCCTTTGCCGGCAACAAGAAGGTCGGGTACGACGGCGACCCAGCTATCGTCTTGCCAATACATTTTCACGATGTATTTCAACATGGGGCTTCTCCTCGAACTCGACGTGCCGGCGGCATCGCCGGCTAAGTAATGTATGAGGGGGGAACTTTAACTATCCGTCATGTGGCCAAGTGTGGATGCGAATCACGCAGATTAGAACGAGCCAGAGAATCAGGGTCGAACTGAAAAGAGCGATTGCTGTTCCTATTGCCGCGCCCTGCAGCCCGTAGCTCGGAATCAAAATGAGATTGGCGACAAGGTTCACAAGCGTCGTTGCCGTCATGAACATACTTTGCAGGCCGGGCCGCCCTGCCTGCAGGATCGCGAAATCGAAAGGTATTGAAAACGCATAAAACGTCAGGGCGGGCAGAATGATCAACAAGATGCCGTATATGGAATCGAAATCTTGGATTGTGATCAATCGCGACACTTGGGGGGCCGCCAAGAGGATGACGGCTGTCGCCGATGCCGTCAGGATCAGGCTGACTCCCCCGCTTCGGATCACGAGACGGCGAAACAATTTCCCGGCACGGGCAGTGAATAAAGGAACAAGTTGCGGGTTCGTGATGTTGCGAATGACGACGGGCAATTGATAGACGCCTTCAACGAAAAATGCGGCAAAGCTGTAAATGCCGATCGCGGAATCATCGACAAACAGCATGAGAACCAGAATATCGAGGCGTATGAATGTTTCGGAAAGAAGCCCGTGCGGAACGGCGCGCATACCGAATGACAAGTGGGTCCGTATCCAGGAGTGAAACCCGTCAGGATCACCGCACCTTTCTGAACGGATACGCCAGGCATCGCGGACCAGGTCGAAATTAAAGGCCAGGACGACGGTTTCTGTGAAGGTAAAACACAAGCCGAGCAGCCCGGGAGATGCGTCAAAACCAAGCACCGCAAAAACCGAGGCCACCAACACGAGGGCCCGCACCGCCTGCACCAAGGCGAAGCGAAAAAACCAGCGCCGCCCGTTAAGAACGCCGAACAGCACCTTGTTGATTACGAACAGGAAGATACCGGGCGCTAAAAAAGCAACGCCCTCCCGTACCTCTGCGCTCAATATCGTTTCGCCACCGAGGATCGCCGCCGCGAAAATCACAGCCACGCCAATACCACCACCGAGAAACGCCAAACGGAGGCCGGTCTCGAGCATCATGTCGGATTGGCGGGGCTTATCACTGTACCGCGCAGAGTGCGTCAGGGCTGAATCATTCAGCCCGAAAACGAACAACTGACCGCTGATTACAAAGATCGCATAAAGCTGATTGAAGATGCCAAGAGACGTGCTGCCGAAGCCGAAATACACACCGATGGTCAAGCCGGCACCCGCGAGAACCTGCACTGCCAGCGACAGCAGATTCCAGCTCGTATCTGCGGCCAAGTTGCGGCCGGCTGCATCGCGTGCAGGGAAATTGGGTGGTTGGGTCAATACAGCTTTGGAATGTTGTTGATCTTGGCCAGAACCTCGTCGAGGTTGATCCCGATCACATAAGCGAAATACTCAAGCGCGCCCCATTTGGGTTGGTTGTCTTCGGTCACAAGCCGCATGGCTTCTTCCCGATCAATCAAGCCTTCGCGAATTTGATTGGAGCGAAAATTATCGAACTCCGAAAACCCCGCGACGGCGTGGAAGATGTAGTTGGTGAAAGCCGTTTGGCCGTCTCCCATGCGCCACTGGTTTTTCCCATAGCGCGAATCCGACTGCCAGTCGTAGAGATCGCGGAGCGTTGCATCGATCTTCCCCTCATCCCAATCGATGTACTCGTAGAGGTACAGAAAATCGTCTTTGAACAAGAAGCTGGTGAAGAAAGACCTGATGCTGTCGTACAGCGATTCATTGAGGTAGCGCGGATTGAGCAGATATTGGGACGCGTAATAAAACGCGAGCTGTGCCTTGACCTTCAGTGGATAGCCATAGAGTCGTGCCGTATAGGTGACGTGATCATGGACACCGCAGAACCCGACGAAGAACTGTCGTTGTTCGAGAAGGGAACCTGAACAGAACACGGTCAAATCAACATCGTAGTCGTGCTTCAGGTCGCGGCCGAGCTGATAGAAGTCTTTGTCCCCCGCCATAAACAACGGAACCATGCCAAGCTGGGGACGTTCCAGCCAAGCGTTGATGTTTTTGCGAATGTGACGGCGTTTCTTCCCGATATCCGGCGCTCTGATGATGTGTTCAATGCCGAGCTTGCTGCACATGATTGCCTGATTTCGCCGCGACTGGTCCGTGGTAAGGCCCCAGTCGTAGGTGTAGGCAATCGGATTCATTCCGTACTCTGTCTTAAGCAAGTGCAGGCCGTAACTGCTGTCACGCCCGCCGCTCAACCCGACAATGCAGTCGTATCGCCCGTCGGTCCGCCGATGTTTGTCCAAAAGTTGTTCAAGGGCCAACCGGCCGTGGACCTTTTGGCGCTTGTGGTTTCGGCAAAAATTGCAGACGCCTTTGTCATCGAACGAAATGCCGGGGTACGTATGAGGTAGCACGCAGGCCGTGCACCGGCGTAAGGCGCCGGCCGAATTCGAGACACGAACCAATGGGACAGCAATCGTTTGCGTCGTGTCTAGCGCCCCATCTTCGGGGGCGGCCATCAATGGGGAGTTGAGCGATCCCTGTTGCAGGGCCATCGTACGCGGGTTGATGTGGGCGTACTCGCCCGGGTGAAGATGAACGATCTTGTGTTCATCTATACCCGCGAAGATCGGGCTATTGGCAATCAGCTGTTTCAGGAAAATCAGTTCAGACGCGAAAGCGAACGCTTCTGATTCGTCGGATTGGACGAAATACAGAGAGCCGGTGTTGGTGGCCAGCTCCAATGTGGCATTAAGCCTGGACATAACGACCACGGAAGCTTCGCCCTCAAGCCGCCCGAAAACGTCGCCGACCGCTGCCCGCAGGTCACCTGTGTGACCGAGAGCCGCGTCGATTGCTTGCATCAACCGTGTTGTGTCGTTGGCCGCATGAACGGTTTCCGCCAATGCGGTTGGCCGGGTCTTTTCCGACGCGGCGGCAGCCGTTTGAGGCAGCAGGCTATCGTCATTGATCACGATTCCGTTGTGCGCGCCGACGATGTTGCCCGCCGTTACGGGTTGGTTGTTATCGTCAATCGCAAGGGATCCGTTGGTTACCAACCGGCACTGTCCGAACGCGATCAGAGGGGCGGCGGCATCGGCAGCGAACCCCTCGGCGATGACGCGCCGATAAGCGTTGCTGGCCAGCATCATGGTGGGATCGCAGTCGCGCCGGATAATATGAACCTTGGCGCCATCATGAAGGGCCAATCCCGTGGCATCCCGCCCGCGTGCCATGGATGCGGTGTACAGAAAATTCAAGGCGTGCTCGAACGTATTCCGGGCGACGCTGTTGCGGTTTTTCAAAATGATGCCGAAGATGCCGCACATTGGACTGAATCGCTTGGGCTGACGGGTTGTATTGGCTGATTAGGGAGAAGTTGATCGCGGTGTCGCGGTGTCGCCAACGTACATCGGTGTGTTGGCATCTGCCACAATAAAGCTCGGGCGGCGGCGAGATTCGACCAACGTCAGGGCCAAGTATTCACCCAAGACACCGATTCCGACCAATTGCAGACCTCCCAGGAAATAGACCCCTGTGGCAAGCGTCAGCCAGCCCGCCGGCGGTTCGGTGGAAAGCCCGAAAAGCCAATCGAAAATCAGATAAGCGGCATTGCCGAGCGCGAGCGCCGCGACAATGAGGCCGGTGATCGTGAACAGACGCAACGGCAAGACACTGAAGGATACGACCCCGTGAATGGCAAACGCCATCAGCCCCATGAAGCGGAATTTGGTCCGACCGAATTGTCGCGCCGAAGGTTTGAATTCTACGCTGGTCTGACGAAACCCAATCCAATGGCAAAGCCCGCGCAGAAACTTTTCCCGCTCGGGAAGCGCCAGCAAGGCATTCAATGCGGCCCGGTCCAGAAGCCGAAAATCGGATTGATGCTGGGTGAGGGGAATGCCTGTCGATCGGCCAACCACCTTATAGAATATGTGGTTTAAGAGCAGCCGAAGTGGTGTCGTGTAGCCGACGGCCTGCTTTTGGGTGCCGACGACATCAAAGCCCTTTTGCCATTGTTCCAAAAGCTCCGGGATGACTTTGGGAGGATGTTGTAGATCGGCATCCATCGTGATGATGATGTCACCTGCGCAATGGTGCATTCCCGCGATCAATCCGCCCTGATGTCCGAAATTGCGTGATAACCGGACGTATTTGATGCGCGGATCCTTAGCGGAAAGGCGCTGCAGCAGTGCGTGGGAATTGTCGGAACTTGCGTTGTCGGCGATGACGATTTCGTAGTTCTCTGTAAGCGGAGACAAGGCTTCCGCGATCTGTTGGCAGAGAGCCTCAAGGTTGTCTTCTTCGTTTAACGCGGGCGCGGTTACCGAAATAAGTTTGCCGGCAAGCGACCGCAGGTTTTCGCGATCGGCCGCGCTTGCGTGATCAATGCGGTTGGTCATGTGGGCTTCCTGGCAATGACAAGCATGATGTCGTGAAGATTGAGCGATACCGTCAAGTCCTGCCCGGGCAGGCGTGACAATAGAGAGTATAACTTGTGTGCGCCCAAACGGAGATCGAAGACACCGTATAGCATGGATCCAATGGTCCGTTTGACCGCCGGATGCGTTACCGACATGAGGTCCATTCCACTGCGCTGAAGCAAGCGTCCTAAGGTCGCAACACTGAAGTAGTGGAGATGCGTTGGTGGGTGGATCATGCGCCAGTTCGGCCCGCGCAGCCTTGCCGTAAATGATCCGATGTCGCCGGTAGTGATGCAGAGATATCCTCCCGGCGCTAGAATTTCGGAGGATTTTTTTAGAACCAGATCCGGTCGTTCCAGATGTTCAATCACATCCCACATACAGATGATGTCGGGCGTGAAAGGAAGGTCAGCCTCCAGAAAATCACCCTCTACCGCGTTCAGGCCCAAATCATCACGGGCATAGGCGACGGCATCCGCAGCGATATCGATTCCGGCGACGTCCGAGAATACCGTGTCGGCCATCTCCATAAAGAAGCCATAAGCGCAGCCGATCTCAAACAGCTTGGAGCTCGCGGATAATCCCGGTAGTGCGCGGATCTCAGCCAGGCGGTGGATAAAATTAATCTGCAGGGCATTCTTTTCTTCAATGTAATCACCGTATTCGGCGCCATGAAAATAATCGTGGCCGTATAGGGCGCGGATTTTTTCCGGCGACAGGCTTACATCTGCCGTATGGAAGCCGCAGGTGTCGCACTTCAGCAGCCCCGGGTACCGGTGGGCCGGCACCAACGGCGCATCACAAACCATGCAGGCGCGATGGCCTTGTGAAATAGGGTCGCTGTTCATTCAAATTCTCCGACAGTAAAACCGCCCATCGCGCTGGGGACGGGAGGATTGCGCCGTTTCCATTCATGCACTAATACTCGGCCTACTTTTTGATCCCCTCTAAATTTTGATCGAGACGGCGATTGGCGAATTTCCTGGTAAGCGGTGGATGTGGGTTCATTGGCCGTGAAGTTGTCAAGCGGCTCATGTCTGCAGGGCATCGCGTTCGCGTACTCGACAATCTCGCCTATGGACAAATTTCGGGGATGGCGGGTGCCGTTGAACTGATCAATGGGTCCGTCGGCGACCGTACGGTCCTTGTTTCGGCACTTGACGGGGTTGATCGGTGCATCCATTTGGCGGGGTCTCCGGTGCTCGACTGCCCAAGAGCAAACCGTGCGGACCATTTGGAAGTTTTCAAAAATTCCGCAGATACCTTTTTTGATACAGCTGCCTCCGCCGGCATTCCTGTGATCTATGCTTCTTCTGCGGCTGTCTACGGTGAAGCCGCTAACAGCCCAATTGCCGAGACGACCCCGTGCGATCCGGTCAATTCGCATGGGATGGAGAAAGTGGCGTTGGAACGTGCTGCGGCATCCGCCGCCGAAACTACGGGCCTGGCATCGATGGGCCTTCGCATGTTTAACGTCTATGGTGCCGGCCAACTGCCTTCCTCTCCTTACTGCGGCGTGGTCCGTCTGTTCGCAGATCGCGTTCTTCGGGCCGAGCCGGTGACGGTCGCAGGGGATGGATCGCAGCAACGGGACTTTATCTATGTGGACGATGCGGCTCGGGCGATCGTCGCGGCGGCGACAAGGGAGCCGAAAGGCGCCGACGTCATTAATATATGTTCGGGAGTTCCGGTAACGGTCGCCCAGGTAATTGATCAGTTGGAGCGTGTCGCCGGTAGGGAGCTTGAAGTTGTTTTCAACGGGCTGGCCGATGCCGGCGTGCGATTGTCCGTCGGCTTGCCGGACAAGGCGCGTGAAATTCTTGGGTTCCAAGCTTCTGTTCCGTTCGACCATGGTGTGGCATTGATGATGGAAGCCCTCATGAATGCGCCTGAGTGACAGTTGCGTCCCGGCAAGATGGCTCTTCGTTACGGCTGCCAGTCAAATACCTGCTTGAGATCAGAGATATAATGCGTCTGGATCAAGTTCATTCGATTGCCGGTATTTGGATAGCCGACGGCGGTAACCAGTACCAAATCATCATCCACAAGTTTTCCGATCCGCCACAAATGTTCAAGACAATGTACAACATGGTCGGTGCTGGATTTCGGAAACGGGATATCAATGAAAAAGCCTTCCGTTCCGTAAAGAAGATTGAAGCTGCGCGCGGCGATGGGATCGTTGCTGATGGCGAGAATCGGTTGGCTCGGGCGGTGGGATGCGACCAATCGCGCCGCATAGCCTGACACGGTGACGGCGACGATCTTCGAGATTGCCAACTGTCGGCAGATAAGCGCGATCGCTGCGTCGACAGCTTTGGGCACAGCTTTTTTGTCGTCGGGCGTGTCGTAGTCGAGAACCGATTGTACATGTGACGAGGCCGCCTTCGCCACATTCTGCATCATTTCGACTGCCTGAATTGGGTGTT
Organism: bacterium SCSIO 12827; assembly: GCA_024397995.1. NCBI lineage: Bacteria > bacterium SCSIO 12827. The sequence continues at coordinate 3,695,367 of CP073746.1, read as the reverse complement.
TGCCGACCGCCGTTTCCCCGCTGAGCATCGTCGCCGCACATCCATCGATCACGGCGTTGGTGATATCGCTGACTTCGGCTTTTGTCGGGAACGGATTCTCGATCATGCTGTGGAGGATTTCGGTGGCGACGATCACCGGCTTTGCGGCGGCAGTCGCCGCGATGATGATCTTCTTCTGTGCAATGGCCAAGGTCTCCAGATTCGTCTCTACGGAGAGGTCGCCACGATCAATCATGATGGCGTCGGTGGCACTGCAGATCTCTTCCAGATTATCGATCCCGCCTTGGTTCTCAACCTTGGCGACAATGCGGGGCCATGTGCCGCCGGTCAGGCTGCGGATTGCTTCGACATGGGCGGCTGATTCGACGAAGCTGATTCCAATGAAATCCACCTCATTATCGCGGGCAAAGGCGACCATGTCATGGTCACGTTGCGTGATGAGATCCGTACCCAGGCGAACATTTGGCACGTTGATGCCTTTGCGGCTCCGCAATGTTCCATTGACATCGGCACGGCAAACAATGTCGGGGCCGTTGATCTCCATAACCGTGAACCGCAGCGTGCCGTCGTCCGCCAAAATGGTCGTTCCCGGTTCGACGTCCTTGTGCAAATTGGCGTAATTGACGGGGACTTTCTCGGTGCCGTCGTGAACCGTGTCGGTGGTCAGGATCAAGGTGTCGCCGGCCGAAAAAGACGGTTCATGCGCCAATTGTATCGTCCGTACCTTGCGCCCCGGAATGTCCAAAAGTATTGGCGTTTGGGGCAGCGTATCTCGGATCAGCTTGATTGCGTCTCTGTGCCAATCCAGATCGGCATGGCTGCCGTTCAGCCGGGCTATCGACATTCCGAATTCGGACAAGCGGCGCAGCATCTCGGGTGTTGCCGTTGCGGGGCCGATCGTGGCAACGATTTTAGTGGGTGTCATATTATTCGTCCTTTTCGACAAACGAAGGTATTCCCGACAGGTTGTCGACGGCCTTCGGGGACTTGATGTGCGATTTGGTCGCCGCGCCACTACGCAGCAGGAACGGGGGTAAGTAGGTTTCAGTGCGCTTTCTGACAGCTTTGCGGATCATCGTTTTTTACCAGCATCGCAAAGTCCGATGCCCGAAATAACCGTGGGTGTACTCAGGCTGGAAATTGGTGAGAAGCTTTAAAAAATCATCGGGACGATGTCGTGCGGTTTCAGAATGTACTGACAGATGCGCAGTCGCATCGACACGTAGTTCTTCACGCACTTCATGAGCGGCGCGCCGCGGAACATAATTCGTTCGGTGCGAAATGGCAGCAGGATAAGCGGCGACAAAAAGAGAAATATGGGAAATTGCCGCATCAGTGGCGAGCCGTCGAAATAGTCCATGCGCGAAAACCGCGGGGAGAAGATCAGGGTATATCGGAACCGGTCGAACCTGGTGATATAGGCTTCGTGGCGTTGGCTGACGATCGCTTCGCTGAAACCGCTTACCTGATGAGCGGAGGTATTGTCATTCCAATACTTGAGCCCGTTCATTGTCGATTGCATCAAGCTGTCATCCCAAGGGATGCCCAGCCATCCGCAAACCGCCATCATCGTTTTCTTCGGTTGGCGATGGAGGTCCTCCAGGCGGACGACCCGAGATTGAAACTTAACCCATTCAAGGGCGGGCTTGCCGCTGAAGAACCGGGTCAACGTAACGTCGCTGGGAACTGTTGGGTCGTATGTGCGCAGTCCGAGCCGGACGGCTTCGACATGGGCGCGAAATTGCGACCCCAGGGTTTGGATGGGGTCGCGGGCCATGTGAAGAAAACGGCAGTCGGGAAAATCATCAGCGAATGCCGTTGCCGCGTGACGTGGTGTCGTATGAAGGCCGAAAGAAATGATCGCGCCTGTTTCCAACCTGTGTCCGATTGCATTCGCGTAGGCAACATGAAGCGTCTGAAAAAACAGGCGGCGGGTGACCGTGGCATTGTCCGGCAGCATTTCCAGCATTGAGTTACGGAAGACCCCGATGTCCGCAGACAGTGTCTGGTCCCGGGCTTCACCCAGGGTGTTGAAGCCCACGGCATCACCATAGCAATTTGCGCTGCGATGAACCTTTGAAGGCTTCGACCCGATAAACAGGGTCGCGAACTGATCAACGAAAGTATCGATCAGTTCGTTGCTGGGCAGATCACCGAAATCGGTCCAGAACTCGTAAAAGCCCATCAGGACACAATCCGGAGTAGACGCAACCGAAGGATGATTGTCGAGCAGCGAAGACATCAAACCACTTCCGCTTCGGCTTGATGTCAGAACAGCAACAACCGTCGTTAAGTCCTCAGGGTTGATATGAGCATTTAGCCGAGAGGCGGTGTTGGATGTTCGGGTTTTCGATGTCTTCGGCACGGATGTACCGGACCGGCGGCGCCCGGCTCGGGCCGTTGCCGTGTTCTTAGGGTCAGTCATAAGGCACCTTTATAGTGTCGTCCTAATTTTTGCAGGGTTGAGACGCGGCGCTCAATCTCTATCTCCGGAATGCTTTCGCATCAGGACACCGATACTGCCGGATGAGGTCAGAACGACCACCTGTGTCGGCAGGTCTTCGCAAATGGGTAGAATGGAACTGGCGAACCAACCGCGATCACGTTGCTCAATCTCAAAACGCTCCTCAGCTGCGATGATCGCGGGGCTATCGATGATGAGAACTGTTTTGCGGGCGAGCCGTGCTAGGTTTCCGATGATTTCTTTCCGCACGTTTTGCGTCGCATCGATCCCGTTTCCCAGGATGACGCTGAGCACATGTGAGATAACGACGTGGTCATAGGCGTTGTCTTGCAGATCGCCAAGAACCGCTGGATCCGTGAGGTCGCCAGCCCAGGTCTTGACGCGGGGAGATTTAATCGCGGCGGTAATTACGCTGACGGCTTCCGCACTGATGTCCATCGCGTCGATCGGTGATGTCGGGAGCGCTTCCAGCAGTGTCTTGACATTCTGGCCACGGCCACAGCCGGCGTCGAAAATGGTGTCGCCGTCTTGATAATTCAATAAGTCGCCATAATGATCGATGAATCCTTGAAGACGGCCTTCCGGCTGGCCGAATAGCGCGGCCTTTTCTTCTTCTTTCAAGTTGCTATAAGAAAAGTATCCGCGCCCGCTCTGGCTGTAGTGTCGGCGGATATAGGTTGAATAGCGGCGCAAGGCGTAATCGTCGAATTCCCTTCGAAACACGCGACCGAAATATCCCCAGGCTCGGGTTATGTAAGAGAGGGGGCGGGAAATTGGCGACGGTTTGAGAAGAGGGTTGTTCATTCGCCGCAGGAACAACTGATCCTTCACGTGGCGGGCAATTGGAAACAATATAGGCACGAAAATTCGTCCAATGACAAAAGACGTCGCCCTGCCGTATTTGATCTGGGTCATCGACATATCAGGAATAAGACCGTTGGTTCGGAATGATTTTCGGGCGCCTTGTGGTGGAAGTTGTGCGCCAATGGCGTGGAAGCTTGATTGTCAGGAAATATAGGTAAAGCTGCTGTCAGTTATTGGAAAGATCGGACAACCGACATCATGAAAGTTAGATATATTTATTCGGCTTGTATCGAAGTTAGCAATGACGACCTGACGTTGCTAACTGACCCATGGTTCACCGAAGGGATTTACGACGGAAGCTGGTACCACTTTCCCAGAATCCAAGATCCGTTGGACATCCTTGAAGAGCCGGACGTGATTTACATTTCCCACATTCACCCCGACCATTACGATTCCACCTTCCTGAAACAGTTATTTGCAAGGTATGGGGAAAAACCCGTCATTATCCCAGATTTTGAAAACAACTTCCTCGCCCTCAAGACAAAAACCGACGGCATCACCGCATTGCCGACGACGGAAATGCAGATCGGCAATACCGATATCGCTATTTTCCCCAATCTATCCGGTTCCGTCTCCGATATTGATTCAGCTGTACTTGTTTCAGATGGCACCAACGCAGTCCTGAATCTAAATGACTGTGAATGGAACGATGCGCACGTTGACGCGATTCATGCCTATATGTCTCGAAAGAGCATTTCCCTGGACCTTTTGGCATCAGGTTTCACAGGTGCCGGCCCCTATCCCCAGACCTACTTCGATCCTATATCTGAGCGCGACGCGCTGATTGCCGAAGCGGAGGGCAAGAAGCAGCGGTTCTTCGCCCGTTACCAGAAATACTGTGAGGCGTTCCCCGCGCGCTACAATCTGCCATTCGCTGGGAAGTACTTGTTGGGCGGAAAGCTGGCTGGCTTGAATGAATTTCGTGGCGTGGCGGACCCGGTGGAGATCCTAAAGATCGACCCGAAAGCCATCGTCCTTGCCGATGGGGGCGCGGGTACGATTGATTTAGCTGCAGATGTTGTTGGAGAAACCCGCGACGAACCTTATTCCGAGGCGGACCGTCAATCGCGGATCAACGAGATAAAAAACTTGCCCTTGGACTATGAAAGGGAAATTCAGATTCCGTTCGAGAAGATCAACTTTGCCAGGCTCGTGCGGGCGGCATACGGGAAAGCAATCGTCAAAAGCGAAGTCGCTACGGACTACTATTTCATCCTTAATGTTCAGGCACCGGAGAACCGCGCCAATTCCTTTATCCTAAATGCAAACAAGGAGGCGCCGGAAATTAGCTCTTGGGAAACCGGAATTTACCCAGACGCTGACTACTCAGAATTATTCATCGATTACCGGTACGCGTTCGGATTGTTGACCGGCCTCTATCATTGGAACAACGCGGAGGTCGGCAGCCAGATCACGACGCGACGGCGCCCGGGAACCAATTTCCATCGTCCGGCACAAGCGTTCCTGAACTTTATGGCGACGTGCTGACGGACTGATAGGGTATCAGTCGTTTACCACTTCGTCGCATTCTCTTGAAGATCGGGATGCGATACGAGGCAGTGCCACACGACGGCCTGAAACGCTTCCGTATGTGGGGTTATCAAACTTGAATCCACGATCGGAACAATCACGACTTCATCGCCAATTTTTGCAGCGTGTCCTCCGTCTCGGCCAACCACGCCTAAGATTTTCGCGCCTCGTTCCTTGGCGAGTTCCAGTGCATGCAGCAGGTTGACGCTGACGTTCTTTTCCAAATTTCCGCCGCCCACGGAAAAGACAAGCACGGCGTCCTCGGCGGAAAGACGGCTGATCTTCAGCCAGCCAGTGAAGACCGTTTCCCATCCTTCGTCGTTTGTGCGCGCAGTCAATTCCGAGACGTTATCCGTCGGCGCATAGGTTTCGATGCCACAGAGCTTGCGAAAATCGTTCACCGCGTGCGATGCGTTCGCGGCGCTGCCGCCGACACCTAGAACGAAAAGGCGCCCGCCGCGCGCACGCAGCGCGACCAGTTCTGCGACGAGCCGTTCAACCTTGTCGGTGTCGATCTCTTGGGCGATCTCTTGGACCTGCCGAAAGTAGGATTGTGAATGAACCATAATTCTTCCTATGTGCTGACGGATAACTTTTGCATTTCGACCAGGCGGGCGAATATGCCGCGCCGGGCGATCAAAGCATCGAAAGTTCCTTGCTCGACGATGCGCCCTTTATCCAGTACGGCGATATTTTGTGCCTTCGATATGGTCGATAGGCGATGGGCGATCACCAGAATGGTTGTGTTGCCGATTATACTTTCGATGGCGGCCTGGATTGCTGCCTCGCTTTCCGAGTCGAGGGCGCTGGTTGCTTCGTCTAGGACCAGAAACGAGGGTTCGCGAACCATCGCCCGGGCCAGGGCGATGCGTTGCAGTTGGCCGCCGGATAGGCGAGTGCCGCGGTCGCCGACCGTCGTATCGAGCCCATCTTCCAGGGCATCGACGAATTCCTTCGCATTGGCTAGCTTGCAGGCGCGCTTGATTGCGGCATCGTCGATATCCGGGCGCGCCCAGGCAATGTTCTCGCGCACCGACATGTGAAACAAGGCCGGCTGCTGCGGCACGTATCCCAAGGCATTCCGATAGAGCGCGATGTCCAAATCGTTCAGCGGCGTGCCATCGATCAGGATGCGTCCCGATGTGGGCTGTTGCAGACCCATGACCATGTCGGCGAGCGTGGATTTTCCGGATCCGGAAGCGCCGACCAAGGCGGTCATTGCGCCGGCGGGGATCGTCAGATTGACGTTCTGAAGAACGGGCTGGCCGACATCGTAGGAAAACGAAACATCTTCGATGCGAATTTCCTTCTTGAGGCCAGTGTATGTTTTGTCACCAAACCTGAGGCGCGACGCATCGGCCTCGTTGCGAACCCGCATGACTTGCTCATAGCTGGGATAAAGCCCGATCAACTGCAGGCGGTTCTGGTTGATCGTCGCAAGGGCTCCAGAAAGGCGGTTGAAGGCGTAGAGAATCACCGCAACTTCCGACAATTCGACGCCGAGGTGGCGGGACATGAGAAACGTCAGGAAAACAACGACCATGCCGATGGGCGCATAGGCTGAATAGACTGACGTTTGCAAAATCTGCATCTTCACCGACGAATCACGGACGTGGGAAAACGCCTTTCTGATACTGTCAATGGTCCGGCTTTCATTGGCGAACCCGGAAATCAGGCGTAGGTTTTGGAGAGATTCTTGAAGCGTCGTCGCCATGCGGTTGGACGACTTCGTGTACACTTGGCCCAACGTGTACCCCCGGTTCCGGAACAGGCGAAGAGGCACAGTCAAGATGGTGATCGCGATCAGGGCGAAGCCCGTGACCTGCCACGAAATCAAAAGCGGAACACTTAGTAGAATGATCGCCTGACCGATCGGAGCGATCAGCCGGGTTAATGCGGTGAAGGAATCGGCAACCCGGGCGGCTTCCTGAGTCAGCGTGTTGATGAAATCGCCCTGATGGTGGCGGTTAATATAGGCGCCGCTAGCGTAGATCACTTTCTCCGTCGTCCCGACCACCATGTCGCCGCGCACCTTGAATTGCGCGCGTAGGATGAAATAGTTGATCACCACCAGCATCAGGCTGTTGATTACCGTCAAGATGACGAAGGTCGTCAGGAAGGCTTCGATGCCTGGTTCAATGCCAATCCAGGTAAGTGCATCGGTGACGATGGGTGTGATCGCATCCGTCCCAGAGCCCTGGGTCAGGAGATTGACGACCGGGGCGATGGAGGCGAGGGTCGCCGCATCCACAGCCATCAAGATCACGGCCAGAATGACGTTCCCGATAAGAAGCCTGGGATATCGGGAAAATAGCTCGCCGATGAAGCGGGGAAGATTCATTTGACCTGATCAATGACCTGAGTGGCAACGTAGTCCGCGTCTTCGTCGGTCATTGACGGAAACAGGGGAATGGAAAGTGTCTGCGCGTAATGGCGCTCCGCGTGCGGAAAGGCGTCGTCGCGATAACTACCCAGGTCCTTGTGGAAGGGCTGTCGGTGGACCGGAATATAATGAACCTGGGTTCCGACCCCGACGCTTTTGAGCGCCGACATCACTTCGGTGCGGGAGCGGCCCAGGCCGTCAAAATCAATGTCAACCTGGTAGAGATGGAGACCCGAACGGGCCCGTTGGTCCTGTCTCGACTGTGGTACGGTAAGGTTGTCCAGACTGATAAAGCGGCCGTCGTAATAGTCGGCAATTTCTTTTCGACGCGAACGAAAGTGATCCAGCCTGCCGAGTTGGGCGACGCCCAACGCGGCCTGAAGATCAGTCATGCGATAATTAAAGCCGAGAACCTGTTGCTCGTACAGCCAGGGCGCGGCGGTTTCTTTGCCGGTAAAATGGGCAGGGTCGCGTTCGATCCCATGATTGCGGAACAGCCGCAGGCGGCGTGCGAGTTCCGCATCATTGGTCGTCACCGCGCCGCCTTCGCCGGTGGTGATCGGTTTCACCGGATGGAAGGAGAACGCAGCCATGTCGGAATGAGCGCAACTGCCGACCGGGGCCCCGTTCGCATAGGTTCCACCCAATGCGTGGCAGGCGTCCTCAATGACGATGCGATGCTGGGCGGCCGTGCGAATCTCTGGCATCGCCGACGCCAGGCCAGCGAAATGCACCGGCAACACGGCTTTGGTTTCAGGTTGCCTGGCAACAAAATTGGCCACAGTTTCAGCGGCAAGTGCACGGCTATCCACGTCGATGTCGGCGAGGCATGGTGACGCACCGCAATAGGCGGGTGCATTAGCCGTTGCAACGAAGGTCAGGGTCGGCACCAACGCGCGGTCGCCCGGCCCCAGGCCGGCTGCGAGGCAGGCGATGTGCAAGGCGGCCGTTCCGTTGGCGACCGCGACAGCATGGCGTGCGCCGACCCTCTCGGCCAACGCGGCCTCGAAGCGTTCGACCGCGGGCCCTTGGGTCAGGAAATCGCCCTTCAGGACGCCGACGACTGCCGCGATGTCGGCGTCGTCGACCGACTGGCGACCGTAACCGAGGAATCTGCGGCTCAAGCCAGGCTCTCTTCGGTTATCATCGTGCGCAGCGTATCCGCATCGACCCATTGCTGGTTGTTGTCGCTGGTATAGGCAAATCCCTGGCCGACGGGGCTGCCTTCGCTTCCTTCGTAAAGGCGTGCTTTCTCCGCCTCCCACATATGGAAGCTGGGATGGATGATGTAAAAGTTGTCGAATTCCCGGGTCTGGCGCGCTTCGTCCGAGGGGATCATGATTTCATGCAGCTTCTCGCCGGGGCGGATCCCGGTGATCTCATGCGTGCAGTGGGGAGCAATGGCCTTTGCCAAGTCGACGATGCGCATGGAAGGGATCTTCGGGATGAATGTCTCGCCGCCGTGCATGCGCCCCAGGCTGTCGATTACGAACTGCACGCCTTGTTCCACGGTCAGCCAGAAGCGGGTCATATCCGGGTCGGTGATTTGCAGAGTTCCGCTTTCCATCTGCTTCCTGAAGACCGGAATGACGCTACCACGTGATCCGATCACGTTGCCGTAGCGGACGACTGAAAAGCGACAGCCGTCGCTGCCGGAAATGTGGTTGGCGGCGACGAATAGCTTGTCGGAACATAGCTTGCTGGCGCCATAGAGATTGATGGGATTGACGGCCTTGTCCGTCGACAGGGCGATGACTTTTTTGACGCCGGCGTTGATCGACGCATTGATGACGTTCTCGGCCCCCATCACGTTGGTCATGATGCATTCGATGGGGTTGTATTCCGCCGCGACCACCTGTTTCAGCGCGGCGGCATGGATCACGATGTCGATCCCGTCCAATGCGCGCTCCAACCGCTTAACATCGCGCACGTCGCCGATGAAGTAGCGTAAGTTCGGCGCATTGAGCTCGTTCGCCATCTCGAACTGTTTCAGCTCATCGCGAGAATAAACAACAAGTCGCTTTGGGTTGTGGTTAGTTAAGACGTGCCGCACGAAGGCCTTCCCGAAGGAGCCAGTGCCGCCGGTTATTAATACTGAATGGCCGTCAAGAATTCCCATGGACTTGCTTCCGGTCTGCTGCCCGGTGATGGGCATTGATGTGAGGGGCGTAAGGATTGGCTAAAGCGCTACGTGAGCGCTTTATCAATTGCGGATGAGACGTGATAAAGGGGTCATTTCGGCGAGCACGAGCGTGCAAATTAAGCTTGGGCGGGGTTAATCAATCTCTTGCAAGCCTGGGGTGACCAGCCCCTGATAATCATAACAGGTCTTGCAGCGAGGCAACTCGTCGTGCCGCATTTGTGCAAGCATTTCGCGATAATAATTGAGTTTCTCAGAATGCCAAATCTCGGAAATCGACATGTTGTCCAATGAACCGAGAACCATTTCATTGTTGGGGTCGTCACAACAAGCGGTGACACTGCCGTCCCAGTTGATCGATAGCTTGTCGTAAACCTCCGGGCATTCGGGGTGCTTTTTGACGACGCTCTCTTCTTCGATCAGCGTCTCAAGAATTTTCATTTCGCTTGGCCGCAGTCGTACGGATTTCAGATCTGCGTGATAAAACACCGTCCGCCCGATCGATACGGCATCTACAAGTTCCTTCATTAAATCACGGAATGCCTGAACCTGTTCGCGAGTTTCGTATGTGATGCTGGTGGAGGCATGAAGGTATGGAAGGTCGCGGTCGCCCCGCATGTCACGAAAGACTTTCATTACTTCGATTAATCCATCGAAGTAGTCGATATTACGCATCTCGTGATAGCTCTTACGGTCGACGCCCTGGAATGAAAACTTAATAGAGTCGATCCCGCGATCGATCATTTTTTTGATAAAATCTGGCGTAAGCTTGCTGCCGTTTGTGTTGATGTGCGTCAGAATGCCGCGCTCATTCGCCATTGACAGAAATTCAAGAAACTTCGGATGCAGCGTCGGTTCGCCCCAAAGAATGAAGCGGATCGGCGTGTTGTGGAGCGCAAGTTCATCGACCACCTTGCGGAAGGTGTCTTCCGCCATAAACCCGGCACCGCGTTCCAAGGAATGGTTTCCGGTCGGGCACATCAAGCAACGAAAATTGCAGGTGTTCGTCAATTCCAGATCGACGAAATTCGGAAAGTCGGGAAGTTCTTCGAACTTCTTTCGCGAATTACCTGCGTTGCAGGACTCATACAGTGGCTTGAATGGATTGCTGCGCACAATTTGATCCTGGTCTTTCTGTGAAGCGGGCTTAGGCATCAGATGTGGTCGGGAGCCGCGTTTGCCAACCAATTTCACGAACCTCTCCGGGGTGGGCCGTGCCGAGGCAATGTTCATTGCGAGTTAGGAAACTCATGTCCAACCTTGAGGGTCTACAAAATCCCGCACGTAATGGGCATCAATCAGCTTTATCCTGTTTCCCGATTTCGGATAGCCAGCGGAAGTATCAAAAACAAGGCCGTCATTGGCTATAGGGCCATGACGTGATCGCGTTTCTGATCAGCCGAGAATGCGGTTGATGCTGGTCTTGCCGAATTCAATGAGGCCGGAAAACACCTACTACTTTATAATACATATTAAAGCTTTGCGTCGCCATTTCATCATTGTATCCGGAATTTCTGCGCTTCTATTGGTTTGTCCGCCGTTAAGCGGGCAACGGTCATCCCGGTCTTGAAAAATGTGGGGAGGGGCCCTTCGCGACGTCGCCGCGGACCGACCGTCGTAATAATCTTAGCCTTATTGGTCGTCGAGGTTCTCGTCGGTAATGAACAGGGGGACGTCCCGGAGGCTGGAAATGACTTCGTCCCGCATAAGATGAGGGGCGGGAGTCCGCCCACCGATCAACATTGCACGCATATCCGTGCCGGAAATATGCGTCACGGAACGTGGGTCTGTCATTTCATGGGGGCAGGTCTGTTCGGTAACGATCCCGTCGCATTTTGAAGAATGGTAAGGACCATGAAGGCGCATGATCTCGATCCCGAGTTCGCCTTCGAATTGCCTAGTCAATTGTTGGGCCTGATACTTTCCGTAATAGTCTCCGACGCCGGCGTGATCCCGACCGACGATGAAGTGCGTACATCCGTAATTGCGACGAACGATCGCATGGAACACCGCTTCACGGGGGCCTGCGTAGCGCATTGCCGTAGAAAGGACGCCGAACGCAACCTTATCTGGCGGGAAGAATTCCGAGATCAATGCCTTGTAGCCGGTGATAACGGCGATCGGGGTATAATCCCCTTTTTTCTTGCGCCCAACGAGCGGCTGAATGAACAACCCGTCGACATGCTCTAAGGCGATCCGTTGCAGGTATTCGTGCGCACGGTGCGGAACATTCCGAGTTTGAAATCCGGCGACAGTCTGCCAGCCTCTTTCATTGAATGTCCGTTTTGTCTCCTCGGGCGTTAGTTCATGGGCGTCGAACTCCAGGGGTACGCGAGTAAGAAGTTTGACGGGACCACCGATGGTTATGCTTGGGGCGCGAAGGAACTGCGAGACGCCAGGATGGGCAGGGTCTGTCGTGCCAAACACCTTTTGCGCGGCAATTTTCTTATCGAATTCGAAAATCGACTTGATCTGCATCACGCCGACTTGAGTGCCGTGGAAATAGAGATCGACCTGACTGCCGCATTCAAGTCCTTGGGCCTGTGCCGACTGGATGGGGAGAATGACGGGTAAGGGAAACACGGCACCGCTCGGCAAGCGCATATGATCGACCACGGAATGGAGCTCCGTCTCGGTCATGAAGCCGGTGACTGGCGCGAGCGCGCCTAGCCCGATTTTTTCAAGCTCCAGGTATTGGTCGCGATCGAGATGAATCGTGGTCATTGTTGTATTTCTGACAGCTTGGCGGCTAGGCGGGGGACGGCACGTGCGATGTCATGCGCAACCGACGCCGGATTGGGAAGCTGGTCCGCGTCGATGACCAGGTCAGAATGCGTAGGCTCGTGCCAAGGAATGTCCACACCCACGACATTCGGTGCGCTCGATCCATAAAGGCCTTTTGAATCCCGTTCTTTCAAAAGAGACATCGACGCTTTCACGTAAACCTCGAAATAGGGCTGCAGGTTCTGTCGGTTCCAGGACAGCAAATCGGGGTGCGCGTACAGAGCGCCCACAAGGACGATGAGATTTTGATCGGACAGGATTTTCGCCAACTTCTGGATTCGCCCAATTTGCACCTTGCGATCACTCTCTATGAATCCAAGGTCTTGACTGAAGGCGCGGCGGATTACGTCGCCGTCCAACAGCACCAGTTCAGGTAAGTGGGGTTTCAGTAGGTCGTGAAGTGCCGTGCAAATTGTTGTTTTTCCGGCGCCCGACATACCAGTTAGCCAAATAACCATGTTCAGAATGCTTTCTCATTTCATTGCGTCATTAGGGTTTTTTGAGTTGTTCCGGCCATATCTCGGAGAGCTCAGAAGGCCGATTCCGTAAGGCCGTGGGTTCGCTCGAAATCACGGCTAGCCGCTTCAAGTTCTGCCAGAAAATTGGGGGCCGCACCGATTTTCTGAAACTGTTTGACCTTTGCGCGCCGCGCGGCGATCGGCAGCGTTCTCGGCACCCGCTCTCGACCGAAAACCCCGCTATACTTTTCGTGGATATCCGTACCTAGAAAATCACCGATGCTACCGAGCTCTTTCGCTGGATCGGTGACAAGCCCCTCAAAGGTTATGGTCTTGATCAATGATTGGCGCGCAGGGGATAGAAGGCTTATCCGTTCGCGATATATGTTTGAGATTGTCAGGACGCCACGAATGCATCGGTCGATTGGATTTGTTAAGGAAAAAAAATCAGCATGCCAGTCGACGGCCCACCACGGACAGCGGCCTGAGGGCGTTGATGAGACGACGGTGAAGGCCAGTGGATCGGATCCGAAACGCGTTCCCCATTGACGCCGATGCCATGAGTCAATGACGTCGACCGGATGACGGACGACATGAAGAAATTTGAGCCCAGGAACGATATCAAATAATAGGTCTGCGCTCGGCAAGGCGTCGTGCGTGCATACCAGCGGGATGGACTTCGCGGAGATAAACGCATCGACTGCGGCTTGACCGTCGGGTGATGCCGTTCTCTTGATGATTTCGGAAAGTTTGGGGGAATTGTAAATGCTGGAGTTGTCACTCAGACGGGTGTTCAAGTGCCGACCGATGATGCTCTCATAGAGCATTGTGCTTAAGGTGTTGCTGATCAATGTCGATGCGGCTTCCGTCGACATTTGCCCCAACTGCCACATGAAGCAGATGTTCTCGATCTGCGGATTGTGCAGCGGATGCTCTACCAGAGAAAGTGCGCCAACCAAATTGCAGGCCATGAACTTGCCCGTACGGGTCATGCCATCGACGATCAAACAGGAGTCGAGCAGTGGCGGGGGCGGACAGGGCGAAAAGGGCATAGGGCGGGAACCTTGCAATTTTGTGATCAGAGCGACGGACGGTTCGGTGTGAACGGCATCAGATGTTCGAAAGTTCTAGAAACAACGACCCATGCTGGTTCATCCGATGCATTTTTTGCGCGGAGAAAATTATGCACGTAGCGATCGATGACGTCGTCCCGTACCGGTGGAATTGCGATCGACTGATCATCGATCAAGTCCATATCCAGTGGGACCTGTTCAAACCAACTGGCCATGAAGTCAACATATTCGCCTTCCGGAAAATCCCTCAATGTTGAGTTGGTCAGAAACAGAATCGGTTTTCGATAGATCGCCGCAAATGACATCGAGGTGCTGTAGTGCACAAGAATGCAGGATGCATTCCGGGCAAGCTGCGCCGTTTTGCCCTGAATTGTTACGCGGCCGCCGAACAAGCGGTCCGCTTCGGATTTGGAGTAAGAAGATTTCGGGTGCAGAGCGATAATGACGGGATGACCTGTATTCGCCTCTACCTTGTCCAGGGTTTTCCTGAGGGATTCGAAGTACAAATCGATGGTTTTTGGCCGCGGGATATTCCAGATAGCGGCGTCCGGTTGATTGCCGACCCCGCCTTCGAGGAATAGGGCGTATTTCTCCACTGTCGTTACGGCGGGGTCGTCTTCCGATTGCTTCGCCCAGAAAAGTTCGAACCCCTCGACATCGACCTTTTCGCTTTTTCCGGAGAACGGGAACAGGCTTGTAAAAGGCGCCTGATAAACACCGCCTCGAATTTCAATAAGCGGGCCGTCGATTCGCCAATAATCCAATCCAATCTGCGCCACCAGGTGCAGCTTATTGTATAGCCTTGTGAGGAATTGACGCGCGTTACGGAACGTCATGCCGAGTAGGCGGCGGACACCCGACGTTGCGGTGAGCCGGAGTAGGTAAGTAGACGGTATCTTGCCGCGATTGACGAACGAGTATCGAAGACCCCGTTCTGAAAGAGCCTTGAATAGCCAGTAATTTTCATATGTCAGCCCAACCATGGGCAGGATGAAATCTGTGGGCTGCAAGGTGTCAAGAAATTCGAAAAGCTCTTCCCTGGAATTTGGGGTCTCAACCCCGGGGGCATTCCTGAACGATTCCGATTGCGTGTCGAGATTCTGTCCATTGCGCAGGACGTTCCAGCAGCTGATCAGGCGAACCTCGTATCCGCGCCGCTTGAATTCATCACAGCCGAAGCGAGTATAATCCCGTTGTAATATCAAATGATGCCCAAGCAGAACGTAGCGCCGACGATGCCGGGGGCGTGTCATGTCAGACCTGGGTGTCGCTGCAATTAGGCTTCATCCCAAATGGGGTGACGCAGCTTCCAATCGTTTCCGTCTTTGGCCCATAAGTGATCAGAGCGCCAAAGGTCGATGGACTCCCAAAATTGATCCTCAGTGATATTGCAATAGTCGAGCAGTACTTTGAAATGCCGCGATGGAAATTCGCCATCAAAGCGCTTGATCAAGGCGATGCCTTCTTCGCGTGTAATTTTCCCATCGCGGATTTCGTGGGCTGCATCAGACGTGCAGCGACCGATCCCGAACTTGATGTAGGCGAGATAGTAATGAAATCCGTCGAGTTTATCGTCGAGGCTTGCGTACTTTGAATACGTGCCTTCACTGCGTTCGGCGTTTGTCGTGAAGCCGGTGTTCTTTTGGCAGTAATAAAAATTCTCTTGGGGGTCCCACATTTTGTAATAACCAAGGAAATGGACTTCGGTCTTATTGTCCATGATCTTAGCGTAATCTGGCGCCCGGTAAGGGTGAAGGTCGGCCAGCGATAGCCCGTGATCCTGCCAGAATTCCGGCGGCATGCCGGAGAAGTAATGCTTATCGTGATCGGTGATTTCTCGGGTTGGGCGAAACGCGTTCTTCATGTCTCCCCCATATTCGACCTCGCCGTTCTCACCATAGAAAATCAATTGCACCCCGTGTTTCACGGCCATCTGAAGGGGGTAGTTTGTTTGCCCGTAAATGAAAGGCTGAAACGGGTCGCCGATGTGCAGCAGAGCCAGACGGGTCAATTCGCGATTGACGCGCCCGTTCGGCGTGCCGAGCACGTGGTCAAATCCGGAATCGATGAAATTGCGCAAATTGACCCAGCCGATGTCGGTATAAATGTTTGGCGACCAGGTCACGCAAAGCGGGTTCATGTTGTATTTGAACTTGAGTTGGTGGGCGACAAAGCTGCCGTCCTTCCCGCCGCTACAGGGTACGATGACATCGTAGCTGCCGTCGGTGCGTCGGTGCTTGTCGAGAAGGTCAACCAGTTCCCGTTCGCGCGTGTCCCAATCGAACGACTTCTTGTGGTCCGCAAAATTGCATGCGCTACACACTCCGGCCTCATCGAACGTGATGCGCGGGCGCTGGTTGGATATCGTGCACCTTTTGCAGAACTTTACCTCGGCGGGCAGGTTGTATTTGGCGATGACGTCGTGTTTTTTCATGTTCAATTCGTTATCAGCTTGGTTGATTGTTTAAGGAGCTGCCGGCGCGGACTAATCGATCCAGAAGGCGCAGCCCGTCCGGCCCGCTTTTTTCTGGATGGAACTGACATCCCCAGACATTTCCGCGCATGATGATTGCGGCAATGTTCTCGCCATTGACGGCAATGCTGCCGACAACATCTCGTGCGTCCGAGCAATGGAACCCATAGGAATGCACGAAGTAAAAGTAGGGGGCTTGGACGATGCCTTCGAAAAACGTTTCACCACCTTCTCCTGTGACGCGGCGCCAGCCGATGTTCGGAATCCGTGTTTGTTCATCGCCGTTCTTTGCCCTTGGCAGGCGAAGAACATTTCCCTTGATTAGATCCAGGCCCTCATGGTCACCGAATTCCTCGCTGCGCGTGGCGAGAAGCTGCATGCCCAGGCAGATGCCTACCAGGCGGGTGCCTCTGGCCGCCGCCTGGTGGAGCGCCTGATCCATGCCGATACTCTTCAGCTTGGCGATCGCATCACCAAAGGCGCCGACACCCGGCAAGATCACGGTGCTATAATTGCCGAGAAGGTCCGCGTCGTTTGTGACCTCGTGCTCATGGCCGAGAGCGAATAGTGCCTGGCGAAGGCTGAACAAATTTCCGCGTCCGTAATCGATTATGCCGATCATGGCCTAACCTCGCCGCCGGCGGCGATAACGGCCATTTTCACATCGCCCACCGAACAGGTGTCGTAGTGAAAGACAGAGGCACAGGCGACGGCCTCTGTCCGGGAGCCTTTAATCATTGCAGCGACATGATCCGCACTTCCAGCACCTCCTGACGCGATGACCGGCACCTTGACGACTTTAGAAACGGCTTCGATCAACGGCAGGTCAAAGCCGGATTGTGTGCCTTCTTTGTCTATGGACGTCAGCAGAACCTCTCCGACACCAAACCGCTCGGCTTCCTGGATCCAATCAAGGACGTTGCGTCCTGTGCGTTCTCGCCCATTATCTGTCATGGCTTCCCAGGACCCCGGTTCCCGTCGGATTGCCTCGACGGACAGCACGATGCATTGGCTGCCGAAGGCGCGGGCGGCTTCTCCGAGAAACACCGGGCGGTTTACGGCCGCTGTGTTGATCGCCACTTTGTCGGCGCCACTTCGCAGCACGGTCTTGATGTCGTCCAGCGTCCGGAGCCCCCCCCCCCCGGTCATTGGCACAAAGATATCGCGCGCCGCATCCTCGACGATATGAAGGATGCTGTTCCGCCCGTACAAAGACGCGACGGCGTCCATGTAAAGCAATTCATCGGCACCTTGGTTGTAATATTTGTGCGCCATCTCCGACGGTTTGCCTACGACACGTAAACCTTCCAGGTTAACGCCCTTGATGACATTTTCACCCTTGATGTCGAGGCGCGCGATGATTCGAGTAGGGGGCATTCGGTTCCGTGGTCTTGTTGGGGGCGGAGAATAAACGCTTATGGCTTTTTCTGCTCACGCGCGCGTTCCAGATCCTCGATCCGACCAACGTCCAGCCAATATTCGTGAATGGGGAACGCGGCGCAGTTTTTGCCGGCGGCCATCCAGCTTTCAAACAGGGCCGGCATGTCGGTCGCCGTGTCGCGCGGGATGTCTGCCAAGGCAGAAGGATCCAGTACGTAAATTCCGGCATTCACGAAGAATTTGTGCACCGGCTTCTCGTTGATTGCCGAAATGCGGCCGTTGTCGATATCGACAACGCCAAAATCGACTTGGAAATCATACGATCTGACTCCCATCGTGCCGGTTGCGCCCTGTTCATCGTGGAATTCAAGCGCGCGATTGAAATCAATCTCCGTCAACAAGTCGCCGTTCATGACGATCAGCGGTGTTTCGGGAGGAGGGTCAATCAGGCTCAGGGCGCCCGCTGTTCCCATGGGGATGTTCTCGGACAGATAGCGGATTTCGGAATTCCACTTACCGCCGTCACCGAAATGGTTGCGGATTTGATCGCCTTTGTAGTTGATCGATATGTAGAAGCGGGAAAATCCCTGGCTGACGAAATTCTCGACAATACCTTCGAGTAGCGGCTTGCCGCCGACCTCGATCAAGGGCTTTGGCGTGTTCTCCGTCAGCGGGTGCAGTCGCCTGCCCAAGCCGCCAGCCATCAACACGACCCAATTTTCCCGCGCCTGACCGCTTTTGACGAGGTCGTCGATGATGATCAGGTCGATGACGTGGCCGTCGCTGTCGGTGACGGGCACCTGGTGTAGGCGACGGGCCAGCATGGTTGCCTTCAGTGCGCTCTTGTCATGATCGCGATCGACGCGAAATGGCGCACTGTTCATGGCATGCACGACAGGCTGCTCCAAAGTCATGCCCTTGAGAATTGCCCGCCTTATGTCGCCGTCTGTGACCGATCCGATGAGGCGTTCGTCATCGTCAAGAACCAAGGCGATCTGCCGAACGCCTCTTTCGATGCTTTCGATGGCGGCAAGGATCGTGTCGTGCGGCCGGATGATGGCGTCTCGCCAATTTCCCATTATCCGATCTCCTGCGCTGGGTTCCCTGCCACCGTGGCGCCATCGGTGACATTGCGGATGACGACCGCGCCGGCGGCGCAGATGGCCTGCGCGCCGATGTCGATGCCCTGCAATATTGTTGTGCCGACGCCGACATGAGCGCCGTCGCCAACCGTCACGTTGCCGGACAGTACGGCACCGGGGGCGATATGGGCATGGGCCCCGATCTTGCTGTCGTGGTCGACCCGGGCACCGGTGTTGATGATCACGTTGTCTCCGACCTTAGCGCGGGGCTGGATGATGGCGCCGGCCATGACCACCGTTCCGGCGCCGAGTTCAATTTCGGCGGCGACGGTCGCGGTGGGATGCACAACCGTGGCAAAGGTGTATCCCTTGTTCCTGAATGCGGTATACGCCGCGCGCCGCCGGTCCGTGCTCCCGGTCGATCCGATACCAATTATCAGAAGGATATCCGCGGGGGCGTGTTTGAGCACATCAACGTCGTCTCCGATCACAGGCGCGCCGAGTACCAGCGTGTCGCGCCGTGCCGGATCGGCATCGGCCAAACCAAGGACGGGCATGCCCGCGCTGCGTGCCGCGTCGAGCACAACCGCCGCGTGGCCCCCGGCCCCGATAATGATAAGCGGTCGGGTCACGAGATCATCTCATCGGCGATGAAGTCGCGCGATGCCGGTCGCCCGATCCAATCAAAATATTCGTAGGCCGGTATGCCTGTCTCCGGCCGCTTGACTGTCAGGTTCGTTGCCGTGAACGGCTCGCCCTTCTTTATGGCGCAGGCGGCGACCAGACTCTTGCGGGCGACCTCCTTGTTGGCGACCTCGTTTTCCAACGGCCGCTTTACACCGTCACCAAGCGCTGCCTCGACATCGCGGATGGCGGTCACCAAGGCGGCGAAATCGCGTGGTTCCATGGAGGCACTGTGATCAGGCCCGGCCATTGTGCAGTCCAGCGTGATGTGTTTTTCGATCATACGGGCGCCCCGGGCGACGGCGGCAATCGCCGCGGTCGGGCCCTGGCTGTGGTCGGAAAACCCGACGGCCAAGCCGAATCGCGCGGACAGCGAATCCATGACTCGAAGATTCAGGTCGCCTGCGGGTGCGGGATACTCGGTCGTGCATTGAAGCAATGTCACCTTGCGCGCCAAGGTCATCCGCGTGACGGGATCACGAAGTGCCCGGTCGAATGCCACGCTTCCGGGTACGCCGGCGCCACCATTGTAACCGAAGGCAAGAACGCCGAGGGCGGTCTCGATCTCATCCATGGTTGCCATGCCCGTGGATAGAATGACGTCACATCCGCGGCGCGCGATCTCCAGGAGCAATGGTGCGTTGGTCAAATCGCCGGAGCCGACCTTGATCCGCCGCAACCCGAGACCATCGGCAAGGAAGACGAGAGAGCCCATATCGAACGGCGTCGACAAGAAAGTAATGCCCCTTTCGACGCAATGGGCGTGGATTACGCGTTGGTCCTTTTCACTGAGTTCCAATGCCTTCAGCATGTCGCGCTGGCTTTCTTCGGCGCCCGTCCGGCTCGCCTGATAGCCGGCTTTCGCGGCTGTCGCTGTCGTCAGCTGGTCGGCCTTGAACGACTGAAACTTGACCGCGTCGGCGCCCGCATCGGCAGCAGCGTCGACCAGCGCAATCGCCGTCGCGCAGGATCCGTTGTGGTTTACGCCGGCTTCGGCAATTACCGTCACTGCGCCTGTTGGATTGGGCAAAGCGGGGGGCTGGTCATGAAATTTTTTGCGGCACAGCCCTGAAAAGTCGGTCGTGGCCAAAATTTCCGCCATCCGTTCACCGGCATGGCCGTCGCCGAAAAGAGACGCCGGTCCGCCCTCGGCGGCGTGGTCCCGCACAAGAGCCGCATCGATGGCGGCGATGATGGCGGCCGGGTTTTCGTCGCAATCGATAATGCTCGGCCAGCGTAGCCGACCGGCCTGACGAGGTCCGACATTGACGGTGGGCGTTCCCAGGATCGGCGCTTCGATCACGCCGCTCGAGGAATTTCCGATGACGGCGTCGGCAAGTTTCATCAGGCTCAGGTAACGGCGACTGCCGAGCGATGGATGCAGAGAGGCGCGTTCTGAATTGCGCGTCACAAAGGCGTCCAGGGCGCGGCTGACGGCACTATGCCCGGGATCGGCATTGACGCCGGTGATCACGACGCGCGCGTCGGCATGGTGTTCGAGGGCTTCGATCAAGGCGGCCACGCCGGCCAATCCATCGTCGTTATCCAGGGTCACCGGATGATACGTCACGACAAACAGCGGCGCGCCGAGATCACGACATAGGTCGCTTTCCAGATCCGCGCGGCCCATCCATTTCAGGGTCCGCATATTGTCGGCGGCAAGAGCGCCGGTGGTGTAGACGGATGCCGGATCCTCCCCCATTTGGATGACCCGTTGGCGATAAGGTTCTGCGGCCGTGAAATGCAGATGCGCCATCTTGGTGACGGCGTGCCGGATCGGGTCGTCGAAGGCGCCCTCGGTCAACTCCCCGCCGTGAATGTGCACGATGGGGATATTGGCAAGCATGGCCGCCGATGCTGCAGCCAGGGTTTCGTAGCGGTCGCCAAGAAGCACCAGGGCATCGGGCTGCCGTTCACTCAAGGTCGTCGTGAATGCGCTCAGTCCCGCGGCCATCGTGTCGGCGGCGGCCTGCGCGTCGTCGCCGGGGTGCAGGATGTCGATCCGTGCCGTAGTATCAAAGCCGTCGGATTCAATGGCGTCGACGGTATGGCCGAATGCTTCGGACAGATGCGTTCCGGTCACGATCAATTGCAGATCAAGATCCTTTTGCGCTGTGATCGCGCGCAGCAAAGGTACCAACAGGCCGTATTCGGCCCGCGTTGCTGTCAGCACACAGATCCGGCGCGACGCCATGGGTTAGCCGTTCGTCCCGTGCAATAGCCGAGGGCCACTTGGGATGTTCACCAAGCGCTCGACAAAGTCGCGTGCCGTCGCAAGGTCGCCGGCTCGAGGGGCCTCGGCATAAACGGAGGTATCCGGCATCAGGCGCCAGCAGGGCCGCGTTTGGATGCCGGCGTCGTTGGTTTGAGTTAGGAAGCGATCGCGGCTGTCTGCATTTTCGAACATCAAGGCGTTCAGCCAGAAATTGCTTTCGCAGCCGGCCGGTTCAGCGAATGTCGCGACCCCGTCGAGATCGCTGAACAAGTCGGCGTAGCGTGCCGCAAGATCGCGTTTGCGGTCGATAAAGACAGGCAGCAGTTCCAACTGGGCACAGCCCAGGGCCGCGTTGATATTGGGCATGCGGTAGTTGTAACCGACCGCGTCATGATCGAACCACCAGCGGTCCGGCAAGCGTGCGGTCGTTGTCAGATGCTTGAGGCGAGCGGCCAACGTATCGTCGTTGGTCACGATTACACCGCCGCCGCCCGTGGTCACGGTTTTGTTCCCGTTGAAGCTGATGACGCCGGCCGCCCCCAAGCTTCCGCAGCCGCGGCCTTGATATCGACTGCCGAGGGCTTCGGCGGCGTCCTCGATAATCGGCAACGAAAATTCGCGAGCCAACGTATCAAGGGCCGTCATGTCCGCAGGGTGTCCGAACAAGTGGACCGGCAGGATCGCGGCGATCCGCCGCCCGCTTGCCGTGTGGATCAGGCCGTCCGGGCCCGGCGTGCAATCATCCTTGAACAGACCGGCAAGCTTCACCGCGTCGATACCGCCCGTGACGGCGTCGCTGTCGACGAACAGGGGCACCGCACCGCAGTAACTGATGGCGTTGGGCGTGGCGATAAAGGTCAATGCCGGGCAGATAACGGCGTCTCCGGGCTCGACGCCGAGCGCCAGAAGGGCGGTGTGCAAACCTGCCGTGCCGTTGACCACGGCGATGCCGTGTGCCGTGCCGCAGGCATCGGCGGTCAGGCGCTCGATCTGCTCCACATAAGCGCCGGCGGAAGACACCCAACCGGTATCCAGACAGTCCTTCACATAGGCCCATTCGTTGCCTTCGAAAGACGGTTCGTGAAGCGCAACCGGGCCTTCCGCGCCCAGGGTATTGCGCAGAAAGCCGATCAATCGGCGCCCTGCCTCGTCGGCGGCGTCTGTGCGGACGGCCGGGGCTGCGGCGATGGGGTCAGACATTGTATCGGTCAGCCTTGTAGCGGGTCAGGTGACCCGAGGCGCGGAACCATTCGACCGTTTCCGCGATGCCGCGTTTGAAGCCGGACAAGCCGCCGTACTCCGGCTCCCATCCAAGCACGTCGCGGGCCTTCGTGTTGTCGGCCCACAGGCGCTCGACCTCGCTCTGCTGCGGGCGCAGCCGCTGATCTTCGGTCTCGACCTCAAGTGGTGTGCCGGTCACCTCGGTGATCACGTTGATGGCATCGTCGATGGAAATTTCGAAGTTGCTGCCGATGTTTATGACGTCGCCCACGCCGCCGCCGCCTTCGGCCATCATGATGAAGGCGCGGACGGTGTCCGAAACGAAGTTGAAATCCCGTGTTGGATGAAGAGCGCCGAGCCGCAGGCGCGGTTGCCCGGACAGCGCCTGAGTGATGATCGTCGGCAGCACGGCACGCGCCGATTGCCGGGGGCCGTAGGTATTGAAGGGCCGGATCACGGCGACAGGCGTTTCAAACGAACGGTGGAAGGCGAGCGCCATTTGGTCGGCCGCGATCTTGGTCGCCGAATAGGGCGATTGGCCTTGCAGGGGATGTTCCTCGGTGATCGGCACAAACTGCGCGGTCCCGTAGACTTCGCTGGTCGAGGTATGCACGACATGCGTCGACCCCTGGTCCGCCGCAGCCTGCAGAACGTTCAAGGTTCCTTGAATGTTGGTTTCGACGTAGGTCGCGGGCGAATGGTAGGAATAGGGAATGGCGATCAGTGCGGCGAGATGCAGGACGACATCGCAGCCGCGCACGGCCTCGCGAACGCCGTGGGCGTCGCGAACGTCTCCGGCAAACACGTCGAGCGATTCACGGATGTCAGCGTCCGCGTGGTCGAGCCAACCCCAAGAGTTGAACGAGTTGTAGTACACGAAGGCGCGAACGTCGTGCCCGCGGCGGACCAGGGCCTCGGTTAAATGGGAGCCGATGAACCCATCCGCGCCGGTTACGAGGATGCGTTTGCGAGCGAGGGTCATGACGTTGATGTGCCTCCAGCGGCAGCGGCATTCTGTTCGACGATCATGCGGGCCATCATCAGATCCAATTCGCCGTCGATGTCGACCGAACGGTCAGCGGGCATGATGCTGGCGCGGGTATCGTTGCCATAAAAGGTTCGGTGTTCACGGAACCAGTCGGTGCGCGCGACGTAGACGGCGCCGTTGGGAAGGAAGGTGGGGGCGGTGTCCTGGCGGCGGGTGTGCAGGCCGTCGCCCGGGATGGCTGGAACCAGCTGGCCGCCATTCGTGATGCGGCACATCCATTCCAGGGGTTTGGGTGCCTCGACGACGGTGACGGCGCAGACGCCGCCGGAATGGCAGGCCGCGATGCAAGCATCAATGTCGTCGCTGCTGCGCAAGGGTGAGGTTGCGGCCAACAGTACGACGTAGTCGAAGGGACCGTCCAAATTGTCCAATGCATGGATTAAGGTGTCGGCGATGGGGGCTTCGTCGGTTGCAAGCACCGCCGGGCGGCGGAAAGGGACGTCACAGCCCGCGGCCTGGGCCGCATCAATGATGGCGTCGTCGTCGGAAGACAAGATAAGCCGATCAAGACACGCAGATCGTTGTCCCGCGGCGATGGTCCAGGCAATCAAAGGGCGGCCGCCTAGGTCGGCGATATTCTTGCCTGGCAGGCCCTTGGAGCCGCCACGCGCAACAATCACGCCCAGACAGGTCTTTCCGTCTATCATCTTGATCAAGATGTTCCCGGCCCGGCGCAAGAATCCGGGCATGCTACCGCAGTCCGGGTGAAGCGGGACACCCAGACTGCGCTTAAGGCAGTGCGCGGCCGAATGGCCGCCGAGGGTGCTGAAAATCAGGCCGCGGTGACGGCGTGACCAGGCAGGCGTGTGCGCACGACCCGGCCCATGAATTCCAGCAGAAGGACGACGCGTTGGTCGTCGTCAACACATTCGAATAGGCCTTCGAGTTCGGCGAACGGCCCGTTTGTGACGCAGATTTTTTGCCCTTTGACGAAAGCCGGCGGCATGACCTGGACGATGCCCTCCTGCTCTTGGTTGCGGATCGTGTCCACGATCCCGTCAGGGATAGAGATCGGGTCGGGGCCGTCACTGAGAAGATAGCTGACCCCCAAGGTGCCGTTGATCGAACGCCATCGTTGGGTCGCCGGGTTCATGTGCACGAACAGATAGCGGGGAAACAGCGGCGACATGACCGTATAGACGCGGCGCGCGTGCCGGCAGCGTTTCTGATAGCGTGGTAGATAGGTGTCGAACCCCTGTTTTTGCAGATTTTGGAAGGCGATCTGTTCTTTGTGCGGCTGGGTATAGACGACATACCAATTCATTGAACGTTCGCTCCGGGAATTTGATGCGCCGACATTCCGCTCACGCGCATAAACTTGGGGGTCAGAACACAATCTTCCGGCAGCAGTGCGATCAACCGGTCGCGGGTCTGCTGAGGGTCGGTCATGTCGGCGATGATGATTGCATCAGGGCGCTGCGATGATTGAATGGCCTCAAGCGTCTGATACACGGGAATGTCGCAGAAAGTGGCCTCGTTTCGGCCGGGATCGAGGATGCCGACGATGCTGACATCGGTGCCGACAATGGCCAGGGAGGCAATTTCAGCAAGGTCCGTCGCGCCGACGATGACGACCCGTCGCCAGTTGCGGGTTGCGCAGAACCGGAAAATCTCAGCGTACTCATGGCGTGCGGTGCGGTAGAAATTCAGAGAATGGCTCAAGTATTCGGCTGTCAGGCGGCTTTTCTCGGCGAATCCCTGCGGCGTCAAATAATAAGCGTAGCGTCTCGCGGGAACCTGACTGATTTTGAGCAAGCCTTTTTTGACGCAACGCTTGAGAACGGCATTTGTCAGCCCTAAGGCGACGCCCAACCGTTCGGCAAGACCGCGCTGCGAAATCGTTTCATCTTCGGCCACCGCATCCAAAAGATCGAGAGTCGTCTCAATCATTTGGTTGTGATTTTGCGCGTCGAATTTACCGTTTGCCATAAGAGCCTCTGTTCATGCCCTGAACATACTATGTTCAAGGCATGAACGTCAATCTGCGTGCATGCCTTGGAGGTACTGAGAGTGTCGTCTTTTCATACTGTAATCTCGATAGATTTTGCGACGCGGGTGACCGCCCCCTCGCACGTTTATGACGGCTCTTTGGGGGCCGGAAAGCCGTGCGCGGAGATCCTCACTTCGGAGGTTGTGGTTGAATGCGCCAAGGTCTGCCTCTATATACGGCCTTCAGGCATGCTGTATGCGGATGCCCTTGTAACTTAGCGGAACGCCGATGCTGATTAAGCAGTTCGCACGTAAAGTCCTTCCTGATTCGACCTATCACGCCTTGTCGAGAGTCAAGAACGGCCTGCTTTCCGTGCCCGAACACTACAAATTGATGGAGCGGCGGAAAAAGGGTGAGCGCTACCTCTCGGTGCGCATTGATACCGTGTCCGCCTGTAACCATCGCTGTCAGTATTGCTACACGCTGGACCTTACGGGCCACCGGACTCAGTTGATGTCATTGGCGGATTTTGAAAAGACCGCCGAGAACTTGTTCCCGTATGCACACTCGCTTGCGCTGTCATGTGCTTGGGAGCCGACAATGAACAAGCACTTGGCCGACTTTATCCGTGTTGCAGCTCGCTACAAGGTTCCCTACATCCACTTTGTCTCGAATGGGGCCATTCTGACGGATGAGATGATGGAGGCCATGGTTACCTGTGGTGTCGACCGAATGGCGGTTTCCATCGATGCCGCGACGCCCGAGCTTTATAAGAAGATCCGCGAGGTCAACGATCTGGATCGGGTGCTCAAGAATTTGCGCAAGCTGAAGGCGCTGAAGGATGAGCGCGGCGTCAATAAGCCGGTGGTTAACATCAATTGGACGGCGTTCGAGGAGAATGCCGACGAGGCCGAAATCTTCGTGCGTGAGAACGACGAGCTGTTCGACACGTTCTGGTTCTGGCATCTCCTGCCGCGCATGCGCAACACGGTGAACCCGTTCCATCGCATGGAAAGAGGCCGGTTCTTCGCCGTCGTTAAGCGGCTGCGCGCAATTCTGGGCGACCGTCTGACATCGACGGAATTCAACGAAGATCGCTCGAATAAGCCCTATGGCACATGCAATCGTTCCTTGGAAAATATCCGCGTCGATCCTGTGGGAACCATCGAGGTCACGTGTTCCAAGCATGTTTTGGACGGCAATATCTTTACGGAAGATTTCGCCGACATATATGCGCGAAACGAAAACCTGTTCGAGACGCTTTACAAAAAGAAAACCGATTTCTGCCAGAACGATTGCGACCGTTAACCGGCTTTCGGTGAGAACCCGGGAACGCACGGGGCGTCCGTCCGTTCATACACTCTCAAAAATGGATCTTCATGCAGAAGGATCAGGCTGTTTTTGACGTCTGCCACAAACTCTACCTGTAAGCGATTGTGGTTTAGGCCCAGCGGTTCGCGCTTGCTCACGATTATATAGCGTGCTTGCGCGGCCTGCGTCGGGTGCGGGTACAAAAGCTGCGGCAGATCGCCGAACCCTTTCATTGCCTGGAAGAACACGGACGTTCCGCATTGCGGGTCAATTTTGGCTCGTGCGGCGGCCAGGGATGCCTCAGGAACTACATAGCCATAACGTTCGATAATCGTACCGGTCTTTTCCCACACATTGACCGGACTGGTCATCGCCAGAGCGGCCATATGCACTGCGAACACCGCTGTCAGCGTCCGGCCCCAGATGCCGGCCGGCAACGTGCGACGGATCCAGGCAATACCGAATGTCGCCGCCAGTGCCCCCGCAAACACCAGCGACATGCCGTACCAGTTTACGATCTTTTTGTCGGCGATCAGAAGTACGATCGCTTCCGGGATCACGGTGATCAGTGCGCCAGGCGCGAAAATCGCCGGCCACAGGCCGAGCAGATAAGCGGCCCAATCCTTGTCGATGGCTGCAATATTGAACTTGAGGATTTCCGACGTGCCGACCGCGTGCCCGACCTTGCTGAAGTGGAAATTGTCGACCCCGGCCAGCATCGGGGCCCCCTTGATGCCGATCCAGAAAACCAGGGCCGCGATCAGCAGGGCGGCGAGTGCGCGCCTGCGTCCGTCGAAGTATCCGTTCCCCAGGATCCAATGGCCGATCACCGCGCCTAAAACATAAAGTGCGGCGTTCTCGCGCACGTTAAGAAAGAACAACAACAGCACGAGGGCCAGTGTCCACCGTCCCATAACGGCGGCCCAGGCGAGAGGTGCGCCGAACAGGAGCAGCAGGCTGGTGGCGTGGAACCCTTCGATGGAATCCATCACGGCCAGCATCATGTAGGGGCTGAACAGGCAGATGATCACCGTGAACAGGCGGTCGAACGCATTCAGCCCGAGATGGCAGCCGATTTTGATAAGGAACAGACAGGCCCAGATCGGCGCCAGGGCCTGGATCACGAGCAGGGAATGGGGGCCGAACAGACGCACGACAGGCCATAGAACGAGGGTTGTCGGCTGCCAATGGTCGAAAGCCAATGACGGCAGGTCACGGCCGACCGCATAGCGTGCGTTATATAGCCATTTGTCCCAGAAATTGGTGTTGTAGAGGGCGTTGGCGTAGTTGTAGAGGTCGTCCGTCGCGAGGCCGTGGTGGGCCAGGCGGAATTTGACGATCAGCATGAACACAGCCCATCCCGCGATGATCAGGATGGTGAGGAGGCCGATGTTGCGTTCGATCGCGGCGGCGGGTGTTTTGTCGTCCAGGGCAGCCACGCACGTCCTCCCTTGCCTAAAACCTGTTGGTGGGGGGGCTAGCCCTTGGCCGCCGTATCAAGTGGCCACACGCAGGGCACATTCGGATTTTCGAAAACCGCCACATGGCTGTCTTCGTAAATCAGCTTAAGGTCGCCTTTCGTTGCGTTCACCCATTTTGTCAGGCTGGACGCCATGCTGGGGATGGCAACGATATATTTCGATTGAGCGGCCTGACGGGGGTACTGAAGGTAGGGCAGATCGCCGAACCCGTACATGGCCTGCAGTTCGACCGCCACGCGGCAGCGGGTGTCGATGACGGCCCGTGCCTGGAGGCGGGATTCCGGTGGCACATGGTAGCCGATGCGGGTGACCAGCTTGCGTGTCTGGCCCCAGACTTCCTTGGGGCCGGCCACTGCGATGGCGATCATGTGCAGGGTCAGCAGCACCATCAGCGCCTTGGCCAGGCCCTTCCGGTCGGCGTAGGCGCGTACCTTCGGCAGCCCCTGGGCCACGGCCAGCGCACCGGCGAACACCAACGTCATGCCGTACCAGTGTGATGCCTTCTTCTGGGCCAGGATCAGAATGACGGACTCCGGCACGATGGCCAGCAGCGCGCCCGGTGCCGCCAGCCCCGGCCACAGCCAGAGGAACAGGTTGTGCCAGTCCGTGTCCATGTTCTTCAGGGCAAGAGCGATCCGGCTGGGCGTCGTCAGAACTTCACGGGCGTGGTTGGCGTGCTCATGAACAACGCCCATAAGCCAAGGCGCCACGATCAGTCCGCCGACGAACGTCGCGGCCGCGATCAGGACGGCGGCCGCGAGGCCGCGTCGGGTGGCGAAATAGGGGTTGGTGAAGAGCAACCAACCGACAGCGGCGCCGCCAACGTAAAGGGCTGCGTTTTCACGGATGTTGAGGAAGAAGATCAGCAACACGAACGTGAGCCGCCAGCGCCCTGTCACGGCGGCCCAAGCCATCGGGGCGCCGAAATACAGCAACAGACAGGTGCCGTGGAAGCCGTACATGCTGTCCATCACCGCGGCCATCAGGTTCGGATGGAACAGGCAGACAACGGCCACGAACAGGCGTTCGAAGGCCGACAGGCCGAACCTCTCGGCAATCTTCAGAAGGAAGGCCGCGGCCCATAGGGGGGCCAGCGCCTGGACCACCAACAGTCCCTCGGCCCCGGCCAGATGGACAACGGGCCAGAGCACCAGCAAGGTCGGCTGCCAGTGGTTGAACAGCAGCGACGGCAGACCGCGCAGAAGTTCATAGCGACCGGAAAACAGCCATTTGTCCTGAAAATTCGTGTTGTAGAGCGCGTTTACGTAGTTGAACAGATCGTCCGTCGCCAGCCCGTAATGGAGCAGGCGGAACTTCATGCCGATCATGTAGGCGCCCCAGCCGACGAAGATCATGGCGAGGATCAAGGGAAGGCGCCGCTCCAGCGTGGTCTCGAACCGCAACACTTGATTTCCCCTGCAATTGGACCGTGCCGTTATGCGCCGCCGGGCCGGATGCCCGCCCCCAATGTCCGCCGACGCGGAATAGTCGGCAACGGCAGTGCTGTCAAGGGACGGGCCGGGGGCGGCGACGACGCAATTTGCCGTTGGTTTGCCCCGGCTGATCGGTTAACAGGGGCCCATGACGGTACGTCGGCCCCCCTTTGTCCTGATCCTGACCATTCTGTGGGCGGTGATGGTTGCGGTTGCGATTGCGGTGCGCCCGCTTCTGCCGGTCGATGAAACCCGCTATCTCGCCGTTGCCTGGGAAATGTGGCAGCGCGGCGATTTCCTGGTTCCCTATCTGAACGGGGAGCCTTACAGCCACAAGCCGCCGCTTCTGTTCTGGGGCATGCATCTGGGTTGGGCCCTGTTCGGCGTCAACGACTGGTGGCCAAGATTGGTGGCGCCTTTGTTCGGACTTGCGGCTCTGTTGGGGACGTGGCGGCTGGGGCGTCTGTTGTGGCCGGATCGGGCCGAGGCCGGCGCCGTGGCGGCGGCCCTGGCTCTGGGGGCCCTGTTCTGGACCCTGTTCACCTCCATGACCATGTTCGACATGCTGCACGCCTGTTTTGCCGTGTCCGGCATGATCGGGTTGGCGTTTGTGGCGCGTGGCAGGCTGTTTGTGGGATTCTCCTTGTTCGCGCTGTCCGTCGGTCTCGGCGTTCTCGGCAAGGGACCGGCGATCCTGGTTCATCTTCTGCCGGCGGCCCTGATGGCTCCGCTTTGGGCGCAGAGTTTCGGTTGGGGCGGCGGATGGGGCCGGTGGTATGCGTGCCTTGGCGCCGCCGTGCTGGTTGGGGCGGCGATCGGGCTGGCCTGGGCGCTTCCGGCGGCGGCGGCCGGGGGCGATGCCTACCGCGACGCCATTCTGTGGGGCCAGTCGGCCGGACGGATGGTCGATTCCTTCGCCCATGGCCGCCCGTTCTGGTGGTTCGCGGCCATCCTGCCGGCGATGGTGCTGCCATGGCTGATCTGGCCGGCCGCGTGGCGCGCCATCCGCGTCGAGATGCCGGTCATGCGCGCCGACGGCGGCGCGCGCCTCGCCGTGATCTGGTTTGCCGCAGCCTTCCTGGTGTTCTCGGCGATCAGTGGCAAGCAGCCGCATTATCTTTTGCCCGAGTTTCCCGCCCTGGCGTTGCTGCTGGCGCGGGCCCTCTGCGGTGCATCGGCCGGGACGAGCGGATTTTGGCGCCCCGTCGACCGCTGGTTGCCGATGGTGTTCTTCGTCTTGGCGGCGGGGGTGATCGCCGGGGCTTTCCATTTCGATTTGAGGCCGTCCTGGGCAACCTCGGTCGGTGATGCGCAGCTCTGGCCCCTTGCGGCGGTCGTGCTGGTCGCGGTTGCGTTGTATTTCCGGGCTCAAGGTGGGGCCGCGGCCCGGACCGTGGGAATCGCGGCGTTATCCGTGACGATGATAATCGGCATTCACCTGACCTTCAGGCCGTTGATGATGGAATCGCACGACTTCCGGTCCTTCGCGAAAGCCCTCAAGGCCCATGAAGACAAGGGGTATGACTTCGTCACCTTTGGCAAATACCACGGCCAGTTCCACTTTCTCGGTCGTTTGACGCGCCCGTTCGGGGTCGTCGATGGGCCGGCGGAACTGGAAGACTGGTTGGCGGTGCATCCCAAAGGGATGATCATCGCGCTTCATGACAGCCTGCCGGATGGGGCGCCCCCCGCCGCGCAAACGCGGTTTCGCTCGCGCCTGATCGGGGCCTGGGCGAGTGACCTTTACCCGCCCCGTCAGGAGCGGCTGCGCCAGCGTTGATGGACCTTATGTTCGCTGCCGTGTCCCGGCACTGATGACCGCCATCAGCAGGAAATATCCGATCAGCCACCAGGACGACCAGATCGAGAAATTGAACAGGGACGACCCCCAGAAGACGGCGGTCAGGCCAAGCTGGGCCAGCGCTGCCGGATCCGCCCATAAAAGATAGCGGCGAAAGCTGCGGGCGGCCGACCAGGCGATGGCGAAAAAGACCGGAATGAATCCGATCAGGCCGGTTTCCCCCAGAATTTCAAGAATCCAATTGTGCGGATGCGACGGCAAGGCCTCGGCCTCATAACCGGGCAGAATATCACCGGCGCCTTCGACGCGGTTAATGACGTTGATCCCATATCCGGTCCAGGGGGCCTCGGCGATCTTTCCCGCGGTGAAGTGCCATATCTGCTGACGGTGGGTGTCGACCAGTTGTGGCGGCACCCAGTCCCAGACGGCGGTCGACGAGGGTTCGTCCGGCAATTCATAGACCAGCAACAGAACCGCGGCCGTCGTCGCCACGGCCCAAACCACCCAGGCGGCAAGCCATTTTCGGTTCTTGCGCGTAGCAAGGGCGAAGCTGACG
Organism: bacterium SCSIO 12827; assembly: GCA_024397995.1. Taxonomy (NCBI): domain Bacteria; species bacterium SCSIO 12827. The sequence goes on along the minus strand of CP073746.1, from coordinate 3,663,056 downwards.
ACCAAAAGCATGGTCAGCAGACCGCCAAGGGCTGATTTGTTCGCCGTGGTGATGACGATGTAAACTAGGAGAAGGGCGGCGCTCAGGGCGGCCCACCGCCAGGCGCCGGTTTCCCGCACGGCCACCCAGGCTAGGACTGGTGCGGCGCAGGCGCCCAGTGCGGCATAGGCCTTTGGCGCGTGGAAGGCCCAAGTCGACGGCATGAAGCGGAATTCGCCACGGATCCATTTCAGGGGCTCTCGATACCCCAACTGCGCGATGATTATGATCCCCACACTGATCAGGGAAAACAGGACAAGGGTACGGGTCGTTTGTCGAAGCGCACGCGGGTCCCCGGACAGGAACGCCCAAAACAAGGTGCATCCACCGATGTAGGCGAGCGTCCGCGCCCAGGCTTCGAAAGATCTGAGAGGATCGAGCGAGCCCGGAATGCTGATTGCCATCCCGGCGAAGGCGGCCAGCACGATCATGCCGAAACGTGAGCGTACGGCGGCGCCGGCCCGCGCAAAAATGGCGCGGTCCCGCCAGGCAACGATCAGGACGGCGATCAACGCCGCCGCCACGATCCCCTGTAGTATCGCCCGCCCCGACACCATGACGGGAACGGTCAGGCCGATCGCGACCGCGGTCACGTCACGCAGCCAGGTCGAATGTGGATGGTCGTCGGTCATGGCCATGAAGGGTCCGCTGAACCCCGAAGGGCCGGGGTTATAAAGTTTGACCGCTGATAGCAGAAGCCTCCGCGCGGGTCCACTTGCGCGGCCGCAGGTTTAGGCCCCTTCGCGCAGGAACGACCAGCGCACCGCCGTCTCGCGGCCTCGGTGTTCGCCGCGCAGGACGATCTGCCCGCAGCGCCGGGGGCGGGCCGGATCGCCCAGATAAACGCTTTCCTCCAGCGCCGGCCGGGCGCCTGAACAGCGAAAGCGCCACCCCTTGCCGCCGGGCAGTTTCAACAACACGGCGTCGCCGCCTTCCAACATCGACGCCCCGGTTTCCGGATGCAGATGAAAACGCAAAGTGAAGGCGCCGGTACCGCCGACCAGGGTATCCTTGCCCCGGAAATCGTCGCCCGCCCCCGACAGGTAGAGGTCGCGGTTGTGGACAATGCCGAATGCCCGGCGGTAGCCGTCGTGCGCCGATTGGACGAGGGAGCTGCCTTCCCGCTCGTTGCGGCGGAATGCCATGCCGACCTCGGCCGTGCAGGACCCGTCCGTCGGCAGGGCGTCCGTGTCGTTAACGGCAAGTGTCGAATGGGCGGCGGTCGAGCGCAGCACCCGCGCCCATTCCGTGGTCTCGTCAGGGTGGGCGCCGCAATTGACGACCAGGCGGTGGCGGCCTGCCGACATTTCAAAACTGAGCGCCCCCGCGTGGATGCCGCCGTAACAGCCCGTATCGGCGACCACCGTGGTGGTGCCGGCGTGAAGGCGCTCATACCCCCAATCAGGCAGGCTGGTGGGCGCCGGGCCACGCATGCCTGCCGCACTCAGGATTGCCGTTACCGCGGGTGCGCTGCCGTTGTTGCCGCCGTTGAAAGCGGCCAGCCCCCCGTCGCCCAGTACGGTCGCCTTGACCGCAGGGGCCACCCTGGCCAGGGCGTCGGTCAGGAAATCGGGCACCGGCCGACGCCCGGCCCGGAGGGCGCGCGCCGCCGCGACCAGCCGGGTGAGGGTGCGCAGGGCGGTTTCCGGCGTTCGCGTCCGGTGACCACCGTCGGCCAGAATATCGCGGGCGATGGCGGTCCGCAGCCGTTCAAGGCCGGTGTCGAGCAGGGAATCCAGGCCCGGCAGGCTGACAGCCCCGGCGATCAGGGCTGCCCCGGCCGTGAACGGACTTTCATCAAGTCCGGAATGTTCGTTTCCGGAACGGTTTCTGCCAGCAAGGTGGCGCAACTGAGCCGACGCAGCGGCCGCCATTTCCGCGCGCAGACCATTGTCAGCCCCATCTGTTATGAAATCGATATAATTAAGCCAGGCGAGAATTCGGGTTCCAGCCACATCGAGGGCCCAGGTCACGGCATCCCAGCGGTCGTGATGACGCAGCCAGTCGCGGATCAGGGCCTGGGCGGCCTCACGGGCGTCCGGCGCGCTGAGCGCGGCGAGATCGCGCAGCCAGGAAAATCCGTAAAGCTCGGCCACGGCGCGGCGGCTTTTCAGGTCGGCGGCAAAAGGATAGGACCCTAAGGTGCGTTTGCGCGCGGCCAGGATCATCTCGCCGTTCAGGATTCCGGCGCCGCGCACCGGGTCACCGGGCAGGGGATCGGTGGTAATGGCGTGGATTTGGGCCGTCCCGTGGCGGTGCAACATCCTGTTGTAGATGTCGCTGCGGTAAAACACGTCGCGGGCGAACCGGAATACCATCCGCGGATGAATAGCACCGAACGGGGCGCTAGGCGATACGCCGCAGGACGGCCGCGAAAAACCCGTCCATGCCGCCGATTTCCGCCGCCATGCAGGGCAGGGTGCGCAACCATCCTTCCGGCGACAGCATGTCCGGTGTGACGCCCGATTCGCCGGCTGTCGCCGGCTCGGTCTTGAAGTCGGCCTGTCGGCTCAGGAACGCCCGAACGCGCTCGGGCCCTTCCTCGGGCTGTAGGGAACAGGTCGCGAAAACCAGCACGCCGCCGGGGCGGACCCATCCGGCCGCCCGGGTCAGCAAGCGGTCCTGCAGGTCGGCCAGCTTGGCCGTGTCCTCTGGCCGCTTCAGATGGGGCAGGTCCGGGTGGCGGCGGATCGTTCCCGTGGCCGAACAGGGGGCGTCCAACAGGATTGCGTCGAAGCGGGTGGGGGCGTCCCAGGAAAGGGCGTCGGCGGCCACGGTTTCCACCTGAAGCGCCAGGCGGTCCAGATTGCGGACAAGGGTTTCCAGGCGCTTTTCCGAGCGGTCAAGGGCGGTCACCCGGGCACCCGCCGCCGCCAATTGCGCCGTCTTGCCGCCGGGTGCGGCGCATAGGTCGAGAATACTCAGGCCCGCGACATCGCCCAACAACCGTACGGGCAGGGCCGCTGCCCGGTCCTGTACCCACCAGGCACCGTCGGCAAATCCGGGCAGTTCGGGCACGGGTGCCGCATCGGTCAGGCGCAGGTTGCGGTCCGACAAGGCCGTGCCGCCCAGGCGTTCGGCCCAGTCCGCGGCATCGTCCTTGACCGTGATGTCGAGAGGGGCCGAGGTCAGGTGGCTTTCCGCGATGGCGCGGCAGATATCGGGGCCGTAGGCGGCCTCCCAGGCCTGCCACAGCCAGTCCGGCGTGTTGAGCCGGGCCGCGTCCTGTCCGGCCAGGGCGGCGGCGGCCTCGCGCTGAAGGCGGCGCAGCACCGCGTTGACCAGCTTGGCCAGGCGTCCCTGGCCGCGTGCGCGGGCCAGGTCCACGGCCGTGTCCACGGCGGCATGGTCGGCCGTGCCCGTGAACAGCAGTTGCGCGGCGCCCAGCCGCAGGATGTCCTGGGCCGTGCGGGCGCTTGCCGGCAGGGGCTTCTCCAGGCAGGAAGCAATCAGCGTGTCGATCTGGCCCCGGCGGCGCAAGGTCGTGGCGACCAAATTATGGGCAAAAGCGCGCCCGCGCGGGTCGAGCGCCGCGAAGGCACCACCGGTCATTTGCTGGTCGAGGGCCTGCTTGCGGCGAATCACGCCCTGCAACAGGTCGAGGGCCGCCGCGCGGGCATCCGGGCTGTCATGGTTCATGCCCCGGTCATGCCAGGGTGGCGCGGGGCGGGCAAGGGGATTCAACCACGGCCTTGGCGGGCGGGCAGAGATCCCGCTAAACTGCGGCCATGACCGACGACAACGACAGCAAGCGCGTTCAACGCTTGGAACGGGCGCGGGCCTTTCTCGCGGCCGGGCGTACACAGATCGACCCCCGTCTGCAACCGGCACCCCAGGCCGCTTCCCAGGCACCCACCGCCGAGGGTGCGGACGGTGTCAAGGCCGCACGCCCGGACCCCACCCGCTTCGGTGATTGGGAAAAGAACGGCCGCTGCATCGATTTTTGATCCGCTTCCGAACCGTCCACGATCCCGCGGGCTGCCGGGGGCTTGCTCTTGGCGCGCCGGTGGGACATTCTATGCCCTGATCGGGCGAGGACGGAGACGCGGACGCCGGTGATCGCCGCACGTTCGCGCCGCAATACAAAGAATTCAGAAATGGGTCTTCTCAAGGCACTGTTTGGGTTGGGCGGGACCAAAGCCAAAAAGAAATCCCGCCGCAAAGGGAAACGGGTCGGCGGCGGCTTTGTGCCGACCGAAATGTCGGGCTCGGCGGCCAGCATCGTGCTGACCGATATCGACGGTGCCGGCGGCGACAAGATTACCGAAAGCCTGGCCGACATCTTCGGCGCCATTTCCGACGTCGCCGTCTACCGCCGGACCCAGGCGATCAAGCTCAATCCCAAGGCCCCCCTGCTCAGCGCTCTGCAGGAAGGGGTCCGCACGGGTGCGGAATGGTTGCGCGAGGAAGAGGCGGACCTTTTGGTCTGGGGGGCCACGGTCGACCTCGGCACAGCGGTCGAACTGCGCTTTCTGCCCGTGGGGGCGGCCGAAGGGGCGGCCAGCACGTTCGGGCCGCTTGATCACCTGACCCTGCCGATCCCCATGCCGCGCGATCTGTACAAACTGATCCTGGTGTCGGCCATGGGCGCGCTGTTGCCCGTGCACCGGGGGGCACGCAAGAAACTGGCGAGCGTGCTTGAGGGCGAGATGAAGGATTTGGAGAAGGTCTGGGACAGCCCGCCGCATCTGGAACCGCCGCATCTGGCGTCCTGCCTGACCTGCTATGGCAATGTCTGCCTGTCCTTGTGCCGGGTCGGCGCCAAGAAGTACCTGGCCAAGGGGTTGAAGGCTTATCAGGAAGCGGTCAAAACGATCGACAAGTCGCAGGACCTGCTGCAATGGGCCTTGGCGCAGAACCATTTCGCCGATGGCCTGCAAATGAAATCGACCCAGGATGCGGATCCGGACGCCCTGGCCGCCGCAGCGGCGGCCTACCGCGAGGTCGCCGATGCCCTCGGCCGCGACAATTACCCCAACGAATACGCGCTCGCGCTGATCAACACGGCCATGGTGCTGTACAAGATCGGCAACAAGGAAACCACGCCGGCGCGGCTCAAGGAATCGGCCCAGGCCTTTGAAAGTGCTCTGGCCGCCTTTGACGTGGAACTGAATCCCGGGCGCTGGGCCGAGGCCATGAACGGCTACGGCACGGTCATGCTGGCCCTGGCCGAACGGGCCCAGGGCCCGGAACTGGCGGCCAAGGCGGTCGATGCCTTCAAACAGGCGTTGGACGTGCGCAAGAAGGAATTGGTGCCGCTGTTGTGGGCGCAGACGGCGAACAACTTAGGAGCCGCCTGCTTCGCCCTGGCCAAGCGGCAACCGTCACCGCAGCTGGTCGCCGATGCGCAGAAATACTTTTCCGGCGCGTCGGAAATCTATCGTGCCGCCGGCAACCAGAAGCGGGTCATCGTCATCGAAAAAAATCTGCAGCGCGTGAAGCAGATGGCCAGAGGGGCCTGACGCCCCCCTGGCCCACCGCTTAGTCGTCGGTCGCGACGGCCAGTTTGCCGGTCACCCCGTGTTTGTCGATCAGGTTCTGCACCAAACCGCTCGTGATCGCCTCGGCGATGAAAGCCTGCACAACGGCCTTCAAGGCGGGCTTGCCATGGCGGGTGCCGATGGCCTGTTTGACCGCCGTGTAGCGGCCCGGCAGCAACCGCGTGCCCGGCATGTCCTTGGCGTTGTCGCGCAAGGCCGGGACCAGCCCAGCCAGGGCGTCCAGCTTTTCCCGCTTGAACAGCTCGAAGGCGCCGGGCAGGCCCTTGGCGCGATGCAGTTCGGCGTTCTTCAAAGTACGCGAAAGATAAAGGTCATAGGCCGCCCGTTCGGAGACGGCGATCTTCACGCCGGGTGCGTCCACGTCCTCGACCTTCTGGAAAGGCGAGGCATCGGGGACCAGATAGGTCGCCTCGATCTGCACATAGGCATTGCAGAAATCGATGACCTCGGCCCGTTTGGGTTCGATGGCGATCAGGCCGATGTCCCATTCGCCCCGCTCGGCGGCGTCGGCGACCTCGCCCGGCGTGGCGAAGGTGTTGAATTTCACCTTGATGCCCAGCTTTTCGGCGATGGCCGCGGCCATGTCGGGGGCGATGCCCTCGGGGTCGCCGTTGGCCTTTTTGCCGGTGACCAGAAGGATGTTACCCAGGTTGATTCCGACCTGCAGGACCGTGGGGTCCAGCAGGTCGGCGATGGCGTCTTTCGTCATGTTCCGTCCCTTTGAGTGTTTTCTGTAGGTTGATGGGCCCGGCGGCGGCGCCGGGCGGTCCCGGACGATGCGCGATCCGGCCCTGGAAATCAATAAATGCCAGGCAATCGGCGTCGTCGTGCCCGGCCAGATGCAAAAAAAGGGGGCGGAACCCGAAGGTTCCGCCCATGCAAGGAGGAAGGAAACGAATGTGGCGTAAACGCCGTCCCGGGCGCGGGCCAGTCAGGCGGACTGGCGCTGATTCCGGGCCAGGCGCGCGTCCACCGTGGCGACGATTTCGTCGATTTCGGGATTGGCCATGCCGAGCGAGCGGCCGATCAGCTGAACCAGCCTATCGACCCGTTCGATCACCGGTGATCCGGCGGCCACGGCGCGGGCCACGGACGACGGCTTTGCCAAGTTTTCCGCCGCATTGGCGTATTTTTCGAACGGCACGGCGTCGGCCGGATCGGCGCCCAGGTTGCGGGCGATGGCGTCCACGTGTTGGTAGATCATACGCGACTTGCCCAGGTTTTCGTGCACCGCATCGCGGATTGGGCGGACATCGTCCCGCGTCACGCAGCGGTAATTTCCGGTCAGCAGCATTGACCATTTCGCAAGCGGCACGAAAATCGAATCAAAGGCTTTCAACTTGACCGGTACGTCCGACCGGCCGACCCGCACGGCGGCGATGTCCGCGTCCAGGCGGTCGAGCAGCTTGTTGGCGTCGCGGTCGCCGAAGCGCGCGGCCTTGAAGTTGGTCGGCAGGCCCACGTGCAAGACATTCGCCCCTTCTTCCGGCGGGCGGAAGGCTTGGGGATCGGGGCTGCACAGCGTCATCAAGTCGGGCTCGAAACGGTCCCAGACCCGGGGGTTGGTATAGGCGGTTTCCAGCTTGCCCGTGTCCAGGCCGGGAATGCGTTTGAGGAACGGCAGCGGCGGCATGTTCATGATCGAAAGACAGGGAATGCCAGCGTCGGCGATGCGGATCAAGAGGGTGCGCAGCGAATGGGCGGAATACTGCGGCTCCTGCATGGCCAGGCCGACCAGGTCATAGGCCCCGGCGGCGACGTTTTCCGGCGTCTGGGCGTCAAGGCGGCCGGGCAGGTCCTTGGAGCGGAAGGTGCGGTGCGTGTCCTCGCCCTTCAGGCGGATGCGGACTTCCGTGCCTTTTTCATTGATCAGTTTGGCCGTTTCCTCGCGGCAGACCAGGGTTGCGTTGTGGCCGGCCATCAACAGTTTGGTGCCCAGCAGGGAGCCGTAGGAAGCGCCAAGAATGAGAATGTTATGTGCCATGTGGGGTCTCCTCAGATGTCTTTGCTTTCCACCGTCGCCCCTGCAAGAGGACGATGTTTCAGGCGAGACCCTACGCTTGGTATACCACGAAATCACGATTTATCGGGTTTATGTGTTATTTGTATTGGCAACATTCTTAGTTAAATGTAAATTTGTTAATATCTGAGTTAAAAGCGGAACACGGTCATGCGCATGCGCAAAACCCTGGTCGGGCCGCGGTTGCGCCAGTTGCGCCGCGAGCACGGTCAGACCCAGGCGGAAATGGCGTCGGCGCTGGGCGTTTCGACCGCTTATGTGAACCTGCTGGAAAACAATCAGCGCTCGCTGTCCGTGACCATGCTGATGTCCTTGTCCGACGCCTATGGCGTTGACTGGCGCGACCTGATCCAAGACGAAAGTTCGACCCAGCTGGCCGATCTGCGCAACATGCTGCAGGACCCGCTGTTCGGCGGCGACCAGCCCGACCTGCAGGAACTGCGGGCCGCCATCGACCACGCGCCCCGGCTGGTCGATCATTTCCTGCATCTCTACCGCAATCACCGAAACGCGCTTGAGAACATGATGCGGCTGGGCAGCGAGGGGATGCCGGCGGACCTGCTGTCGTCGACGCCGGAGCGCATCATCCATGATTTTTTCCGTGACCATTCCAACCACTTCCCCGACCTGGAGGCGGCGGCGGAACGCCTGCGTGCCGCCACGCCTTGCGAGGTCGATAACGTTTATGCCGTGTTGAAGGGCCGGTTGATGCGCGTGCACGGGTTGGAAGTGCGGATCGCCTCCATCGAGGACATGGGACAGGCGCTTCGCATCCACGACGAGGCGACGTCGATCGTTCGTCTGTCGGAAGCCCTGGATCATCAGAACCGGGTGTTCCAGTTGGCCCATGTGCTCTGTCTGGTCGAACTGCCGGGGATTTTGGCAAAGCTCACGGACGGCAGCGCCCTCAGCTCCGAAACCGCCGTGGCGCGCTGCCATGTCGAACTTGCCAACTATTTCGCGGCCGCCTTCCTCATGCCCTACGGCCCGTTTTTCGAGGCGGCGGAGGAAACCCGCTATGACGTCGACCGCCTGGCGGCCGCCTTCGGCGTGTCGTTCGAACAGGTTTGCCATCGCCTGACGACGTTGCAACGCGACGGGGCCAAGGGGGTGCCGTTCTTCTTCCTGCGCGTTGACAAGGCGGGCAACGTGACTAAGCGGTTCAATTCGACGTCCTTCAACATCGCCGATTACGGTGGCGCCTGCCCGGTGTGGAACATCCATACCTCGTTCCGCACGCCGGGCGTTATTGTCCCGCAGTTCGTGGAATTGCCGGATGGGGAACGATTCTTCACCATGTCGCGCACGACCGAACGGCCCGTGTTCTCGCGCGACACCCAAGATCGCCGCCTGGCTCTGTCCCTGGGTTGCGAGTTGAAACACGCCCATCGCCTGGCCTATGCCGCCCCCTTCAACAGCCGAGATGATGAGCTGTTCGCGCCCATCGGCATCAATTGCCACCTGTGTCCGCGCAAGAACTGCTCACAGCGCGCCCATCAGCCGCTGTTGATGGATCTCCCCATCGACACCAACCGCCGCGGCAACACGCGCTACGAAAGCTGATCACCGGGCTTTCGTGTCATCACAATGTGATTAGACATTTCATCCGCGCGGGCGGAACATCACCGCAATCTCATCTTCAAATTGCGGAGGATCGCCCCATGGCGAACATCAACGTCAACGGTAAGGCCGTCACGGTCGATGTCGATGGCGCCACGCCCCTGTTGTGGGTGTTGCGCGAATACCTGGACCTGACGGGTGCGAAATACGGCTGCGGCATCGCTGCCTGCGGCGCCTGCACCGTCCATGTAAACGGCGAGGCCGTGCGCGCCTGCGCCCTGCCGCTGGAGGCCGTCGCGGCCACGGACAAGATCGTCACCATCGAAGGCCTGTCGCCGGATGGCAGCCATCCGGTGCAGAAGGCCTGGTTGGATCTCGACGTGCCGCAATGCGGCTACTGTCAGACCGGCATGATCATGGCGGCGGCGGCGCTGCTCGCGAAAAACCCCAAGCCTTCGGACGCCGACATCGACGCCGAGATGTCCAACATCTGCCGCTGCGGCACCTATCAGCGCGTACGCGCCGGCATCCATCAGGCCGCCGGCCAGAAAGCGTAAGGGGAGGAACGGACATGACGATATCGATGAACGTTTCGCGGCGCACCTTCATGGCGGGGGCTGGGGCCGCCGGCCTGATCCTGGGCTTCCGCGTGCCCTTGGGCAGTGGCGGCGGGACCGCCCTGGCCGGGGCCGGACAGAGGGACGAGATCAACGCCTGGGTCGTGGTGCAGCCGGATGAGACTGTGGTCATTCGCATCGCGCGCTCGGAAATGGGGCAGGGCACTTTGACGGGGCTTGCCCAATTGGTCGCGGAGGAACTGGATTGCGACTGGGCCCGTGTGACCACGGAATATCCCACGCCGGGCACCAACCTTGCGCGCGGCAAGGTGTGGAAAAGCTTCGCAACGGGCGGCAGCCGGGGCATCCGGGGGTCCCACGATTACGTGCGCGAAGGCGGCGGCGCCGCGCGCCTGATGCTGGTGACGGCGGCGGCGAATGCCTGGGGTGTCGCCGCTGGCGACTGCACCACCGCCAAGGGCGTCATCACCCACGGCGCCACGGGCCGCACGACGACCTACGGTAAGGTTGCCGAGGCCGCCGCCAAGCTGCCGGTGCCAGAGACCGTCGCCCTGAAGGACCCCAAGGATTGGACCATCGCGGGGAAACCGCTCAAGCGTCTCGACACCGCCGACAAGCTGACGGGCAAGCAGGTTTACGGCACGGACCTGAAGCTGCCCGGAATGCTCAACGCGGCGATCCGTCAATACCCCCTGTTGGGGGCCAGGCTGAAATCCTTCGATGCATCGAAGGTGATGGGCATGCCCGGGGTTAAGAAGGTGGTGGCCGTCGGTGATGACGCCGTCGCCGTGATCGCCGACAAATGGTGGCAGGCCAAGACGGCGATCGACGCCCTGCCCATCGAATGGGACGACGGCCCCCACGCCAAGGTCGACAGCGCCGACATCGCGGCCATGGTCGCCGAGGGCCTGGATGCCAAGGACGCCTTCGTCGCCAACGAGGTCGGCGACGTCGACGCGGCCATCGCCGGCTCGGTCAAGCAGGTGCAGGCGACCTATTCCTACCCGTTCCAGCACCACGCGACCATGGAGCCTATGAACGCCACGGCCTTGTGGACGGCGGACCGCTGCGAGGTCTGGTGTCCGACCCAGAACGGGGAATCGGCGCTCGACGCCACGGCTGAGGCGGCGGGCCTGCCCGCCGACAAATGCGATGTTTACAAGACGCTGCTGGGCGGCGGTTTCGGGCGGCGGGGTGCCGGCCCGGTTCATGACTACCTGCGCCAGGCGGTCCTGATCGCCAAGCAGATGCCGGGCACGCCGGTGAAACTGCTGTGGACCCGGGAAGAGGACATGACCCACGGCGCCTACCACCCGATCACCCAATGCCGGATGACGGCCGGGCTCGACGACAAGGGCGAGATAACGGGGCTGCGCGTGCGCATATCCGGGCAGTCGATCCTGGCCGGCATCATGCCGGGGCGGCTCAAGGGCGGGATGGATCCGGTCACCTTCCAGTGCCTGGGGCCTAAGGGCGACCACGCCATCAGCTATGGTTTCCCCGCCCTCAAGGTCGATCACGCCATGCGCAACCCGCACCTGCGCCCGGGCTTCTGGCGCGGAGTCAACGCCAACCAGAACGTCATCTACCTGGAATGCTTCATGGACGAACTGGCTCATATCGCGGGCCAGGACCCGCTTACGTTCCGCTTGAAATACATGCAGGACCATCCGAAAAGCCGGGCCGTTCTGCAGGCCGTGGCGGATAAGGCCGGCTGGGGCACCCCGGAGGCCAAGGGCGTGTTCCGGGGCCTCGCCCATTGTACGGCCTTCGCCAGCTATGTCGCCGCCTGTGCCGAAGTTTCGGTCACGCCCGACGGTACGGTGAAGATCCACCGCATCGTCGCGGCCACGGATTCCGGCCATGCCGTCAACCCGCAGCAGATCGCGGCCCAGGTCGAAGGGTCCTTCGTCTATGGCCTGTCGGCCATGTTGATGGGTGAATGCACCGTGAAAGACGGTCGGGTCGAACAACAGAACTTCGATACCTACGACGTCATGCGCATGAAGGACATGCCCAAGGTCGAAGCCCTGGTCATGCCGTCAGGCGGGTTCTGGGGCGGGGTCGGCGAGCCGACGATTGCGGTCGCGGCCCCTGCCGTGCTTAACGCCATCTTCGCCGCTACGGGTAAACGCATCCGCGATTTCCCGCTGAAAAAAGCGGGCCTGCGCATGGCGTAAGCAAGGGGCGTGCGGCACTCGGTAATCTGTTTGTCCAGTAGCGGCGTATCCGCCGTTCTGGTATATTAGAAGCGACTGAAAAAGGCAGTGCCTTACGAGCGCCGCCAACGCGCGGACAGGCTGCGTCCGGTGAAACAGCACAAACCTAAGCCGCATTTTTCCATGTCAACTCGGCAGGGAAATTTTTCGTGCCTGGACGGCCCATGTTCGATCAACCAACCAACGGAGGTTTGAAATGTCTAATTTCAATGGCCGGCTCGGTCTTATGGCAGTGGCCTTTACGGCGATTGCCTTGGGTGTGGCGGTTTCATCACCTGCATCCGCGCAAGAGATCCGGGATGAAAAGCAATGCCTTCAGGTGATGACGGACACGGCCCAAGCAGTTGACGAGAATCCAGCCGTCGAAGGCAAGTCCGAGGAAATCCTGCTGAAAGTCATGGAGCTGGCGAAACAGCGCTGCAAGGAAAAGCAGTTCGATAACGCCAAGGACCTGCTGCTTCTGGTCCGGACCATGGTTGCGGCCGAATAGGCGCGGGCCGATTGATCAGACAAAAAAAGGCGGGACCTGATCACGGTCCCGCCTTTCTTGTTTCAGTGATTGGTGCCCCCCTTGCCGGGCGGCCTTACGCCGGTGAGGGCACGAACGCAGGCCCCAGGGGGACCAGACGAACGCCCGCGCGCAGATGCCGGTAGGGATATTCCCTGGGGTCGACGATATGCGCCCCTGGGGCCACGGCAACCAGGGTTGCGGCAGCGATAGGGTCGAAATCGGCGCGGAAGTGGCAGGTGCTTTTCAGAACCAGGATTTTCTGCTCCGTGGGCTCGATGCCGATGTGTTTGAAGATGTCCTGATCGTAGGCCTGCATGCGCTTGCTGGTGGTCACTACAGACACGCCGCCGATCTTGAGGACCGCGGCCGGGCCGATGTCAATGCGGCGGCCGGGGATGCTCCGCCCCGTGGTCGTGAACCGGCCGTCGCTCAACGCCGCGACCTCGAAGGTGCCGTGGAACGGCTTGTCACCCGGTATCGAATGTTTGCCGCCCAGATCCAGGGTCACGGTCGCGCCGACCCCGGCTTCGGTCGCGGCCTTGGCTGCCTCCGGATCCCACATCACGCACATGGCGGCCCCCTGGGCATCGTGTCGCACCAGGGCCGCCAGCATGCCCGTGGTGTCGCAGGTCCCGCCGGCGCCGGGATTGTCCTGGGTGTCGGCGATGATGATGGGCGCCGATGCTGTTTGCGCCAATTCCATGGCCTTGGTCACAGCTTCGTCTGGTGTCATCAGGGGTTCGGCGAAATCCGCTTCTCGGTCCATCACCATGGCCTCCAGCATGTCGGCGGCGCGGTCGGCGGCCTCCTGGGTGCGGGCATGGCAGACGATGGCAGGGCCGCATTCGTCAAGATCGGACGGCGGGAAACCGGCGGCATAACACAGGTTCAGAATGTCGCCGCCCTCGGCGGCAACGGAGGCCTCGATGATCGCCTTGGTCGGCTCGATCAGGGTGCATTGGAAATTCAGCGGCAGCAGAAACGGAATGCGACGCAGGGCCTTGCCCCGGGGGATGCCTTCCTCAAGCACGCGCATCAGGATCCGCGCCGACCGCGCGCCGGTATGCTGGCGGTCGATGTGCGGGTAGGTCAGATAGATGGCGACGCCGTCGATATTGTCGACCATCTGCTGCGTCAGGTTGACGTGATAGTCGAGTGAGATGACAAGCGGCACGTCCGGGCCGATGCAGGCCCGCACGCGGCGGAGCACCTCGCCTTCCGCGTCGGGGAACGTTTCCGAACACATGGCGCCGTGCAGGTCTAGATACACCGCATCCACGGGCATGGCTTGGGACAGCATGCCGACCAGTTCGCCGACAATGCGCTCGAAGCAATCGTCGGTGATATAGCCGCCGGCACCGGCATGGCCCCAGATCAGGGGGACAAGCTCATGGGACGGGTCGATGGTGTCGAGAAAGCCTGACATGCCGAACGACCCGCCTTTGGTACGCTCGATGATTTGCGCGCGCCGTGCCAACGGCGGGAACTCGCCGCCCCGGGCGTAATAGTCATAGTCGGTTCGCATGGGCACGAAGCAGTGCGTTTCATGCAGGAAACCGCCGATCGCGATGCGGGCCATAGATGCCTCCCTTGTTCATAGCGGCCGGGCGCCGCTGTTCTTTTCTACGCTGGCTGCCTGGACCTGAGAAGCCCAACCCGGCCCGACGCAGAAAAAAGGCGGGACCAAACGGCCCCGCCTTTCTTGTTCGGATGGTAATCGGTGCTTAGTGAATTCTGTTCTGGCGGTTGTTGACCAGATCATCCACCACGGCCGGGTCGGCCAGGGTCGAGGTATCACCCAGGTTGGAGAAATCGTCCTCGCCGATCTTGCGCAGGATGCGGCGCATGATCTTGCCCGACCGCGTCTTGGGCAGGCCCGGTGCCCATTGCAGCCAGTCGGGGCTGGCGATGGGTCCGATTTCCTTGCGCACCCATTGCACCAGTTCTTTCTTCAACTCGTCCGACGGCGTCTCGCCGGCGTTGAGCGTGACATAGGCGTAGATGCCCTGACCCTTGATGTCGTGGGGTGCGCCCACGACGGCGGCCTCGGCGACCTTGGGATGGGCGACGAGCGCGCTTTCGACCTCGGCCGTCCCCATGCGGTGGCCGGACACGTTGATGACGTCGTCGACGCGGCCGGTGATCCAGTAATATCCGTCCGCGTCGCGGCGGCAGCCGTCACCGGTGAAGTACTTGCCCTTGTAGGTGGCGAAGTAGGTGTCTTCGAACCGCTTGTGGTCGCCGTAGACGCTGCGCATCTGGCCCGGCCAGCTTTCGATGATGCAGAGATTGCCTTCGGTCGCCCCTTCGAGCGGGTTGCCGTCGGCATCGACGATCTGCGGCTGGACGCCGAAGAAGGGCCGCGTCGCCGACCCCGGCTTCAGCGCCGTCGCACCCGGCAGCGGGGTAATCATGATGCCGCCGGTTTCCGTCTGCCACCAGGTATCGACGATGGGGCAGCGGCCGTCGCCGACCACGTTGTAATACCACAGCCAGGCTTCCGGGTTGATCGGCTCCCCGACCGAGCCCAGCAGGCGGATCGATGAGCGCGAGGTCTTCTTGACCGGGCCGTCGCCGTCGCGCATCAGGGCGCGGATCGCCGTCGGGGCCGTGTAGAAGATGTTGACCTGATGCTTGTCGCAGACTTCCCAGAAGCGGGACATGGACGGGTAGTTGGGCACGCCTTCGAACATCAGCGTGGTCGCCCCGTTGGCCAACGGGCCATAGACGATATAGCTGTGGCCCGTGACCCAGCCGACGTCGGCCGTGCACCAGTAAATTTCCCCGTCGTGATAATCGAACACGTATTGATGGGTGATCGAGGCATAGACCATGTAGCCGCCGGTGGTGTGCAGCACGCCCTTGGGCTTGCCGGTCGAGCCCGAGGTATAGAGGATGAACATCGGGTCTTCCGCGTTCATTTCCTCGGGCGCGCAATCGGCCTCGGCGGCGGCGGTCGCCTCCTCGTACCACACGTCGCGGCCCTCGACCCAGTTGATGTCCGCACCCGTGCGCTTGACCACGAACACCGTGTCGACGCCGCCGCATTTTTCGATGGCGGCATCCGTGTTGACCTTGAGCGGGATCGGCCGGCCGCCGCGGATGCCTTCGTCGGCGGTGATGACGCAGTTGGATTTGCAATCCTCGATGCGGCCCGCGAGCGCGTCCGGCGAAAACCCGCCGAACACGATGGAATGGATGGCGCCGATGCGCGTGCAGGCCAGCATGGCATAGGCCGCTTCCGGCACCATGGGCATGTAGATGGTGACCACGTCGCCCTTTTTGATGCCGCGCGCCTTCATGGCGTTGGCCAGGCGGCAGACGTGTTCGTGCAGTTCCTTATAGGTGATCTTGGCGTCGTCCTTGGGGTCGTCGCCTTCCCAGATGATGGCGACCTGGTCGCCGCGCGTGGCCAAGTGCCGGTCGATGCAGTTGACCGAGGCATTCAGGCTGCCGTCTTCGTACCACTTGATGGAGACGTTGCCGTAGTCGTAGCTGACGTTCTTGACCTTGGTGTAGGGCTTGATCCAATCCAGACGCTTGCCCTGCTCGCCCCAGAAGGCGTCCGGGTCGTCGACGGATTGCTTGTACATTTCCAGGTATTGGTCGTTGGTGCACAGCGACGCCTTGGCAACGGCGTCGGGTACCGGAAACAATTGATCTTCAGACATGACGGTAGAAACCTCCCAATATTGCGCGCGGCAAGCGCCGCTTTTTTGGCGCGGGGCTGGTCTGCGTCCCGCCCGATCTTGCTCCCTGCGTCGGCCGGCGGTTGCTTGAGCTTGATTGCGCCGGCCGTGCCGTGTGCCGTTTCCCCGGAGCCGGGATTGTTCCTCCCGGGTTTCCCCCTGCGGTCTCGAATGGTATGGCGAAATCTCGCCCGAGAACAAGGTATAGCGCCCCGGAAGTCGGTTGGGCGATTCGTTGGATAGGGAAAAATTAGGGATCGCGCAAGTGCGTGGCGGAAATTTTTCTTTATTTACAAGGGCGTCAATCGATATTGAAAATATTTACAACGCCGTTCACGACACGCGCGTCAATCGGCGTCAGGCCGCGTCCGACGCAGGGGCCGGCGACGCAATGGCCGTCTTCGATGCGGAACAAGGCACCATGCGTGGCGCAGAGGATGTATTCCCCGTCCCGGGTCAGAAACCGCCCCGGCCACATGTCCAGCGGCGTGCCGACATGGGGGCAGGAATTGACATAGGCGAAGACCGTATCGCCCTGGCGGATCGCCATGACCAGTTTGCCGGCGATCTCGAACCCGGCCGAGCCGCCGTCGGCGATATCGTCCAATGGGCAGAGGGCGTGTTCGGTCATGATGCTCTCGGGTCGGGTCTCGGTCGCGTTATTCGGCGGGGATGGTGCGCTTCCAGCGCTTGATGACCGTGCTTTCGAACAGGCCTGCCTTGGCATAGGGGTCGCCCTTGGCGAAGGCCTCGGCGGCGGCGCGGTCCGCCACGTCGATCACCAGCATGCTGCCGATCATGGCCTCGCCGTCGTCGGACTGCATGGGCCCGGCGGTGACGAGGATGTCCTTCTGGGACTTCAGGTATTCCAAGTGATCCGGGCGGATGCTCTGACGCATATCGACATGGCCGGGCTTGTCGATGGCGAACACGATGTAATGCATGGGACGATCCTTTTGGCTGACGTTTCTTGGGGCAGGGGGCAGGGGCAGGGGGCAGGGGCAGGGGGCAGGGGGCTCACAATTCCTTGGTGAATGGGCGGGCAAGCAGGCTTTCGATCATGCGGTCGATGTCCTTGCCGTGATTGACGATGGCGTTGACGGCGGTGCAGATCGGCATGTCGACGCCAAGCCGCCCGGCCAGTTCGATCACCGCGCGGGCGGAAAACACGCCCTCGGTCACGGCCTTGCGTTCGCCCAGAATATCGGCCAGCGGCCGCCCCTGGCCGAGCGCCACGCCCAGGGAAAAATTACGCGACTGCAGGGCGTTGCAGGTCAAGGTCAGGTCGCCGATGCCGCACAGGCCCATCAGGGTTTCCGCCTGCGCCCCCTTGGCCAGGCCGAGGCGCACGATTTCGGCCAGGCCCCGGGTGATCAGGGCGGCGCGCGTGTTGTCGCCCATGCCCCGGCCCTGCACGATGCCGCAGGCGATGGCCAGGATGTTCTTCACCGCTCCGCCGACCTCGGCGCCGATCGGGTCTTCCGAACGATAGGGCCGGAAGCGCGGCGTGCCGATGGCCTGAATGAACTGTTCCGCCAGCTTGCCGTCGTCGGATGCCAGGGTCACGGCGGAGGGAATTTCCTGGGCAACCTCGATGGCGAAGGTCGGCCCGGACAAAACGGCCTGCGGGGCGGCGGGCAGGGTTTCGGCGACGACCTCGGTCATCAGCTTGCAGCTGCCGTTCTCGATCCCCTTGGCGCAGATCAGCACCGGCGCCTTGAACGGCTTGGCGGCCGACATGGCCAGGGTCACCGGGCGCATGAACTGCGCCGGGGCGACCAGAATCGCCGCTTCGGCGCCGTCGATGGCGGTCGCCATGTCCGACGTCGCCTCGATGGCCGGGTCCAGCGTCACGCCGGGCAGGTAGGGGTTCTGATGGCTTGAATTGATCTCGGCGGCCACATCGGGTTCGTGGGCCTGCAGGATCACCGAACGGCCCGCCCGGCGGGCGACCATGGCAAGCGCCGTGCCCCAGGCACCGGCGCCGATGACGGCGAAACGTTCCATGGCGACTCTTTTATAGGCCGGGCCGGGGGCTGGGAAGAGGGAGATGGCGCATTCTTGTTCCTTATGCCTTGACCCCGGCACCGATGGCCTTGGGCGCATCGGGGTCAAGCGGCCAACGCGGGCGCGGGCGGAAGTCGAGCCCGTCCGTCAGGCCCAGGCGAAAGCGTTCGACCCCGGCCCAGGCGACCATGGCGCCGTTGTCGGTGCACAGCGCCGGGGCGGGCACGGCGAAACCCAGCCCCCGGTCCGCCGCCAGAGCCTGCAATCGTGTGCGGATCGCCTGGTTGGCGGCGACCCCGCCGGCGACGACCAGGGTCCGGCCCGCCGGATGTCTTTCCAGAAACATGTCGATGGCCCGGCCCGTGCGTTCGGCCAGCACGTCGGCGACCGCGGCCTGGAACGAGGCGCAGAGGTCGGCGATGTCCCGGTCCTGCATGGGGCCGGGGGGCAGGCCCTCGATCGCCATGCGCACGCGGGTCTTGAGGCCGGAAAAGGAAAAATCGCAGCCGTCCCGGCCCTTCAGTGGGCGCGGCAGCTCGAAGCGAGTCGCATCGCCCGCCTGCGCGGCCTGTTCGACCGCCGGGCCGCCGGGATAGCCCAGGCCCAGCATTTTCGCGGTCTTGTCGAAGGCCTCGCCCACGGCGTCGTCGATGGTGGTGCCGAGCCGCCGATACCTGCCCACGTCCTCGACCACCAGCAGTTGGCAATGGCCGCCCGACACCAGCAGCAGCAGATAGGGAAAGGGCACGTCGTCGGTCAGCCGCGCGGTGAGCGCGTGGGCCTCCAGATGGTTGACGGCGACGAAGGGCAGGCCGCGCGCCGCCGCCAGGGCCTTGCCGGTCATCACGCCGACCAGCACGCCGCCGATCAGGCCCGGCCCGGCCGTGGCGGCGACGGCGTCGATGCCGTCCCAGCCGACGCCGGACTGGTCCAGCGCCGCCTGCACCACCCGGCCGACCTGATCCAGGTGCGCGCGGGCCGCGACCTCTGGCACCACGCCGGCGAAGGGCTGGTGGTCGGCCAGTTGCTGATGCACCACGTTGGACAGCACGTCGCGCCCGTCGCTCACCACGGCGGCGGCGGTCTCGTCACAACTGGTTTCAATGCCCAGAACGCGCATGGCTATCTACATGGGTGAATTTCATGGTTGCGGCAATGGCCGGGGACTTTACTCTGTCGCCCGCCGCACAACCAAAAGGCTTTTTTGCCCGTGACCGATCCCATCGACCCGACCGACCCGAAATTCCTGCGCATCGGCACCCGCGCCAGCCCCCTGGCGCTGGCCCAGGCCCATGCGGCCCGCGACTTGATTGAGGCTGCCCACGGCAAGCCGACGCCGCTGGGGGCGACCTCGATCGTCGACCTCAAGACAACGGGCGACCTGGTGCTCGACCGGCCCTTGGCCGATATCGGCGGCAAGGGCCTGTTTTCCAAGGAAATCGACCGGGCGCTGTTGGACAATCGCGTCGATCTGGCCGTCCATTCCATGAAGGACCTGGAAACCTGGATGCCCGACGGCATCGTCATCGCCGCCGTGCTGGAACGGGAAGACCCCCGCGACGCCTTCATTTCGAATTCGCATCAATCCTTGTCCGATCTGCCCCAGGGGGCGGTGATCGGCACCGCTTCCGTGCGCCGGCAGGCGCAGCTGCTGCACTGGCGCCCTGACCTTAAATGCGTGACCTTCCGTGGCAACGTGCAGACGCGCCTCGGCAAGCTGGCCGACGGTCAGGCGGACGCGACCCTGCTTGCCTGCGCCGGGCTCAACCGCCTGGGCCGGGCCGAGGTCGTGACCCAGGCGATTGCGCCCGAAGATATGTTGCCCGCCGTCGCCCAGGGGGCGGTCGCCATCACCTGCCGCGCGGGTGACGATCGGGTGCTGGATTTATTGGCGGCCATTAATCATGCTCCGACCCTGGCCCGGGTCACGGCGGAACGCGCCATGCTCGAAGCCCTCGACGGATCCTGCCGCACGCCCATCGGCGGCCTGGCCGTGCTGTCGGATGACGGCAGCGAAATGACCCTCGACGGCCTGGTCGCCCGCGGTGACGGCAGCGCGCTGCACCGCGCCCGGCGCAGCGGCCGGACCGGGGATGCCTATCGCCTTGGCCGCGACCTGGGCGAGCAGTTGAAAGCCATGGCCGGCCCTGGATTTCTCGATGATCCCGGTCCCGGCGGCGGGAACTGAGCCGTGGCCCGAATTCTGGTTACGAGACCGGAACGGGATGCCGCGGCGACGGCGGCACGGCTTCGGGATATGGGGCACGAGGCGCTCATCATGCCCCTGATGGCGGTTCATTTCCTGCCCGGCCCCCCCCTTGATCTGGCAGGGGTGCAGGCGCTTTTGGTGACCAGCGCCAACGGGGCGCGCGCCCTTGCTGCGCGTCAGGCGGGGTCGAATATCCCTCTGCCCGTGCTGGCCGTCGGCGATGCCACGGCGCGGGCGGCCCGGGATTTGGGATTCGCGGACGTGGAAAGTGCCGGCGGCGATGTCGATGACCTGGCGCGTCTGGCGGCGGAACGTTTGCGCCCCGGGGACGGCGCCCTGCTGCATGTCGCGGGCAGCAAGGTCGCGGGCGATCTGGCGGGGATGCTGGCCCAGGCCGGATATACCTACCGGCGCAGCGTGCTTTATGACGCACGGCCCGTGGCGGCGCTGCCCCAGGCGGCCCAGGCGGTTCTCGCCGACGGCGCGGCGGGGGTTCTGCTCTATTCGCCGCGCACGGCGGCCCTGTTCCGCGATCTGGTTCTGGCCGCCGGGCTGGATGGGTTCGTCGAGAACCTGACCGCTTTCTGCCTCAGCGCCAATGTGGCCGGGCGGGCCGGTGCGGGATGGCGCCGGGTCGTGGTGGCCGCGCGGCCGACGGAACCGTCCCTGATGGATGCGGTCGTCGAATGGGCCTCAGAATAGGGCCCGGTGTCGGGCGTCGCGCCTTGCGCCGGGCGGTCCCTCAACGTACCTTGGACGACAACGACCGCCGGCCCGACAGGACCGGTTCCAACAGGATCGGCGGCGGGCCCGAATCTCAAAGCGACGCAGACCAGATGGGAGCCATCGGACCATGACCACCCCGCCGCGCAAACGCGCCAGCGCCAAACGCACCCCGGCCAAGAGCCGCTCCCAGGCATCGTCATCGGCCGCGTCGCCGAAGGATACCCAGGACGCCCCGGCGCCCCAGGCTGAGGCGCCCGAAGAAAAGGCCGCTCCGGCGGCGGAAAAGCCGAAATCCTCCACCAAGGCCGAGGCCCCGGCGGCCTTCATCCCGCCGCCGGCGCGCACGGCAAGTGCGGCGCGCGCCCTGGCCTGGTTGACCCTGGCCATCGGCGTCTGTGTCGGCACGGCGGCGTTTACCTGGCCCCAGTGGTCGCCCTATCTGGTCAAGGTGTTTCCCCATCTGGCGACGGCCGATGCCGGGCCCCCCGTGATCAACGAACTGGCCGGCCGCGTTCAGGCCTTGGAACAGGAAAAGACCGGCACCCTGCATCAGTTGGAACAGGAACGCGCCCGGTTTCAGAGTGAGTTGAAGACCCTGATGACGCGCCTGACCGAGGTCGAACAGGCCGTGGCCGAGGCCCGCAATCTGGTCAAGGCGGCCGAAGCCCCGGCCAGCACGGCAGCAGCGGCGGAATCCCTCAAGGTGCTGTCCGACCGCTTGGCCGAGCTTGAGCATGGCGGTGGGCAGGTCGGTGCCCTGGCCGCCCGGATCGAGGAAATCGAAAAGGCCAAGATCGGCGCGGGCCAAGGGGCGGCCCCCGACGTCGGGCCGGACCCGAAAGTCGCGGCGGCGCGCGACGCCATGGCCGAGCGCCTGAAGCGCCTGGAACAGGAAACCGACGGTAAGGCCGCCGATTTTGACGGTGCGGCGGCCCGTGCCATCGTCCTGGCCACGGCGCAGCTGCGCGACGCCGTGCGGGAAGGCCGGCCGTTTACCGATGACCTGGACGCTCTCAAGGTGCTTGCCGACGGCCGTCCGGCGCTTACCCAGATCCTGGGGTCCCTGACCCCCCATGCAGATCTTGGCGTCTCGACCCTGGCCGTGCTGCGCACCCGCTTCGCGACCTTGGCCGGCCCCATCGTCAACGCGGCCGATGCGGCGGAAGGTGACGGCTGGTTCGCCGAGGCGGCGGCCCGGCTGGCGTCCCTGGTCACCATCCGGCGCGTCGGCAATACCGCGCCCGACGATTCCATCGACGCCCTGGTGTCGCGGGTCGATGCTCTGCTGTCGGCGGGCGATCTGCGCTCGGCGGTTGAAGCACTCACGCTGCTGAAGGGCAAGCCGGCCGAGGTCGTTGCCCCCCGGCTGCGGTCTGCCGAGGCGCGCCTGGCGGCGGAGAAGGCTGTCGCCAATCTGCACGTCCATGCCCTGTCTCTGATCGCCCCGGCCAAGGCCGGCGGCTGAACGGGAACGAAAACATGCTCCGCGCCCTCCGCTTCCTCGCCGTCCTCGCGGTCCTGATCGCCGCGGTTCTGTGGCTGACCGACAATCCCGGCACGATCCGGGCCGAATGGCGGGGCTATCAGGTCGAAACCTCGGCCGCCCTGTTGACCGCCGTCGTGGCGTTGCTGATGGGGGCGTCGGCGGTGATCTATCGGGGCTGGATTTTCCTGCGCCGCACGCCGGGCGCCATTGCCGCTGCCTGGCGCGAACGTCGCCGTCGGCGCGGCTACGAGGCCCTGACCCGCGGCATGGTCGCCGTCGCCGCCGGCGACCCGGGGGAGGCCCGCAAACATTCCAAGCGGGCGGAGGTGCTGCTCAACGAACCGCCGCTGACCATGCTGCTGTCGGCCCAGGCGGCGCAGCTCGACGGCGACGTTAAGGCCGCTGAAGGCTTCTTCAAGGCCATGTCGGAACGGCCGGAAACGGAATTCCTCGGCTTGCGCGGCCTATTGTCGCAGGCGCTCAATAAAGGCGACCGTGACCGCGCGCTCGATCTTGCGCGCCGCGCCTACCGTCTGCGCCCGGCCAGCGAATGGGTGGCAGGGACCCTGTTTGACCTGCAGGCCCAGTCGGGCTTGTGGCTCGATGCCAGCGTAACCAATGACGAACTCGGCCGCCGCAAGCTGGTCGACCGCGCCACGGCCGAGCGGCGCAAGGGCGTGCTGGCCTTTGAACAGGCGCGTCTGGCCCAGGCCAACGGCGATCCGGCCGCCGCATTCAAGCACCTGCGCCAAGCTCATGATCTGGCGCCGGACCTGGTGCCGGCGTCGGTGCGTCTGGCTCACCTGCTGGTGATCGACGGCAAGGATCGGCGGGCCGCCGGCTTGATCGAAAAAGCCTGGATCACCGCCCCCCCTCCGGACCTTGCCCGCGAATATCTGAACGCGCGGCGGGCCGATGATGCGCTGGCCGCGGTCAAGGCCATGGAAAAACTGGCCCGGGCCAACCCGGATCATCCTGAAAGTCACCTTGCTCTGGCCCAGGCGGCCGCCGATGCGGCGCTGTGGGGCGAAGCGCGCAAACATCTGGATCTGGTGGTCACGGGGACGGGTCACGACGGCTATGTGGGCCGCGCGCTGCGCCTCTTGGCGGCGGTCGAGGAGGGTGAAGGCGAAAACCCCGCGCGGGCCCGCGATTGGTTGCTGCGCGCCGCGACGGCGGGCCCGGACAACGCCTGGGTCTGCGCCAGTTGCGGTAACGCGGCTCCGGAATGGTCCGTGACCTGTTCCAACTGCGGACAGTTCGACGGTTATTCCTGGCGCACGCCGCCGCATGCGGGGCTCCATGTCGACGCTCCGGACGGGCGTGTGGGGGCGATTCCCGACGGCGGTACGGCCCGCCTGCCGGCACCGGATGACGCCGGCGGCGCCTGAACGCCGCAGCCCTGACCCCGGGCTGCGTGTTTGAACTTGACTTGCAGGCCCGCCTGATAGAGTTTCCGCCTGGAAACGCGCCTTAGGGCCGCGTCGCCGCCTTAGCTCAGTTGGTAGAGCATCGCATTCGTAATGCGGGGGTCGGGTGTTCGAGTCACCCAGGCGGCACCATTTCCCATCATCACAGTCCATCCGGGCATTGGTGCAACCACGCGGGCGATTGTGCGTGCCGTTGAGGTTGGCTTTGAGAAGACCCTTGCTGTAATCTCCGGGCACGTGGTGATTCTACGCGCCCAATAAGACCACGAGCAGGGTAGGTTTTGTGGTGAAAACCAATTTGCACGAACGATTGGAATTATCGGACCAGGTTCCGGCAAGCTCTGACCGAGCCTTTGGCTTTGTGTTTACCGTGGTGTTCGCGCTGGTTGCCCTGTGGCTGATCCTGTTCGCCACCGTCGCTTGGGCGACAGAGGGGGCTTACCTGTCGGGCGTTGCCTCCGTTGCATTATTCGTCATCGCGCTTTTATATCCGCACCTGCTGCGGGGCCCAAACAAGGCTTGGCAGGCGGTGGGGCATTGTCTCAATAGTGTTGTCAGTCCTCTCGTAATGGGTCTGGTCTGGTTGACCGTGGTCACGCCGACAGGCGTGATCCGGCGGATGGCCGGAAAAGACTCGATGGCGCGGACGCTAGACCCAAGCGCTGAAAGCTACTGGATCCGCCGTGATCCACCGGGCCCGGCACCGACCACATTGAAAGACCAGTTTTAGGTAGGCCATGGCTTTTGTTGCTGAACTTTGGCGGTTTCTGCGCGTACGCAAGAAATTCTGGCTTCTTCCCGTATTCGCGATGCTGGCTTTGTTCGGCGGCCTAATCGTCCTGTCCCACGGCTCAGCGATTGCGCCCTTTATTTACACGCTGTTCTGACGGACGGCGGCGCGGCGAATGTATGTTCTGGGAATTTCCGCATTTTATCACGACAGCGCTGCGGCGCTGGTCAGGGACGGTAAGGTTGTCTCTGCGGCGCAGGAAGAACGGTTCACCCGGAAAAAGCACGACCCGGGATTTCCTCAGCAGGCCATCGGATTTTGCCTTGATCAAGCGGGGATATCGCTTTCTGACGTCGAGGCGGTCGTATTCTACGACAAGCCCTTCCTGAAGTTCGAACGTCTACTTGAGACGTACGTCGCCTTCGCTCCCCGCGGTTTTGCGTCGTTCCGTCGCGCGATGCCGATCTGGTTGCGGGAAAAGCTGTTTCTCAAAGACCTTCTGCAAAAGCGTCTGAAGGCGGCGTTCGGGGACTTCGATGGGCAGAACAAGTTGTTGTTCTCGGAACATCATCTCAGTCACGCGGCATCGGCCTTTTATCCGTCGCCGTTCGACGAGTCGGTCATTCTCACCATGGACGGTGTCGGCGAATGGAGCACGACCTCGGCGGCAATCGGTCGGGGCAGCGACATTCTCATCGACCGGGAAATCCATTTCCCCCATTCGCTGGGGCTTCTGTACTCCGCGTTTACCTATTATCTGGGGTTCAAGGTCAACTCTGGTGAGTACAAGGTCATGGGCTTGGCGCCGTATGGCGAACCTGTCTATGTGGATACGATTCTCGACAATCTGATTGACCTGAAGGCGGACGGATCGTTCCGGTTGAACCTATCCTATTTCAATTACTGTACCGGCCTGACCATGACCAATGGGGACTTTGATGCCCTGTTCGGTGGGCCGCCCCGGCAAGCCGGAGCCCCCCTGGAAAAGCGTGACATGGATATCGCCGCTTCCATTCAGGCCGTTACCGAAGAAGTGGTCTTGCGCCTTGCACGATCACTAGCGGCTGAGACGGGAATTTCGAATCTGTGTCTTGCCGGTGGTGTTGCGCTTAACTGCGTCGCCAACGGCAAAGTGCGGCGCGAAGGCATTTTTCGCGATATCTGGATTCAGCCTGCCGCCGGTGACGCTGGTGGCGCCCTGGGTGCGGCATTGGCCGGCCACCACATGTATCTGAAGCAACCGCGGACAAGGGCCGCCGCCGGCGACGACATGGCCGGTGCCTATCTGGGGCCGGAATACGCCCAGGACGAAATCGAACGAAGATTAGCGGCACAGGACGCCAGGTTTCAGGTTCTGTCCGACGAGAAGGTCATCACGGAAACCGCCAAGGCCTTGGCCGAGGGTGCCGCAGTGGGGTGGTTCCAAGGCCGGATGGAGTTCGGGCCAAGGGCACTTGGCGCGCGCTCCATATTATCCGATCCACGCCCGGCGGATGCGCAGCGAAAGCTGAATCTGAAAGTGAAGTATCGGGAGAGTTTCCGTCCCTTCGCCCCGTCTGTCCTTGAGGACCGGGCGGGAGACTGGTTCGAAGGAGGGGGGGCGTCATCCTACATGCTGTTCGTTGATTGGTTGCGCGAGGATCTTCGGAAGGCGCCGAGTGAGACCGATCATAACGTTTGGGGTGCCGATCAGTTGAATATCGCGCGGTCGCCGGTCCCGGCGGTGACGCATGTGGATTTTTCCGCCCGGCTCCACACGGTCGCCCAGGATACAAATCCCCGGTTTCACGCCTTGTTGACGGAATTTGATCGGGTGACAGGATGTCCCGTACTGGTCAATACCAGCTTCAATATCCGCGGGGAGCCGATCGTATGCACGCCGGAGGATGCTTTCCGATGCTTGATGGGCACGGAACTTGAGCTTCTTGTGATCGGCAATTGCATGGTGCGGAAATCCGAACAGGTCGTCGCGCCGATCACGGACTACAAGGACGCGTTTGAACTGGATTGAAGGGCGCCGGCGTACCGTCGGCGGAAAACCCAACGTGAAATCGGCGCTGCAGAATTTCGGACTTCTCCTGCTGTCCTTGGTGGTTGCCTGGGGCGGGATCGAATCGGTGATTTTCCCGATGGCGGTTCCTAACCTGCCCATGCGCCTGCATGCGTTCCTGGGTGAGTTGGAGCCCTTGGCCCAGAGCTCGAAATCCGGGTTGCGGCCGAAAGGGGAATGGGTGCTGCTTGTCGGGGACTCCTATGCCAAGGGGAATGGCGATTGGTTTCTGTCCGTCGACAAGGGGGGCAACCCACCGTTTCAGGCGGCGCATGTCATCCACGAAAAGACCGGACGCGATGTGCTCAATTTCGGGTTGCCGGGGGCCGGCAGTGCCGGCGCCTGGGTCATGCGTCCGGAAGAATACATGACTTGGCTGGACCTGAGTTGGCGCTACGGGGTCGAGCGGCCGAAGACCGTGTTCGCCTATTTCTACGAAGGCAACGATCTCGACGACAATCTGCGCCGCGCGGCATTTCATTTCGGAGGTGCTATTCCGAATGACTTCCTGACGAATGCCGCGGCCGTCGATACCTATCTCGAAACGTTCGCCGGTGCCCGTCAACGGGACAATGTGACGGTGCTCTACAATCTTTTCGCTCTAAAGTTCGCCCGCAATATCCTGCGTCACGGGCTTTCGTCGCGCAGCGATGTGGCGGAGGCCGAACTGCAGGCCGCGACCCAGGACCGCCCCGTGACGGCGCCCTCATCTTCACAATCTTCAAATGCTATCCGCATCGACGGTCGCGCCGAACCGGTAAGCGGGCCGATGCAATCTCCAAGCCTTGAACTTTCTCCGACCGAAACAGATGGCGCCTTGTTGATTTCGGAACGGGCGCTCGTCCGCCTGCGTGCGCTGTTTCCGGATTCAGACATCGTCACTGTATATCTGCCGTCCCCGCTGACGGTTTACGAGCCGGCGTCGGATCATGTCGTCATTCAGACTTACCACAAAGGCCCAGCCCGCTGGCCTGCGGCGGCCGTTGCGGCCCGCAGTGATGCGTTGTGCCGGCGCCTGCGTGACATCGCGGGCCGTGCCGGCGTTGGGTTTCTCGATACCCGCGTGGCGCTTCACGCTGCGGCGCGGGTTCGGGCGATCCACGGCCCGCGCGATTGGAAGCACCTGAACCGTCATGGGCAGGAAGTGCTCGGCGCTGTGCTGTCGGACAGCATCGGGGACAATGCACCCGTCGGTGCCTGCGCGACACTTTCCGGATAAGCCCCCCCCTACACGGAAAAGAAAACCGGCCCGCGAGGAGCGGGCCGGCGAGTTTTAACAGGGAGGCTGCCGAGGCATCCGGGGAGGGAGGGGAGAGGGATACCTCGACAATGACCATACCCTAGCGGGCAGATCGGTCTGATTCAGTGACCAAAGTCACATTCAAAAAAAATAATTTAAAGGGCTGGCAGTGGTCTGAGCGCGGGTGCGCCGGGCGCGTCAGTGTTCTTGGAGCTGACGATAGAAGTTGCGATCCAGCAGCACGGCCTCGGACAAGGTACGGCGGCGGTTTTGGGAATCTTCGCGAACCAGAACGTAATGAGGAACAGGCGTGCGTTCGCTGCCGTTGGCGGCGACGACCCAGACCATGCGGGGTTCGTCCACCTTCACGAAACGGGCGCCAAGGTCGATGCGACGCTTCTTCATTCTTCTTCGGTTTCTTGGTCTTCTATGGGGTGACAGGGGGAGAGCACTTAGTCGCACTACGTAACGCGGCGGTCACCTGCTTTTCAAACTAAAAATCGGCCCGAAGGGCGAAAAAAAGACTTGCCTGATGAACGGCGGTGTTTAGGCGCGAAGATTGACCAATCGCCCGCGCACCGCGCTTTCGAACAATCCTTCATTGCCGATCTGGATAAAGGACTGAGCGGTGCCGCCGCGGAACTCAAGCGTGTCGCCCAGAGCGGCCAGGCTCGACAGCCGGCTTTCCGCCGTGCGTAGGGCGACGCGCACGCGGGTGCGGGCCGCCACCGCCTCATCCTGGGTCAGGGCGCTGATCCCGGCAAGGTCCAGGCCTGTGCTGTCGAGCGGTTGGGCGCGCACGGTGATGCGGCCGCCGAATTCCGTGGTCTGGATGGTTACCCGGCCCTGGCGGCTGGAAATCAGGTTAACGCCACCCGTTTCGGCGCGCGCGACAAGGCGGTCGATGGCACCCAGCGCGCGCCCGGCGGCGGTGGTGATGTTCAGCCGTGACACCCGCGTTTCGTCAAGGCGAAGGGCGGTGCGGGGCGATATCAGCCCGCCGTTGATGGCGGTGGACAATTGCTCTTCCAGGGCGCGCAGATGATTGACGATCTGCCCGCCCGCCGTCGTGGCGCGGCCGAGGGCGGTGGCGGCGTCGGCCGCACGCAGGGTGATGCCTTGCCGCGGATCAAGGGACAGGCCAAGGGAATCGGGGGTGGCGCGGGACGGTGTCGCCGCCGCGGTTCGTTCGAAGGAAAGGGCACTGCGGGCACGGCTGACGGCAAGCCCGCTCGACAGGTTCAATTGCGTGGCGATGGCGGCGTTGATGTCCGTGGCCATGGACATTCCCGGGAACCGTTCCTCAGTGGGGCGGTTCGTTCTGGCGGCCGCGGTCCGTTCTGTGCGCGGTCCGGAATGCGCGGAACGGCCCGTTCCTCGGGCCATCCTGGACGTCAAGTCGGTGCTCAGTCTAGCAAGCGGGAGGGCGGCAGCCAACTGCGGCGATGCTTTGGAGCGTGACGGAATCTCAGCGAAACCGCCTAACTAATTGAATTTTAATGGTTAACAAAATCAACGTCCGGTCCGCGAATCGGACCGCAATACTGCGCAAGTAGTTGCGAAAGTGCGATTCCGCCACTGTTGCGGAACGATTTTGTCCTTCACGGGGCTGGTTTCGAGCCGCCGAGGTCCAGCCGGCTTCCTTCGGGCCGGGTCAATGCCCGCCTGTCCATATGGATGTGAAGTCCTGAATTATCAAAACATTAACCAATTTACCTCAACAATAACCTTGGATTCGGGAGAAGGCCCGTTGATGTTCAAGACCTCTGCCGCCGGTGTTTCGGCTGTCTGGCCCCCGCTTAACAACGATAGCAGTTGCATGGTGCCGGCGAGCGGGTAAATTCATTGCATCACGGGTATGGACCGGACCGGCCGGACGGCCATCCGACGTTCGCGGGGATCCCGGTTCGGGGCGGGACGGCAGGCCGGAGGGGTGACGTCGGCAGCGAACAGGTATGGGGCAAGGCAATGACCCAGGACATTAAAAAACATTCCTATACCATTCCATGTGCCTCCGCGTTCCGCGACGCGGTGATGGACTTGGCCGCCCGGCGGCGTGTCAACGTGGGCGATCTGGCGCGCTCGGTGCTGCTGGTCGTTCCGGAAGGCGTGATCCGGGATTTCCCCGATCCGGGCGAGCCGGATCAGGACGACCGCGAAACGGTCATTCTCAAATCCGGCACGGCCAAGGGCCGTCCATGGCGGCGCAAGCCGCGCCTGCAGGTACGGATGGCGCCCGGCTTCGAGGTTGAATTCATGCGCCGCGCCCTGGCCATCGCCCTGGCCTTGGATCACGGGGAAACTCGGGTGTTGCTGCATTCCGAGGACGCCCCGCAAGAGCCGCCGGAAACGACCGGACGGGAGGTCGTCGACCCCGAAGAGATCGTCCGTCTGCGCACCATCGTTTCGGTGCTTTCCTTCGACCCCTTGAACGACGGTGTGCGCTCGCGCGAGGACGCCCTTTACGTCCTCGGCTTCCCGCCGGGCCGCACCCCCGACGGCGAGACGTTGCGCGCACGGTTCCGCATGCTGGCGACCATTCATCATCCGGACAGTCCCCACGGCGACCATCGGCGCATGAGCCAGCTCAACAGCGCCATGGACATCCTGAAGCGCGGCGCGGCCTGACCGCAGTTCCGGCTGCCGAGAGGGCTGGGAGCATAACCGGTGCGCTAGCGGAATGAAAACCGCTGTTCTCCTGGCCTGAATCCGACGCCCTGCGAGCCATTTTTTCTTGAGGCGGTCCGGCCGTTATGGCCTCATGCCGGCCAAGGACGAGACGCGCCGCCCTGCCGTTCGGCAGCGGCGGACCAACGACATTCAGGATAAGATCATGCGACTAAAAGATAAGGTGGCGCTGGTGACCGGCGCCGGGTCAGGCTTTGGTGAAGGCATCGCCCACCGCTTCGCCGAAGAAGGGGCACGGGTCGTCGTCGCCGACATTGACGGCACGGCGGCCGAGCGGGTGGCCAAGGACATTCAGGCTCGCTCCTTCCAATGCGATGTTTCGAACAGCGACCAGGTCAAGGCCATGGTCGACGCCACCGTCAGCTGGCACGGCCGCCTCGACATCCTGGTCAATAACGCGGGCATCGCGCAGAAGCGGGGCCCCATGCTGAGCGTCAGCGAGGCCGATTTCGACCGAATTTACGCCGTCAATGTGAAGAGCATCTATCTGGCGGCCGTCCATGCCGTCCCGCAGATGCGGACACAGGGCGGCGGCGTGATCCTGAATACGGCCTCGACCGCCGGCGTGCGCCCGCGCCCGGGCCTGACCTGGTACAACGGATCCAAGGGGGCGGTCATCACCCTGACCAAGTCCATGGCCGGGGAACTGGCGGCGGACAAGATCCGCGTCTGTGCGATCAACCCCGTACTGGGGGCGACGGGCCTGACCGCCGATTTCATGGGCGGCGATAGCCCGGACCTGCGCGCCCAGTTCAATACCACCATTCCGCTCGGCCGCATGTCGACGCCCCGGGATGTCGCCAACGCGGCCCTGTTCCTGGCCTCGGACGAGGCCGAGTTCCTGACCGGCGTGTGCCTAGAGGTCGACGGCGGGCGCTGCATTTAGGCATCCGCCGCCACCATAATCACAACAGGGGGAGTATCCATCCATGCCCAACAACAAGCCGCGCCTTCTGGTCGCCCGCATCTTCCCGCAAGACGTAATGGACCGCGCTGCCCGTGACTATGACTGCATCGTCAATTCCGAGGACGCCAATTGGTCGGGGGCCGACGTGATCGCCCGGGCGGGCGACGTCGATGCGATCCTGACGTCCGCGCGCACCAAATATCCGGCCGAGGTCATCCAGGGCCTGCCGGCGAACGTGCGCATGCTGGCGACCTTTTCCGTGGGCTATGAGCATATCGACCTCGACGCCGCCAAGGCGCGGGGCCTGGTCGTCACCAACACGCCGGATGTGCTGACCGAGGCCGTGGCCGACATCACCATCCTGCTGCTGCTGGCGGCGTCGCGCCGGGCGCGCGAAGCGTTTGAGATGATTTCCGGCGACAACTGGCTGAACATCGGCGGCTGGCGGCCGACTCAGTTCCTCGGCACCGGCGCCCAAGGCAAGGTCCTGGGGATTCTCGGCATGGGCCGCATCGGCCGCGCGGCGGCGGCCCGGGCGCGGGCCATGGGCATGACGATCCATTATCACAACCGATCCCGCCTGGCGCCGGACCTGGAACAAGGCGCGGTCTATCACGACACGCCGCAGTCGCTGTTGAAGGTCTCGCAGTTCCTGTCGATCCATTGCGAATCGACGCCGGAAACGCGTCATCTGATCAACACCGACGGCATCGCCCTGATGCCCGAGGGGGCGATCATCGTGAATACGGCCAGGGGTGACATCATCGACGACGACGCGCTTATTCCGGCACTGGAATCCGGGCGTATCGCGGCCGCCGGGCTCGACGTATTCGCGGGCGAACCCGACGTGGACAAGCGCTACTTTACCACCAAGAACGCGTTCATCCTGCCGCATATCGGCAGTGCGACGGTGGAAACGCGCAACGCCATGGGCTTCCGCGCGCTGGACAACCTGGACGCCTTCTTCCGGGGCGAGGAGCCGGTCGACCGGCTGGCCTGATCGGTTCGCCCTGATTGGTTAGCAACGGCGCATGAAAAAAACCGCCCGGGGGCTTGGCGCCGCCGGGCGGTTTTCGATTCCCCCGAAGGGGAACGCGGTTCGGCTATTCGCGGTTGCCGAAGAACTGCAACATGAAGATGAACATGTTGATGAAGTCCAGGTAGAGCGTCAAAGCGCCCATGATGGCCTTCTTTTCGTGCGTTTCCGAATGATCGCCTTCGGCGTAGATCGCCTTGATCCGCTGCGTATCGTAAGCGGTCAAACCGGCGAAGATCAGTACGCCGAGGGCCGAGATCGCGAAGTGCAGCGCGGAGGATTCTAAGAAGATGTTGACGACCGAGGCGATCAGGATGCCGATCACGCCCATGACCAGGAAGGTGCCGAAACCGGACAGGTCCTTCTTGGTCGTATAGCCGTAGAGCGACAGGCCTGCGAACGCGGCCGAGGTGATGAAGAACACTCGGACGATGCTTTCGCCGGTGAAGGCCAGGAAGATGTAGCTGAGCGACAAGCCCATCAGCCCGGCGTAGACCCAGAACACGGTCTGCGCCGTCGCGGCCTTCATGCTGTGGATGCGCGCGGACAGGTAGAATACGAAGCCAAGCGGCGCCAGCATGACAACCCAGCGCAGCGCCGTGCCGTGAATCGCGTTCATCAACTCGCCCGAGGTCGAGGCGGCGAAGGCCACCGCACCCGTGAGCGCCAAGCCGATGCACATGTAGTTGTAGACGCGCAGCATGTAGCTGCGCAGGCCGACGTCGATGCCGGCGGCAGCGGCCTGCGCATGGTCCATGCGCGCAGTCTGCAGCCGGAACCTATCGTTCTGACCCATAGCCATTGATGTTCTCCTTTTACACTTCCCTAATCGGGTGGCCGTCCTTGTGACATTGCGGCCCTGCCCGGTGAAACCTGTGAATTTCCCTGTTCCTAATATGGCAGCGAATCCCGGAAATTCAACTGTTACCGGGGGCGTCACATAGGTTTTACGTACGATTTCGGCGCCGACGTTTCCGTCACTGGTTGCGCAGGTGGGGCATGGCCTTCTGGCCCATGGCCCGCCAGGTCCCGAACAGCCCCATGACCAGGGTCACCGCCAGGCAGAACGCCGCCGTCACGGCGGCAGCGGGCAGATCGAAGGCCCAGTCGCTTTTCATCAGGTGGACGACGATGCCCCAGGCTGCCGCCGTGCCCACGGCCGCCCCGATGACCGCCGTCAGCAGACCGAGGGCGCCGTATTCCAAAAGATAGCCGCCCAACACCCGGCCGCGCCCGGCGCCCAACACCTTGAACACCACGGCGTCATAGACCCGGCGCCGATGACCGGCGGCGATGGTCCCGGCCAGGACCAGGGCCCCCGCCGCGATGGTGATGGCGGCGACCCCCCGCACGGCCCAACTGACGCCTTCCATGATGCGCGCGGCGGCTTCCAGGGCTTCGCGCACGCGGATGGCGGACACGTTGAGGAACTTGTCGGCGACCGTGCGCTCGATGGCGTCCTCGGCGGATGGCGGGGCTTCGACGGCGGCGATATGGCTGTGGGGGGCCCCTTCCAGGGTGCCGGGCGCAAAGATGATGGCGAAATCGAAACGCAGCGACCGCCAGTCGATGCGGCGCAGGCTGGCGACGGTGGCCGTGACCGGCCGGCCCAGGATGTTGAGGCTGAGGGTATCGCCCAATCCGATGCCGAAGCCCTTGGCCAGATTGGCGTCGAGCGAAATCAGCGGCGGCCCGGCATAATCCTGGGGCCACCACTCACCGGCGGTGATCTCGCTGGCCTCCGGCCGCACGGCGGCATAGGTCAGGGCGCGGTCGCCCCGGATTGCCCATTGGCTGTCGGGGGCGATCTCGATTTCGTCCACGGGCGTGCCGTTGATATGGGTGATGCGCCCACGCAAGGAGGGGACGCGTTGCAGATGGGCGGCTCCCTTGACGCCCATCACGGCGGCGTCGAATTCGGCGACCTGATCCGGCTGAATATCCAAAAAGAAGAAGGCCGGGGCCTCTTCCGGCAAGCGTTCGCTGACTTGACGGGTCATGTTGGCGTCGATCAGGGCGACGGCGACCAGCACGGCCAGGCCCAGGCCCAAAGAAGTGACGACACTGGGCACCATGCTGTCGGGCCGCCCCAGGTTGGCGATGACCAAACGCAGTCGCGCCCCCGGCGGGTGCTTGTACGCCCGGGCGGCACGTCCGACGGCCCAGGCGGCGGCGCGCAACACGGCCAGGAAAAGAATGGCCCCGCCGACGAACCAATAGGCGAACCCGCGGTCCGCCGCCGTGGCGACGGTCAGTGCCGCGAGGGCGGCCACGCCCAGCGCCATCAGCATAAGATAGACAGCCCTGGGGCGGCGGCCGGCGGGGGCGACGCGGTCGCGGAACAGATCACCCGCCCGGACTTCCCGTGCACGGGCCAGCGGCCAAAGGGCGAAGGTCACGGCGGATAACATGCCGAAGGCCGCCGCCGTGGCCAGGGCGGCGGGGAAGATGCCGGGTTCAGGCGCCACCGGCAGCAGCCCGCCGAAAGCAGTCACCCCCAGCCAGGGCAGGACGGCGCCCAGGACAAGACCCAGCGCCACGCCCCCCGCGGCCAGGATCAGCACCTGGATCAGGTAGATCGTGAAGATCAGCCGCCCGGGCGCCCCCAGGCATTTCAGGGTCGCGATGGTTGTCGCCCGCTGGTCCAGGTATCCGGCGACGGCGTTGGTGATGCCGATGCCGCCGACCAAAAGGACCGTCAGCCCGACGAAGCCCATGAACAGGGTCAGGCGTTCGACGAAGCGGCGAACGCCGGGGGCGGCCTCGTCCGCCGCGCGGATGCGCCAGCCGGCGTCGGGGAATTGTTCGCTCAAACCTTCGATGAAGGCGGGGACGGTGGTCCCCTGCGGCAGCATCACCCGGTGGTGATAGCGGATCTGGCTGCCCGGTTGCACCAGCCCCGTGGCGGGCAGGGCGTCCAGGGACACCATGAAGCGGGGGCCGAAGGAAAACACGCTGGCGACGCGGTCGGGCTCTTTCTTGATGACGGCGCGGATCTCAAACTCTGCCTCGCCCACGCGCACCCGGTCGCCGACCTTGGCCCCCAGGCGGGCCAGCAGGTTGCCGTCAACGGCGGCCCCCCAGGCGCCGTTCCGGTTTGCCAGAATGTCGCTGAGCGGCAGGGCGGGCTCCGTGACAAGTTTACCGGCGAGTGGATAGGCGCCGTCCACCGCCTTCAGTTCGGCGAGGGAACGCCGGGCCTGAGGGTCGAGCGGCCGGGCCATGGTGCGCATTTCCACCGTGTCGGCGCGCGCCCGGGTATGGGCGTCGAGATAGGCAAGCTGCGCCGCGTCGGCGGCGCGGTGGGTCAGGCGCAGGTCGACGTCGCCACCCAGCAGTTTCGTGCCGTCGCGGTCCAGCCCGGCGACGAAGGACCGGGACAGGGAATTCACGGCGGCGATCGCCGTCACGCCCAACACCAGACAGGCGAGGAAAATGCCGAGCCCGCGCAACACCCCGCCGGGCCCGCCCTTGAGGTCACGCCAGGCCAGACGCCAGGCAAGGGCGATGCCCATGGGGTCAGTCCCCCGCCAGGCGCAGGGCGGTCTGGTCGTCCGCGACCAGGCCGTCGCGGATGGTCAGCATGCGCCCGCAGCGTTCGGCCAGGGATTTTTGATGGGTGACCAGCAGCAAGGTGGTGCCCAGGCGTTCGTGCATGCCGAACAGTAGGTCGATGATCTGGTCGCTGGTGTGTTCGTCCAGATTGCCCGTCGGCTCGTCCGCCAACAGAAGCTTGGGTGCGCCGGCGAAGGCGCGGGCGAGCGCCACGCGCTGCTGTTCGCCGCCCGACAGCTGACCCGGATAGTGGCTGGTGCGATGGCCCAGGCCGACGGCGGAAAGTTCCTCCGCCGCGCGGTCGAAGGCGTCGCTTCGCCCGGCGAATTCCAATGCCACGGCGACGTTTTCCAGCGCCGTCATGGTCGGGATCAGATGGAAATCCTGGAACACGATGCCCAGGTTGTCGCGGCGGAACCGGGCCAGGCCGTCTTCGTCCAGGGCCGTCAGGTCATGGCCGGCGACGGCGACCGCGCCGCCTGTCGCCTGTTCCAGGCCGCCCAGAACCATCAGCAGCGACGTCTTGCCCGACCCGGAGGGGCCGACAATGCCCAGGGTTTCGCCCGCCCCGACGGTCAGATCGATGCCTTTAAGGATATTGACCTCACCGGCTTCGCTCTCCAGGGTAAGGCGCAGGTCGCGCGTCCGTACCGCGGGCGTCGCCGGGCCGGTCTTTCCATTCGGATGAGCATCCATGCAATCGTTCCGCCGCCGTTTGTCTATCATGGGATATGTGCGTAAGGCCGCGAATGTCAACGCGGCGGCTGTCTTTCTGTTGGCGTTGATGTGGTTTTCCCCGGCCGCGGGCGCGGCCCCGCCGCTGCGTCTGCTCGTGCTGGGCGACAGCCTGACCGCGGGTTATGGGCTGAAGGCTGAAGACGGATTCACGGCGCAGCTGCAGGCGGCGTTGAAGGATGCCGGGCGCGATGTCGTGGTCCTGAACGCGGGCGTGTCCGGCGACACCACGGCGGGTGGGCGGGCGCGCATCGGCTGGGCGCTGGGCGACAAGCCCGACGCGGTGATCGTCGAACTGGGCGCCAACGACGGCCTACGCGGCCTTGACCCCAAGGCGACCTTCGACAATCTGGACGCCATCATTGCCGACATCCGCACGGCCGGCCTGCCCGTGCTGCTGACCGGTATGCTGGCGCCGCCCAACCTGGGCCGCGACTACGCGGATGATTTCAACGCGGTCTTTCCGCGCCTCGCGGAAAAGAACGACGTGTTGTTCTATCCGTTCTTCCTGGCCGGTGTTGCGACCAAACCGGAACTGAACCAGGACGACGGCATTCATCCCAACCCCAAAGGCGTGCGGGCCGTCGTCGACCGTATCCTGCCCTATGTGCTGGACCTGCTGGCGTGGGCGAAGACGAAAGCGGGGGCGTCGTGAGTGGCTTCAAACATGCCCATGCGGGGGGATCGGACTGGGCCGAGGTCGCACGCGACTGTGCCCGACAGCTTGACCCCATCCCCGAGGGCGCCAATCTGGGCTTTCTCTATGTCACCGACGCGCTGGCCGACGACCTGACGTCGATTCTCACCTTCCTGCGTCAGACTTCGGGCGTCGAGGACTGGGTCGGCACCGTCGGCATGGGCATCTGCGCAGGCGCCCAGGAATATCATGACGCGCCGGCGGCGGCGGTGCTGCTGGGCGCCTTTCCCGCGGATTCGTTCCGGGTGTTTCCGGTCCTGCGCAGCGGGCTCGGCGACATGCCGGCGGGGCTGCGCGGCTGGGTCGACGATGGCGCCGCGCCCTTCGGCGTAGTTCACGGCGATCCCTACAACCATCACCTGCCCGAGCTTTTGGAAGAAACCGCGAGCGGCCTGTCGTCATTCCTGGTCGGCGGGCTGACGGCGTCGCGCGGCAGCGGTCCGCAGATCGCGGGCACGATCGCCAAGGGCGGAGTCTCGGGTGCGCTGTTCGGGCCGCAGGTCCAGGTCGCGACGGGGCTCAGTCAGGGCTGCACACCCGTGGGCGAGCCGCGCCAAGTGACCGAGGCCGAAGACAACATCATCATGTCGATCGACGGCAAGCGGGCATTGGACGTCATGAAGGCTGACATCGGTGAACTTCTGGCGCGCAATCTGGAACGGGTCGCGGGATATATTCATGCGGCCTTCCCCGTGCCGGGGTCCGACACCCGGGATTATCTGGTGCGCTCGCTTCTCGGCATCGACGTGGACCGCGGCTGGGTCGCCGTCGGCGGTGCGGTCGAGACCGGCGACCGCGTCATGTTCGTGCGCCGCGACCCGATCTCCGCCGAACAGGATTTGGCCGACATGGTCAACGGCCTGAAGGCGCGCCTGCCGTCCCCGCCCCGGGGCGGGCTGTATTTTTCCTGCGTCGCGCGCGGCCCCGGCATGTTCGGAGCACCCGGCAAGGAAATGGCCCTGATCGTCGAACGTCTGGGCGACATCCCCCTGGTCGGCTTCTACGGTAACGGCGAGATTTCCAACGCTCGGCTCTACGGTTATACGGGCGTGCTGGCGCTGTTTCTCTAGGACCCGCCGCCGATCCCGCGAATCGGGACCATTTCGCCCCCGGTTTTTTTCCACCGCCGCCCAACCGCGCCATGATGGTGCCGCATTTGCTTTCGACCCTCGGGGCCTGGAAAGCGGCGTCGTCCGGGCGGCTTCCTTGGCACCTTGATGCATACGTCTGGACATCCCCAAACCGACGCCATAGAAGCGAAGGCAAGGGAACGGTGTCGTCTGTTCCGGGAAGCCAACAGCCAGGGAGGCCGCGTGATGCGCCTTTTCGTCGGATTGGACCTGCCCGAAGACCTTCGTCTCACCCTTGGCCTGCTGCGCGCCGGCATCAACGGGGCGCGCTGGGTTCCCCCTGAAAATTTCCACATCACCCTGCGTTTCATCGGCGAGGCCGACCGCCATCAGGCGGCCGACCTGGACGACGCCCTGGCCGACATCGACGTGCCGGCCTTCGATCTGGCGTTCCACGGGGTCGGCAGTTTCGCCT
Organism: bacterium SCSIO 12827; assembly: GCA_024397995.1. Classification (NCBI taxonomy): domain Bacteria; species bacterium SCSIO 12827. The sequence continues at coordinate 3,623,898 of CP073746.1, read as the reverse complement.
CGCGCGGGCGGCTTCGGGCGATCTGGGCCGGGCTCGAATCCTCAGGCGCGCTTGTCCATCTTCATGACAAGGTGGAGCGCGCGGCGGTCCGCACAGGCTTCGCCGAGGAACAGCGCAAGTTCAAACCTCATGTCACCCTGGCGCGGCTCAAGGGCACGCCGGAGCTTGCCGCGCAGCGGTTCCTCGAAGACCACGCCGGGTTCACGACCCGACCCTTCACGGTGGAACGATTCGTGCTGTTCGAAAGTACGTTGGGCGGCGAAGGGGCGCATTACACGCCGCTCTGCCGCTATCCGCTGCGCACCTTCGATTACGCCGACTACGGCGATTTCGAGGATCTGGCCGCCGACTACGCCGACAACGAGGCCTAGGCGCCCTTGATCAGATCGGGCAGGCGCGTCATGTCGTCGAACACGATCTCGGCCCCGGCGGCCATCAGGGTTTCCCCGTAATTCGCGACCTCCCTGGCATGGGAGGCACCTGCGAAGCCCAGGACCCGCATGCCCGCGCGCCGGGCCCCGGTCACCCCGGCGGTGGAATCCTCGATCACCAGGCAGTCTTCCGGCGCCCGGCCCATGGCATTGGCGGCGTGAAGGAACAGGTCCGGCGCCGGCTTGCCCCGTTTGACCATGCCGGCAGAGAACAAATGCGGCTTGAAGAACGGCAGCAGGCCGGTGACACCCAGGGTCGTCTCGATCTTCACGATCGGGCCCGACGAGGCGACGCAGCGCTCATGGGAGAGCCCCCGCACCATCTCCAAAACCCCCGGCATGGGTTTCAATTCGCGCTGGAAGGCTTCCCGGTCCTTGACCTTCAGGGTCTCGATGAAATCGTCAGGCACCTCGACGCCTTCGCCGCGCACCAGGTTGACGACATCGGTCATCCATTTGCCGGTGAAGCGTTCACGGCACTGCTTGGCGGTGATGGGATAACCCAGGGCCGACAGCTGGCCGGCCAGCACGCGCGATGCGATCATCTCGCTGTCCACCAGCACGCCGTCGCAGTCGAATATCAAAAGCATGGATTACTCACCGAAGGGATCAAGGGGCCGCAGGTGTACGGGCTGCGGCCATCGCTTGTAAAGAAAGGATGCAACGCGCCCGGGTTTCGGGTCAGCGCGCCAGATTGGTTGCGCGGATGTGGTCGAGCAGGCCCCGGGACGCGTCCTCGATCATATCCAGCACCTGTTCGAACCCGTCGCCGGCGCCGTAGTAGGGATCGGGCACTTCCGTCAGGCCAAGCTGAGGGGCGAACGACAGGAACATGTGCAGGCGGTCCCCCCGTCCCTGGGGTGCCAGCACGGACAGGGCCGCATGGTTGCGCCGATCCATGGCGAGCACGTAGTCGAAATCCTCGAAATCCTCGGTCCGGGCTTGGCGGCAACGCAGGTCCGACAGATCGACGCCCCGGCGTTTGGCGGCTTCCTGGGCTCGGCGGTCCGGCGGTTCGCCGATATGCCAATCGCTGGTGCCGGCGGAATCGGTCTTGATGTCGGCGTCCAGGCCTTCGCGGCGAATCAGGTCGCGGAACACGCCCTCGGCCGTGGGCGAGCGGCAGATGTTACCAAGGCAGACGAACAGAACGTTGACCAAGGTGCGGCCCTCTCTCTTAAATAGTGCGGCGGTGAAATCAGACGGCGCAGCTTAGCGCGCGGCGGGGAAGGGCGACAACCATGGCTGATGCGGGGACGACGGAAGATCAGCCGTCCATCGTGATTCTGACCGGTGCGGGCATATCCAAGGAATCGGGGCTTGCGACCTTCCGCGATGCGGACGGTATCTGGGCCCGCTACCGCATCGAGGACGTGGCCACGCCCGAAGCCTATGCCCGCGACCCGGAACGGGTTCTGGGGTTCTACAACGCCCGGCGCCGGGGGGCCGTCGCCGACGACGTGCATCCCAACGCGGCGCACCTGGCCCTGGCGCGGCTGGAGGCCGAATGGCCGGGCGAGGTTCTGATCGTGACCCAGAACATCGACGACCTGCACGAACGCGCCGGATCGAAAAACCTGATCCATATGCATGGCGAACTGTTGAAGGCGCGCTGCACGGCCTGTACCGGGGTGCATCCGTGGCGGGACGACATCACCTTGGACCATGCCTGTCCGGCTTGCGGGTCCCTCGGCACCCTGCGCCCGCATGTGGTGTGGTTCGGGGAAATGCCCTTGGGCCTGGATGACATTGACGACGCGATCGGCGATTGCGGCCTGTTCCTGTCGATCGGCACGTCGGGCAATGTCTATCCGGCGGCGGGATATGTGCGCCAGGTGCGCATGATCGGCCGCGCGCGGACAATGGAATTGAACCTGGAACCCAGCGAGGGGGCGAGCCTGTTCGAGCACGCCCGCTACGGTCCCGCGTCGGAAACCGTGCCGGCCTTTGTCGATGACCTGCTGATGCGGGGGTTGGCCGCCGTGGACTAGATCAGCCTTCGTCGATCAGGCGCACGCCGTCGAAATCCTCCAGCTTTTCCGCGTCGATGATCTGGTGCAGCAGCTTGCTGTAGGTCTTGGGGATTTCCGAATATTGGGTCAGCCGCGTCGCCAGGTGCCGCGCGTCCGGGTCGCGGCCCTGGGCGCGCATCTCAAGGCGTGCCTGGCGGAACTCTAGATAGGCCGGGTGGGTGTTCAGGTTCAGCATGTAATGGCCCATGCCTTCGCTCAGGTCGGCATATTTCACGACCTTGAAGCCATCGGCCTTTTCTGGCTCCAGCCCCGGGGTGTCGGGGTTGTAGGTGCGGATGCCGAACAGGTTGTTGGCGTCGCGCGCGAAGCGCGAGGTGCCCCAGCCGCTTTCCAGCGCCGCCTGGGCCAGCACCATGGAGGCGGGAATGACGTCGATCCGTCGGCGCAGGGTGGCAATGTCGCCGGGCGTTACCTGGTACTTTTCCCAGATGTATTCGGGCACGTCCTCGGCCGGGCCGGCGGCGTGTCGGCGCTCGCCTCGGATGCGGGCGTTTTCGCGGGCGACCAGGGGCAGGGCGATCTTGAGGAAGGCCTGTTTCTTGGCCTCAAGGTCGAGGGCGTCCAGGTCGGTTGCGATGCGGGCCGCGAACACGGGCGGCACCACGCCGGTCCGGCGGACCTTGTCCAGGGAAACGGCATGCAGGGGATCATGGGCCAGGGCAGCCACGGCGCGGGCCTTGCCCATGGCTTCCTGCCGCACGTCGCGGTCGGTCATGTCGAAGACGATCCCGGCGGCGGCCAGAAGGACGGCGGTAAGGCCCGCCGTGGCGGTCCAACGCGCGGGGGTCAGGCGCTGCAGGCATGCGGTCATGTTCATCACTTTTCGTTGCCGGTGCGGCCGTGTGGCCAAGATGTGGTCGGCCCTTGGGCGTTGCAAGGCCTTATCGGCATTGCCCCCTTGGGGCCACCCTTCAAACATGCGGCCCTGAATGCCCCGCAAGGGGGACGACATCAGGGCGGCATTACGACCATTCCATGGCAACTTGTAACAGAAAGCGGCTGCCGCTTGTCGTCGACCGCCGTCTTATCGGCCGCCGCAGGGCGGCAGGGACAGCAGATAGGCGACGAGGTCGCGGCGATCCCGCGCGTCTTTGATGCCGTCATAGGTCATGGTGGTGCCGGGTACGACCCCCAGCGGATCGGCCAGAAACCGGTCGAGGGTTTGCCTGTTCCAGGTGAACCCCATGGCCCGCATGGCATCGGAATACTCGAACCCGGGCATGCCCCCGGCTTGCCGACCTTTAAGCCCGCAATGGCGCGGGCCGACGCGGTCATGGGCAACGGCGTGACAGGCCAGGCAGCGGTCGTAAACCTGTTTGCCGCGGGCGGGGTCCGGGGCAGCGGCGGCCTGTGCCGGGACCGCGGCGACGATGACGGCCGCCGCCAACGGCCCGGCCCAGGCCCGGCGAAAGGTGGCGCGGGTGCGGTCGGCGGCCCCCTTTCGGGGACCGCCGCCGGCTGCGCCGAGGGGGGTGCGGCGCGCGCGCATTACGATACGAAGGCCACGGGCACGGGGTTCTGGCCCAGGGCGTTGCGTAACACCGCCCAATGCATGGCTTCGTCGCCGAGGATGCTCGCCGCCGCCTTGGCCAGATCGCGGTTCTGGAACAAGGGCACGGCACCCAGATAGGCGCTGACCGCACCCTTTTCCAGGCCGGCGGCGAAGCCCAGCACGTCGTTCTGGGACTTCAACTGGTCGACCGGGAAGTCATAGGTCTTTTTCGCGTCCACGGGTTTGCCGCCGAGCGAGCGCACGGTCTTGGCCAGGACATCCGCGTGTTCCTTGTGATGGCCCTGGAACTGCACGGCAAGGTCCAGAACCGGCTTCTGCAGCAAGCCGCTTTCAGCCCCCACCTGATAGGCGGCGATGGCTTCCAGCTCGGCCCCGAGGGCCGTGTTGAGGATCGAGATATCGGCCGCGCTGGCGCTGCTGCCGGCGGCGGCACTTTCGCATCCGGCAAGCATGGCGACGGCGGCGGCGGACAGGGTCAGGGTTCCGGCGCCGCGCAGAAAGCTGCGGCGGGGCAGGATCAGACCGTTGTCTTCAGCCGGAAGGTCCGGGGCCTGAAAGTCGGGTTGGGTATCGGTCATGGTGGTCTCCTTTTGGTTTGGTTGGGGGGTGATGGAACCTGGGCAAAGGGGTGGCGTTGACGCCCATGGGGCGCCTGCATCTCAGGAAAGGTTCTGAAGCGTCAGTCGGGTGAGGGCGTCAGGCGATTGAGAACCCCGTTGACGATGCGGTCGCAGCGCGCCCCGGCGAAGGGATGGACATCCTGCAAGGCGCTGCCGGCATCCCGGTCAAGCAGGTCGCGCAGCCGCGCCCGGGCCCGGTGAAACCGGGTGCTGACCGTGGCCGCCGGAATGCCCAGCATGTCGGCCGTTTCATCGACGGAAAATTCCTCGATCCCGCGCAGGACGAAAACCGCCCGGAAGTCTTCCGGCAACTGGGCGATGGCGACTTCGAGATAGCGGCGGATTTGGTCCCGCGCCGCGTCCTGTTCCGGTGTGGTGGCCTGGGCCATCAACCCGCCCGCCGGGCGCAGGTGGGCGGCCATGGAAATCACGTTTTCCATCGTATCCAATTGTTCGGTCATGCGGGTTTTCCTGCCGCGGTTGTAAACTTCATGGAGGGCGATCTTAACCAGCCAGGTCGACAGCCGGGCCCGCCCGTCGAACCGGTCAATCGCCCGGAACGCCTTGATATAGGTTTCCTGAATGATGTCTTCGGCATCCGCGTCGCTGGGCACCAGGTTGCGGACAAAGCGGTACAGCAGCCGGTTATGGGCGCGCATGATGGCTTCGAACGCCGTGTGGTCGCCGGCGCGGGCCTGGTCGATGACGGCCGCCGTCACCGTGACGTCTTTGTGAACGGGCTTCCTGGCGCTGTGCATTGAATTTCGTCCTCAGGCGGTTAACGATGTCTGGTCATTGGACGCGGCAGTCGGCGAAAATGTTCCCGCCTTTTTTCAGATCATGCGTGACGCCCCGAATCGCAATGACATTTATCCGCCGCAACGGTGCGGGAGGGCCGCCATGGGATCGGAAAATCTGGAAACGGTGTTAAAGCGCGCCCGCGCCTGCACCACCTGTGCGGATCATCTGCCGCTGGGCCCCCGACCCGTGGTGCGCATGGCGCCGTCGGCACGGGTGCTGCTGATCGGACAAGCGCCGGGCACCAAGGTTCATGCCTCGGGCGTGCCTTGGGACGATAAATCCGGGGAACGGCTGCGCGACTGGCTGGCCGTCGGCTCGGACGTTTTTTATGATGAATCCCGCATCGCCATCATGCCCATGGGGTTCTGTTATCCGGGGCGGGCGCCCAAGGGCGGCGATAACCCGCCGCGCCCGGAATGCGCGCCGCAATGGCATGGGGCTTTGCGGGCGTTGCTGCCGGAGGTGCGCCTCACCCTGCTGATCGGTACGTACGCTCAGAAATACCACCTGGGTAGCCGCGCCCCCGCGACGATGACGGAAACGGTCGCCCGTTGGCGTGATTTCCTGCCGGATTATCTGCCGACCCCCCATCCCAGCTGGCGCACCACTCATTGGATGAAAAAGAACCCCTGGTTCGAATCGGACCTGTTGCCGGACCTCCGGCGCGTTGTGGCCAAGGCCCTGGCCTGATCTCCGGCCCTTGCGTCACGGCACCGCGCCGGGTCGGGTCTTGACGTCGGGCATCGAGGGCGCGATGCTTGGTCGATAAGCACATCCGCTTGAGCTTGTTTTGCGGATGCGCCGGGGAATGGGACGGGGATCCCTTGGAACACATCGCCGCATCGGACATTCTGCGCCGCCTGGAATTCGACAATCCCTGGTGGGCTTTTCGCTCGGGCACGCGGGTGCGCTTCCGCCACCCGCCGCAGCGGGGGTTTGCCCGTGATTTCGCGGCCCGCGCTCTCGATGCCGCGCTCGACGTGCCGCTGATCGCCGCCGGCCCGCCGGGGGCGGGCAAAACCATCGTTCTGCGCCAGGCCCTGGCCGCCGTGGTTCGTGCCGGTGTGTCGCCCATGCGCATCGCCTATCTGTCCTTGGGCGCGCCGGTGTTTTCCGGTGAAGACCTGGCGGCGCTCGCCGACCGGGTGCTCGATCGGTTCGCCTACAGCCGCGATGAAAAAGTGTTCCTGTTCCTGGACGATCTGGATTACGTCGCCGACGGGGTCGGGCAGTTGGCAGCCCTGCAATCGCGCCTGCCCAATGCGCGGCTGATCGCCGGCCTGTCTTCGGGCGCCCCCCGGCTGACCCCCGGGCGGGCCGACATTGACAGCGACGGCGGGACCGGCGCCGTCGAGGTCCGCATCCTGCCGCCGCTTAGCTTCGCCGAATTCATGGGGTTCAGGCGCACGGACGCGGGGGGCGTGCTGCCCGAGGCGGGATCGTCGCTGCCGCTCGACGCGGGCCGGATTGCGGCCCTCAAAGACGAATTCGCGCGGTATGTCTCCTTTGGCGGGTTCCCGTCCGGCATCGCCGCCAAGCGCGAGGACGAGGCCCCCCCGGCTCTGGTCCGGGACGCCCTGCTGCATGATGTCCTGCATCGCGATCTCGCCGCCTTCGCCGGCGTGATCGAGCCGCGCGAACTGGGCCGCCTGTTTGCGGTCCTGGCCCGCAATACGGGCGGTGAGGCGGCCATCGAAGACCTGGCCAAGGCCACGGGCGTGGCCAAAAACACCTTGCGCAAATACCTCGATTTCCTGGAGGGCGCGTTCCTGATCCGCCGGGTGCCGCGCCTCAACCGCGACGGACGGCCGTTCCAGCGCCAAGTCCTGTTCAAGGTCTATCTGACCTCGCCGACTCTCTACACCGCCCTGTTCGGCCCCGTCGCCCCCGACGCGCCGGAATACGCGCGGCTGGTGGAAACGGCGGTCGTTTCGCAATGCTTCGCCACGGGCCTGGCCGACCGTCTGGCCTATGCCAGTTGGAAGGGCGGCATGGTCGATCTTGTCCTGCTCGACAAGCCGGAGGGCCGCCCGGAACAGCTGTTTCAGTTCGATTGGTCGGGCGCGGTCGCGGCCTCCGACAACGGGCCGGACACCATGGTCAATTTCGCCGTCCGTACCAATCCGGACGCGCGCATGACCCTGTTGACGCAAAACCGGGGCGGGCCGGCGCGGCGCGGCGGCCTTGACCTGACCCTGGTGCCGGCGGCGCTCTATGCTTATTGGCTGGGCACGCGGAAGGGCTAGTCAGCGGCCGGCGGCGGCCTCGGCCAGCAGCCAGTCGCGGAATGCCTTGACCGGAATTTCGTCGCGGCGCGCCTTGCGGGACACGAAATAGCATCCTTCCCCGCGCAGCAGGTCGCGTCGGAACGGGGCGGCCAGTCGCCCGGACTCCAATGCGTCGCGCACCTGGGCCTCGCGGGTGATGGCGATGCCCATGCCGGCCTCGGCGGCGTCCAATGCCATGGTCGTCAGATCGAACGTCTGACCCTGATCCGGATCGACGGCCGATGCCGGCACCCCCGCCGCCGCCAGCCAGCGCGCCCAGTCGCCTCGCCGGTGGTAGGTGTGCAGCAGCGTGTGGCCGCTTAGGTCGTGGGGGGCCGCCAGGGGCCGGTCGCCTTCCAGCAGGCGCGGATGGCAGACGGGAAACACGTCTTCCTTGAACAGAAGGTCCGCGATCATGCCGGGCCAGGCGCCGCCGCCGAACTGGATCGCCGCGTAGACGTCGTCGCGCTCGAAATCGATGGGCCGCGCACTGGTCGCGATATGCACGGAAATGCCGGGATGCAGGGCCTGGAACCGGCCCAGGCGCGGCACCAGCCAGCGAATGGCGAAGGTCGGGGTGACATGGATGTGCAGTTCCGTCGACGCCTGGTTGCGTGACAAGGCGCGGCAGGCCAGGTTGATCTGGCCGAAGGCGTCGCCCAACTGCTGGGCCAGGCGCTCGCCCTCGAAGGTCAGGCGCCGTGCCCCGCCCTCGACCTGAAACAGGCGGATGCCGAGCCAGTCCTCCAGGTTCTTGACCTGATGGCCGACCGCCGAGGGCGTCACGCACAACTCGTCCGCCGCCCGCGCCAGGGTGCCGAGACGGGCCGTGACCTCGAAGGCGCGCAGCGCGTTGAGGGGCGGAATGGGATGCGCCATGAGCGGAGATTTCCTCAAACACTTCGATAGATTTGATCGTTTGCCGCGTTTTTGCGGCGGCGTACAATAGCGCCAAGGACCCGGAATGCAAACGGGCCAGAAAACGACGTAGAAAAACTAGGGATGCATCCACCATGAACATGACCGTTGAACGGCTCGGGGGAAGTTTCGCCGCCCGGGTTTCCGGGATCGACGCCGGAAATCTCACCAACGCCCAGGCCGCCGATCTGCATCAGGCCTATCTCGACCACAAGGTGCTGGTCATCGAGGGTCAGGACATGTCCGTCGCCCAGTTCGACGCCTTCGGCCAGCTGTTCGGCGAAACCGTCGAACATCCGGTGAAGAACTTTCTGCACCCGGATTTTCCCAAGGTCATGGTGCTGTCCAATTCGACCCGCCTGGGCAAGCCGCTGGGCGTCAAGGACGCGGGATCGTTCTGGCATTCGGACCGCTCCTACATGGAGCGCGCGGCCGACGCGACGATCCTGTTCTCCATCGAAATCCCCGACGAAGGCGGCGACACCTTTTTTGGTGACATGGAGGCGATCTATGACGCCCTGCCGGAAAAGACCAAGGTTCGGATCGACGGGCGGCAATACGTGTCGCAGTACCGCTGGTCAACCAACCGGGGCGATCCGGAATCGCGCTGGAACTTCCTGACGCCGGAAGAAATGGAAAAGACCCCGCCGGTCGTCCGCCCCCTGGTACGCACCCATCCGGAAACGGGGCGCAAAGGCCTGTTCGTGTTCCGGGGGGCGTCGGCGGGCGTGCGCGGTATCGTCGGCATGGATGCCATCGAAAGCGCGGACCTTTTGGACGAACTGTTCGACCACCTGTCGAAGCCCGAATTTCACTTCCAGTTCAAATGGCGGGACCCCGGCACCATCGTGTTGTGGGACAACCGTTGCGTCATGCACCGGGCGACGACCAAGAACCTGCCGCCGGACAAGGTGCGCACCCTGCACCGCATTTCGACCTTGGGCGGTGTGCCCGCCTGATCCCCTTTCGGACCGGAGACGAAGAACATGAGCGGCAAGATCGCCCTGATGGTGGAATTCGGCGTTAAGGCCGCGCGGCGGGATGATTTCCTCGCCCTCATGCGCACCCACGCCAAGATGACCCTGGATTCGGAGCCGGGTTGCGAGCAGTTCGACGTGCTTGACCCCACGGAAGCCAGTGACAGTGTCTTTCTGTACGAGCTTTACACAAATAAGGCGGCGGTCGACGCGCATATGAATTCGGCGCTGCTGGCCTCCACGCGCGGCAGCTACGACGACATGATCACGTCGAAACGCGTGGTGTGGTGCAAGGTGACGTAAGACCACCGACCAACGCAAAACGATACGCCCCGGCCAAAGATGGCCGGGGCGTCTTTTTATGCGGTGTCCGTCGCGGGCAGAGAACGCGTGGGCGTTATCCGCCGTTGCGCTTCAAGGTCATCAGGCGCAGCGCGTTCAGCTTGATGAAGCCCTGGGCGTCGCGCTGGTCGTAGACCTGGTCTTCCTCGAAGGTGACCAGGGCCTCGTCGTAGAGACTGTTGGGCGACTTGCGGCCGGTGACCATGACGTTGCCCTTGTAGAGCTTCAGGCGCACCGTGCCGGTCACGCGCTCCGCCGCCTTGTCTATGGCGGCCTGCAGCATTTCGCGTTCGGGCGCGAACCAGAATCCGTTGTAGATCAGCTCCGCATAGCGCGGCATCAGCTCGTCGCGCTGGTGCATGGCGCCGCGATCCAGCGTGATGCTTTCCATGGCGCGGCGCGCGGCGAACAGCACTGTGCCGCCCGGGGTCTCGTAGACGCCGCGCGACTTCATGCCGACGAAGCGGTTTTCCACGATGTCCAGGATACCGATGCCGTTGGCCCCGCCCAATTCGTTCAGCTTGGTCAGCAGGGTCGCCGGCGACATCTTCTCGCCGTTCACGGCGACGGCGTCGCCGCGGTCAAAGTCGATGGTGATTTCCGTGACCTTGTCCGGCGCGTCCCAGGGGGCGACGACGCGGGTGTAGATGCTGTCGTCGGCCTCGACCCAGGGGTCTTCCAACACCTTGCCTTCGGACGAGATGTGCAAAAGGTTGGCGTCCTGGGAATAGGGGGCTTCGCCGCGCTTGTCCTTGGGGATGGGGATCTGGTGCTTTTCCGCGTATTCGATCAGCCGCGTGCGCGAGGTCAGGTCCCATTCGCGCCAGGGGGCGATCACGCGGATGCCGGGGTTAAGGGCGTAATAGCCCAATTCGAACCGCACCTGGTCGTTGCCCTTGCCGGTGGCGCCGTGGGACACGGCGTCGGCACCCGTTTCGGCGGCGATCTCGATCTGCCGCTTGGCGATCAGCGGCCGCGCGATGGAAGTGCCCAGCAGGTAGGTGCCTTCGTACAGAGCCGCCCCCCGGAACATGGGGAACACGTAGTCGCGCACGAATTCCTCGCGCAGGTCCTCGACGAAGATCTGCTTAATGCCCAGCATCTCTGCCTTCTTGCGCGCGGGCTCAAGCTCGCCGCCCTGGCCCAGGTCGGCGGTGAAGGTCACGACCTCGGCCCCGTAGGCGTCCTGCAGCCAGCGCAGAATGACCGAGGTATCCAGGCCGCCCGAATAGGCGAGCACGACTTTTTTCACGTCTTTGGTCATGGCGGGTTCCCTGATGCGGCGCGGGCGGCAAGCGGCCCGGCGGAAAGACGGCGCAGTATAGGGATTTCGCCTGCCGCCGCAATACGCCGCCCGGCAAAAATCAACGACCGGCGGGATTAGAAATTATACAGCACGTTGGCTGAAAACACGTTGGCATAGGCAGTATCGGACAGGATGTAGAGCTCCCATTCACCGCGCAGGGCCATGCGGTCGGAAAACCGGTAGTCCGCGCCCAGGCCGAGCACAACGCCTGTCCCCGTTTCCTCCTGGCGGCCGCTCCCGCTGGACGGGTCCCGATCTTCCCACCACAGGCTGACGCCGGCACGGGCGAACGGCTTGATGGCCGCGTTCAGGGGCAGCGACATCAGCGCGCTCGCGGTCAAGGCGTGGAACTGACTTTCCACCGAAGCGCCGCTGGCAAAGTCTTCGTCGAACGCGCCGACCTTGCCGATCGATGCTTCGATTGCCAGGACGTCGTTGGGCCGGTAGCCGCCGAAAATCTTCCAGGCGAAGGGCTTTTCGTCGATCGTCGTGTTGGGGGTGTCGCTTTCGTAATCGAGCATGCCCATGCCCAGGCCGATGCCGGCGTAGAACCGCTGCGGCCGGACGGAGGTCTGGTCTTCGACGGGTACGGATTGCTTTTGGCTGGCATAACGGGCGGCGGGATCGCTGTCTCCGCCCGGGGGGGCGGCTGCTTGGCCACGGGGCGGGGGCGCCCAGGTGGGCGTCGGTTGCGGCGCTGCGCGGTAGCCGGGATGGGACGGATTGGTTTGGGCGGCGGGGGGTGCCGAGTAGGCGGCGGGGATCGGTGCCTGATAGACCGGCGTCGCCGGATAGGCCGGGGGCGCGGGCGGGTTGACGGCGCTGGCCGGTGCCGGTGCGGGGGGAATGGGGCGCAGGTTCGGGTTGCCGCCCTCGCGCATCAGCCAATCGTTGACGGACAGGCCGCCGGCCTGGGCGAGTTCCTGTGGCGCCAGTTCTTCCGAGTTCAGGGGTTGCCGGGCCAATTCGACCGGCTGCGCCAGGGCTTCGGCCGGGCCGCCGTCGAACAGCATTTCGCCGCCACCGGCGGCGGCGACCTCGAAGGGTTGCATCGGCCGTGGCGTCTTGCGCCTGGCCGGCAGGGCCTGGGCATGTGGTGCCGGATGGGCGGATGCGGGGGCCACGGTGATGGTGGTATGCGGCGCCGGCAGCAGGATCCGGGGATGCGCCGGGGCAGGTGGTTGGGACGGCGCGGCGGCGGCAAGGTCGATGACGATGCGCGCCCCCTGGCCGCCCTTGGGCAGCAGGGTGAACTGGCGACGGATGTCGGCGGGGTGGCGCGTCTTGATGATCAGGCGGCTGCCGCGGGCGTCACGTTCGATCTCGATGGCTCGGATGATGCCTTGGGCCTCGGGCTTGTCGGCCGCTTCGGACAGGGCCGCGCCGGTCACCGTGACGACAATCTCGTCCTTGCCGGGAAAGGCGAATTTGTAGGGAACAGGCGCACGGGTTTCCAGCACCAGGCGGGTGAAATCCTTGTGCAGACCGGTACGCACCTCAAGGCCCGGTGCCGGTTCCGCCGCATGGGCGGGCAGCGCGACAAGCCCCCAAACAAGGCCCGCGGTGAATAGGGTGCGGATCAGGCGCAACACGGTCATGGATCCCCAGTTCGATCATCCCCGATAAGCGCCTGAGTCTATGGCGCAACCGGTTAAGACAGTCTGAATGGGGCAGGGGCTTTAAGGGCGGAGGGGGATGCCGCGCCGATCATAAAAGTAATGTTTCAGCAGCAACGGAACCACGGCGCCGATATAGCTGCCCATCACCACGTCGGACACAAAATGGACGCTGGCCAGAAAGCGGCTGGCGGCGACGGCGGCGGCGAAGGTGAACAGCACCGGCCACAGGCGAGGAAAGATCAGGAACAGGGATACGGCCAACGACCACACCATCTGGGAATGACCGGATGGGTAGGAGTTCATGCCGAAATCCGTGTTGAAGGGGAGGAAGCCGGTGAGCCCGTTTTCCAGCAGTTCACGGGGCCGCATGCGCCCGATCACGAATTTGAGCAGGTTGACCAGCACCCCCGCAGAGGCGATGGAAAAAATCACGAACAGGGCGGCATGCATGGCACAGCGCAGGCGCTCGCCCCCCTGGGCCACGCGGCGGCGCAGGACCCAGCAGGCGGCGGCGGTCACGGCGGCGGCGGCGAAATAGATTTCCGGTTTGCCCAAGGCCCCTACCGTATGGCCGAAAAACCGCCGCTGATCGGCATCGAAGGCGTCACGGAAGAACCGTGCGGCGGCTTCGTCGACGAAGGCCATGCACAGGGCCGAGACGGCGGCGGCGGCGAGGAACCCGCCGATGATCAGGCCCCAGTTCAGGGGTTTCGCGGCCGTGTTCGTCATTTGGCCGGGGCCTTCCGCACGAAGACATGCAGGGTCACGGGCTTACCCTTGGAATAATTGATGCCGGATACCTGGGCGGCTTCGCGTATATCGGCCCCCCGGTCACCGATCGCCCGGGTGAAGGCGGGCATTTCCCGGCCCTCGATGATGGCGGCGGCCTGTGGTTCGTTCAACAGATGTTGCGCCGCCCCGCCGCCCGAGGTCAAAACCGTTCCTGTTCCGGAAAGAAATACCAAGGAGGGCTCGGAAAATCCGGCAACGGCGGTTACGGGTGGCGGGCCGTCCTTGAATTCCCCGGCCACGGCCTGTGCCGCCCGTTCGGCGACCCACATGGGGCTGAAGTTCGATACCATCAGCCAGACCACCATGGCGGTCAGGATGCCCCCGGAAATCAGGGAATTCTCCAGGGCCTCGGTGATGACGTGGTGTTTCATGGCCGCCGCCGTGGTGGCCAGAAGGTAAAGTGCGAACAGGATGAAGAACCAGGTATGCCAGTTTGAATCGAACCCGAAATGAAGTGGCAGATAGGCCGCCCCGCCGCCCAGGATCAGGCCGACCAGGGCCCAGAGCCCGCCGGTCAGCCACAGGACGCGTTTGTCGTACCAGGGGGTGGCACCCTCAAGGATGGCGATGGCCGACCGCGCGCAGACCAGGGCCAGGGCCGGGTAAAGCGGCAATACGTAATGGGGTAATTTGGTCGGGATGATTTCCATCAGGATCCAGGCCGGGATCAGCCAGGCGAGACAGAAGCGCAGCGCCGGATCGGCCCGTTCCCGCCAGGCGCGGTAAACCGCCGGCCAGGCCAGGAACACCCCCGGCCAGAAGAACAGCAGCATGGTCAGGACATAATATCCCGGCGGTGCACCATGGGATTCCTGCCCGCCCAGCAGCTTGGGGATCAGGTCCGTGGTGATCGCCGTCATGACGAACCCGTCGCCGCCGTCATCGCCGCCGCCGACCATGAGGAACCAGGGCAGGGCGAGGGCCAGCATCAGCGGCAGACCCCACAGCCAGCCGAGGCCCTTGATCCATTTGCCGTCGCGGTCGGCGATGGTCAGGGCGACCAGGGTCAGGACCGCGATCAGGGGGGCGATCGGCCCCTTGATGAGAATGCCGGCGGCCATGGCGAGCCAGAACAGCAGCGACCAGCCGAACCCGGCCGCGCCGGTTTTACCCCGCGCCGCCAGGTAATGACGGGCCAGCGGCAGCATCAGCGCCAGGACGCAGGCCAGAAGCACCGCGTCGGTCTTGGCCTGATGGGCTTCCAGAATCAGCAGGGTCGAGGCCGCCAGCATGGCCGCCGCCGCAAAGGCCGCGCGCCGGTCGAACAACAGGGTGCCGATGGCGAAGGTCAGCAGCACCGCCGCCCAGGCACCGATCACGGACGGCACGCGGTAAGCCCAGATCTCCCGGGCCGCCACGTCGGACAGCAGGGTGACGCTGGCCGCCTGCAGCCAATGGATGCCGGCAGGCTTCTTGTGGCGGGGTTGGTCCTGAAAACGGATGTCGACGAAATCCTGGGTTTCCAGCATCTGCGCGGTCGCCTGGGCGAAGCGGGCTTCGTCCCGGTCCAAGGGCGGCAGGCTGGCGATGCCCGGCAGGAACAGGATGCAGCAGAACAGGGTCAGCAGCGCATAGGGCTTCCACCCCAAGGTCGGGCCGACCAACAGGCGGCGGCCAAGGCGCGGGGCCTTCCTGGCGGACGCACTCATGCGGGGGGCGCCGATACGGGCTTGTCGCCGACGAACCACACGTCCATGCGGTCCCAATAGAAGGCGATATGGTCCTTGATGGCGGCGCAGGCCGGGATCGGGTCCGGATAGGCCCAGGCCAGGTCGGGCACCTCGGTGTCGCCCAGGCGGAAGGTCCAATAGCGGGCCACGCCCTTTTTGGGGCAGGTGGTCTGCTTGGGAGTGGGGATCAGGAACTCGCCCATGCGCACGTCCTCGGGCGGAAAGTAGAACATTGGCGGATAGTCGCCTTCGCGCAGGATCTTGGTGTTGGTGCTGTCGGCGATGACGATGCCGCAAACGGCGGTGCGCACGCGCTCGGGGAAATCGGCGATGGTGATCCCGCCGGCGGCCATCGCCGGATCAGGCATTGCCCGCCGCGTCGCGCGGAGCGGGCTCGGCGCCCTCGGGAACCAGGGCTTCGACCCGGGCCGTCATGCGTTTCAGGCGTTCGCGCTCGCTCGCCGATTTCAACTGTCCGCAGGCGGCCATGATGTCGCGGCCGCGGGGCTGGCGGATCGGCGAGGAAAAGCCGCCGTCGTTGAGGATGTTGACGAACTTGTCCATGGCCTCGGGCGTCGAGCATTCATAGGGGGCCCCCGGCCAGGCGTTGAAGGGGATCAGGTTGAATTTGACCGGGATGCCCTTGGCCAGGCGCAGCAGTTCCCGGGCGTCGGCCTCGGAATCGTTCACACCCTTCAGCATCACGTATTCGAAGGTGATGCGCCGGGCGTTGTTGGCGCCCGGATATTCGCGGCAGGCGCGGATCAGATCCTTCAACGGATACTTCTTGTTGATGGGCACCAAAACGTCGCGCAATTCATCCGTCACGGCATGCAGCGAGACCGCCAGGTTGACGCCCAATTCCGCGCCGCATTTTTCCATCATCGGCACCACGCCCGAGGTCGACAGCGTGATCCGCCGCTTGGACAGTGCGATGCCCTCGCCGTCCATGATGATCTTCAGCGCTTTCGATACGTTATCGTAATTGAACAGGGGCTCGCCCATGCCCATCATCACGATGTTGGAGATCATCCGCCCGCCGTCCATGGGCGTCGGCCATTCACCGTAACTGTCGCGGGCGACCATGAACTGGCCGACGATTTCCGCAGACGTCAGGTTGCGCACCAGTTTCTGCGTGCCTGTGTGGCAGAACGTGCAGGTCAGGGTACAGCCGACCTGGGACGAGATGCAGATCGCGCCCCGGTCATCCTCGGGGATGTAGACGGTTTCCGCCTCGTTACCGTCCTCGAACTTGACCAGCCATTTGCGGGTGCGGTCGTTCGAGGTCTGTTCGCGGCTGACGACGGGCTTCCGCACTTCGAAGATTTCAGCCAGCTTTTCCCGCAACGGTTTGGCCAGGGTCGTCATCTGGGCGAAGTCGGTCGCCCCCTGATGATAGATCCAGTGCCACAACTGCTTGGTACGGAACGGTTTTTCGCCCACGGCGGCAACCGTCGCCGCCAGTTCCTCACGGGACAGGCCGACCAGATTGGTCTTCTCAGGGGCAGCATCAATCGTCATGGGCCCTCATATAGCGCGTCCGGCCCCGCTTCCCAACGTGAAAACGCGAAGGGGGTCAGTAGCCGCAGGCCTTGCCGATGGCCTTCCAGGCGGCGGTGAAGCCGGTTAGGGAATAGGTATCGGTGGTCAGGGTGCCGCGCGACGACGTACCCTTCACGACCATGTCCGCACCCCGGATCATGGCGTCGACCAGGGCCGCGTCCTTGCCTTCTTCGGCGAAGGCATGTCCGCCCGAGGTGAACAGCTTGTACGTCTTGTCGCCGATGGTCACCGTGGCGTCCGAGCCTTCCTTATAGGTATAGCCCGTGGTCACGGAAACGACGCCCTTCTCCTTGTCCTTGGGCCGGTGGGTGACCAGCATGACCACGCGGCCGCGCGCGGAATACTTGCCCTCCATCTTCTTGGGCTCGGACCCCATGTAGCAGATCTTGGCCCCGGCCTCGTTGGCCGTATAGGCCTCCCAGTCGTCGAACAGGCCGATCAGTTCCGGCGCGGCCTGGGCGGCGGCGGGGGTCAGGATGGCCAGGGCGGCGAGGGTGGCGGCGATGCATTTGATCATTGCTCATAGATAGCCGGGACGGCGGCGGGCCTCAAGCCCGGGCGGTGGGATAACTTTCCGGCCCCCTTGCCAGGGCCCCCGTTCGGTGGCATGGGAAGGCATGACAAAATCCATTCATTCGCCGAACCCCGCGATCATCGAGGTCACGCGCGGCACCCTGGTCGAAAGCCGCCACCGCGTACATGCGGTGGTCGCCGACGCGGCCGGCACCGTTGTTCATGCCTGGGGCGACGGGGAATTGGAAATCTTTCCCCGGTCGGCCATCAAGCCGCTGCAGACCCTGGCCCTGATCGAAACCGGGGCGGCGGATCATTGGCGGCTGACCGATGAGCGCATTGCGCTGGCCACGGCGTCCCATTCCGCCTCGGCCGCCCATATCATGGCGGTGGAGGCCTGGTTGGCCGACATCGGCCGGGGCGAGGACGATCTGGAATGCGGCGCCCATATGCCGACGGACGAGACAGCGGCCCATCGCCTGATCAAGCAGGGGGCGGCCCCGACGCGGCTGCACAACAATTGTTCGGGCAAGCACACGGGCTTTCTCGCGACGGCCCTGCACATGGGCGAGGATATTCATGGCTACACGGGTGCGGACCATCCGGTGCAACAGCGCCTTTACCAGGCGCTCATGGACATGGGCGGGGCGGCACTGTCCGGTACCGGGCGCGGCGTCGACGGCTGCGGCATTCCCGTCTACGGCATGCCGCTTGCGGCTCTTGCCCGCGCCATGGCGAAAATGGCCGACCCGGCAAAGGCGGGCCTGGGCACGGTACGCAGCGCGGCCGCCCAGCGCATCGTCCAGTCCATGGCCAAGCACAACTTCATGGTTTCCGGGCGGGGGCGCCTGGATCATGCCGCCATGACGGCGGGCATCGGTGTTGCCAAGCGCACGGGCGCACCCGTGTTCGCGACCAAGACCGGCGCCGAGGCCGTGCACGCGGCGATCCTGCCGGGCCTGGGATTGGGCGTGGCGGTCAAGGCCGAGGACGGCACCAAGCGCGCATCCGACAGCATGATGGCGAACGTGCTGAATTTCCTGGGCGCCTTCGACGACGGCGCCCGCGCCGACATGGCGCCGTTCCTGGAGATGACCGTGGTCAATGCGGCGGGTGTGCCCGTCGGCGCCGTGCGGCCGCAGGCGGGCTGGGACCGGCCCTAGTCGTTATAGACTTCCGGCGGCGTATCCTCGAAGGCCTTCATGCGGGCCTGCTCCTTGCGCGAGAAGCGCCCGCCGAACTGAGGGGCGGGCAGCTCCTCGATCGGGCCGCCCTCAGCCACGGGGCGCGGGGCGAAGCGGCCCTGGCTGGTCAGCCGGTCGTACATGACGATGGCCCCGGCGATGCCGACGTTGACGCAGAACGACATGGGAATCTGAATGATGTGGTCGCAGCGTTCGATCATCGCGGGGCTCAGCTCGCCCCTCTCCGGCCCCAGGACATAGGCCGCCTGCTGCGGGTGGCGGAAGCTCGGCAGTTCGATCGAATTTTCCAGAAGTTCGACCCCGACCAGTTTGCAGCCGTCGGGCAGCATCACCTGATCCGCCGTGGGAAAGCTGTAGAACGGCACATGGCCGCCGCTTTTCGAGGTGTCGGATTTTTGCCCGATGGTGCGCTCGTACGTCGCGTCGATGGTGAACACGAAGGACGCGCCGAAGGCATGGGCCGTGCGGAACAGATTGCCCACGTTCATGGTCTTGGAAATGCCCTCGACCCCGATCCCGAAATATCCGCGCATGGTTTGACTTCATCCCCTGAAAGCGGGCCCGGGGCGTCTTGCCCTTTGGCCCTTGGTATGGTCAGGTTGCGCAACCTTGGCCAATTCCGGCCCGAAATCAAGTTTTGACCAACCTAATTTCAAGGAGACCCCGATGCGCGCGGTTGTCTGCACCACCTTCGACGGCATTGACGCCCTGACCTGCGTCGACGATGCCCCCACCCCGCCGATGACCGAGAACGGCGTGCGCATCCGGGTGCAGGCGGCGGGCATCAATTTCGCCGACACCCTGATGTGCAAGGGCGAATATCAGGTCAAGCCGCCGTTCCCGTTCTCGCCGGGGCTGGAGGTCGCGGGCGAGGTTCTGGAAGTCGCCCCCGGCGTCACCCGCGTCTCCCCCGGCGACCGGGTCATGGCGACGGTGCATTACGGCGGATACGCGTCCGAAGCGGTCACCCACGAAGCCACGGTCTTTGCTATTCCCGACAATCTGGATTTCGTCTCCGCCGCCGCCTTTCCCATCGTCTACGGCACGTCCCACGTCGGCCTGGTCGAAAAGCTGAAGGTTCAGCCGGGCGAGGTGTTGCTGGTCCATGGCGCCGCCGGCGGGGTCGGCCTGACGGCGGTCGAAATCGGCAAGAAGCTGGGGGCGACGGTGATCGCCACGGCGGGCGGGCCGGACAAGCTGGCCGTGGCCAAGGAATATGGCGCCGACCATCTGATCGACTACCGCAAGGAAGACATCCGCGAGCGGGTCAAACAGCTGACCGACGGGCGCGGGGCCGATTGCGTTTATGATCCGGTCGGCGGTACGGCGTTTGACGCGTCGCTGCGCTGCACGGTGCAGGGCGGGCGCATTCTGGTCGTCGGATTTGCGTCGGGCACGGTTCCGCAGATCCCGGCCAACATTCTTCTGGTCAAAAACCTTTCGGTTATTGGTTTCTACTGGGGGGCCCACCGCACTCTTGATCCGGATTTGATCCAGCGCTCGTTCGATGAACTTCTGGGCTGGATGGCGGCGGGTGACCTGCGCCCCCACGTCAGTCATGTGTTCGACCTGGCCGATGCCAAGGATGGCATGAACATGCTGTTGTCGCGCAAGTCGACGGGCAAGGTGGTGCTGACCACGGGGGCCGCGCCGGGAACCCTTAACTAGCGGCGGGCAGGATCAGGCGGAAGGTCGCACCGGCGCCCAGTTGAGAGGACAGGTCGATCGACCCGCCGGCCTTCTCGACGATCCGCCGGCATTCCGACAGGCCCACGCCGTCGCCGGGCACCAGGGATTGCTTGCCGGCGCGCACGAATCGGTTGAACACGCGGGGCTGATCGGCCTGGGCGATTCCGACGCCGTTGTCCTTGATGTAGATAATCACGGCATCACCCTGGCGCAGGGCGGAGATATCGATCGTCAGGGGCCGTTCCAGCGACCTGTATTTAAGGGCATTGTCCAACAGGTTCTGGAACACGCGGGTCAATTGCAACGGGCTGACGGCGACGGGCGGAAGATCGCCGATGGTGATCTCGGCGGCGATGGCGTCGATCATCGGGCGCAGGCTGTCCTGGGCTTCGCGCAGGCATTGGCCGGGGTCGGCAACATCAACCGGCGGGCCTTGCTGTACCGACCGGGCGTCGTCGAGAAGGTCGCCGATGAACCGGTTCATGCGCAGGGCCGCCTTATGGGCGGAGGCAAGAAATTCCGCCCTCTGCTGGGTGTCCATGGCTGCGGACGGCAGGGCGGCGGCCTCAAGATTCCCGATCACGGCATTGAGCGGCGATTTCAGGTCGTGGGCGACGGCGCCGGAAAACCGCTCAAGCTCCTCATAGGCTGCCCGCATCTGATATTCGGCGTAGCTGTAGGCCGTCCACAACAGGCCGAGGCTCCAACCGATCACCATCGCCATGCCGATGAAGGCGATGGCGACATCAAGGGCAACGATCTGTGGATTCGGTCCCACGGGGCCATCGAACAGCGGGCGGATGAAGATGCGCAGGGCCTGAACGACGGCGAATACGGCGAACATCGTGCCGAGAATCCGGCAGCCGCGGATCAGGCCCGGATCGCGTTCCAGCCAAAGGTCCCGGGTGGTCAGCGCGCAGACGATGGCGAACACGACGGAGTTCGAAACCAGCACGCCGGGGACGTCGTTCTTGACGATGAGGAAGTAATAAATGGCGGCACAGGAGAAGGCCAGCGCCGTCGCTTCCAGAACGTAGCGCGGGTGGCGTCCCTGCAGGCGCCGCATGGCGCGGGCCGCAGACAGGGTGGTGACGACGAAACACAGCAGGCCGAAACTGGCGGGGCGATAATCCTGTATCGCGGCGCCGGTGCTGATGGCGAGCGCGCCGATCCCGCCGATCGTCATGGACAGGGCCATTTCCTTCAGGCCGCCGATCTTCAGCCGGGCCAACCAGAACGTGACCAGAATCGTCGCCATGATGAACTGCACCACGGCCAGCGAGATCAGGATGGAACTCATGTTGAACATCATGACCAGCCGAACTGGGTTGGCGGCCGGAGGCTATGCGGGCCGAGGGTGCAGGATTCGCATGGGTTATAGATGTACGAAAGGGCGGCGACAACAGCCAGCACCCGCCCGGACCGAGGCCCGGGCGGGACCGGCGAAGCGAAAGTCGGCGGCGGTGGATCAAGCCGTGGCGGCGGTGGGGCGTTTTTCCGGAATGGGGATATGCAGGGCGGCGGCGATGAAGCCCAGGGCGATGGAGCCGTACCATACCCAGTCATAAGACCCGGTGGTCTGGTACAGATAACCGCCCAGCCACACGCCCAGGAAGCTGCCGATCTGATGGCTCAGGAAGGTGATCCCGAACAGCATGGACAGGTAGCGCACGCCGAACATATGGGCGACCAGGCCCGAGGTCAGCGGCACCGTGCCGAGCCACAGCAAGCCCATGGCGCCGGCGAACAGCAGGATATTGAGTTCCGTCTTGGGGGCTGCCAGCAGGGCGATGATGCAGAGTGAGCGCAGGAAATAGAGCCAGGCCAGCACCCATTTCTTGGGGAACCGGCCACCGAGCGCGCCGCAGGCGAAGGTGCCGACGATGTTGCACAGCCCGATCAGCGACAACGCCAGGGCGGCGATGCGCAGGTCAATGTGCAGAAGCTCCAGATATTTGGGGAAGTGCACGGTGATAAAGGCGACCTGGAACCCGCAGACGAAAAATCCCAGGGTCAGCAGGTTAAAGCCCAGGTGGCGATAGGCTTCGCCGAGGGCTTCCCCCAAGCTGATGTCGGGTGTCTTGCCCTGGCGCGCGGCAACGGGCGCCGCGTCGGCGGCCAGCGGTTGGCGGGCCAACAGAAAGGCCAGCGGCACGGCGATTAGCATGATTACGGCGAGCGCCGTCAGCGCCCCGGTCCAGCCGTAGGTTTCCAGCAGCGCCTGGCCCACGGGGGCCATGTAGAATTGTCCGAAGGAGCCGCCGGCACTGGCGATGCCGAGGGCGAGGGAGCGGTGCTCGGCCGGCACGCGGCGGCCGACGGCGCCCAGCACGACGCCGAACCCGACGCCGCCCATGCCGATGCCGATCAGGAATCCGGCGCCGACGTTGAACGCGAACAGGCTGTCGGCCGTGCCCATGACGTAAAGACCCACGGCGTACAGAAGGACCCCCAGGATGATCATGCGCATGCTGCCGAATTTGTCGGCGATGGCCCCCATGAACGGCGTAGCGATGCCCCACATCAGGTTCTGCACGGCGATGGCCAGGCCGAAGTCGCTGGGCGTGATGGCCAGGTCGCGCAGGATGTCGGTCTGGAACAGCCCGAAAGTGGTGCGGGTGCCTAGGTTCAGGCTGCCGATCAGGCAGCCGGCGAAGGCGACGATCCAGATGGCGATACCGATGCGTTTGGTGGACATGGTGTTTCCTCGTTGAAACCGGGGGTCAGTCGGAAGCGGCGGCGGGCGGCGCTGCGGCGCGGCGCGTTAGGCGCGCCAGCATGGCCGGCGGGGTCAGGACGAACAGGTTGCCGATCAGCACGCAGCCGACGCCGAGCACGGCGCCGCTTGTCCATTGGAAGCCTTCCATCCAGGTCGATACGGCAAGCGCGACGAGCGGGAACAGGACCGACGAATAGCTGGCGCGTTCCGGCCCGATGCGCCCGACCAAGGTAAGATACGTGGCGAATGCGATGACGGTCGAGACCACGGATAGGAACAGCAGTGATGATATATATTCCCAGGTCCATTCCAACCGGAATTCGGCGCCGCGCGCCAGGCAGTACACCAGCATGATCAGGGATCCGTAGACCATGCCCATGGTGTTGGTGCGCACCACGCCCAAGCCCCGGCGCTGGTTCAAGGCCGAAATCAGCATGCCCGTGGCCGCCGAGGCGGTGCCGCAGAGCACAAGGATCATGCCCTTGGCGCCGCCCTGGGTGAGGTCAAAATGGGCCAATTCCGGCCAGAAGATCACGGCGATGCCGCCGATCCCGAACACCGCGCCGATGACCATGCGGGGTTCGACCCGGTTGTGCAGGAACAGCGCCCCTCCAGCCACGTTCATGACGATGACCAGGGAGAACAGGATCGACACCAGGCCGGACGGCAGATACTGCGCGCCGAGATAGACCAGATAGAAATTGCTGCCGAACAGGAACAGGCCCTGGGTGGCGACCCAGGCATGGTCGCGCGGCCGGAAATCGATGGCGCGCCCGGTGGCGCGGCAGAACGCGTACATCACCGCCGCCGACAGGGCGAAACGGTAGAACACGGAAACCTCCGGCGCCACCACGCCCAACTGCATCTGGACCCCGTACCAACTGAAGCCCCAGGCAATCACGGTCACGGCGTAAAGCAGCAAGATCACGGCAGTGGGTCCGGTCCGGTCCGGCAATGTCAGTGCCGGGGACAAAGGGAGACGGGACCGGCCACAGGGCCGATCCCGTCCAGGGGCACATATGTGCCAGGGAAAGTGTAGTCGTTTGGATCAGGAAATCCAAAACGGCTTTTCAGTCTCGCGGTGAATGTCGGCCCGGGTCAGGCCGACGTCGGCAAGCATCCGGTTGTCCAGTTCGGCAAGACGGCGGCGCATCTCGTAGCGCTTTTGCCATTCCACGAGCAGGGTCGGGAAATTAAACACCGCCCGGGCGGTGGAAGTGGTCAGCGAAGCGAGGGCCTGTCCGAGGGGAAACAGGCCCGGGCGGGCGACGGAGCGATCCGCGGTCTGCGTGGTCGTCGATGACGAGGCCATGGGTCCTGTCCTTGTTTCGTTGCCGGGGCGGCGGGGGCCGGCCGGGCGAGGTTGCAAATTAAGTCGGTTCGTGGGCTGCGCCGATCGGTGGCGCCCAAGTTGAATAGGCCGGTTCAAGGCTGGTTCACAAACGACAAAAACTCCTATATGGATTAGAAAATATTATCCATATGTATCAATACAATATTAAAATTATGTTATTTCAATGGTTTATAAATTTTATGATTCTGATGACAATCGCTTGGATAAGGAAATTTAATGTTATGGTACAATCATGTCCCGCCGCCTGCCGCCGCTGAATGCTCTGCGCGCCTTTGAGGCCGCCGCCCGTCATCTGTCGTTCACCCAGGCGGCGGACGAACTCAATGTGACCCAGGCGGCGGTCAGCCATCAAATTCGCGGGCTCGAGGATTGGCTCGGCTTTCCCCTGTTCCGGCGGCTCAGCCGCGCCCTGGTCCTGACCGAGGCGGGACAAACCCTGTTTCCCGAGGTGCGCGAGGCCATGGATATCCTGACCACGGCGGTCAATCGGGTGCAGCGCCAGGATTCCGAAGGGGTCCTGACCGTGACGACCATGGATTCCTTCGCCCAATCCTGGCTGGTGCCGCGCCTTGGCCGGTTTCGTCAGGCCCATCCCGACATCGACGTGCGCCTGGTCATGGCCGATCGCATGGTCGACCTGGCGCGGGAAGGCGTGGACGTCGCCGTGCGCTACGGCCGCGGCAGTTGGCCCGGACTTACGGTGTCCCTGCTGCGGACCGAGGAGCTGTTTCCCGTCTGCGCGCCGACACTGCTGGAAACCGGCCCGCCGCTGAAGGAGCCCGGGGACCTTGCGCATTTCACCCTTTTGCACGACGAAATGCCCGTGGACTGGCGGGACTGGTTGGCCGCCGCCGGCTGCGACACGGTCAACCCGGAACGCGGGCCCGGTTATTCCCATTCCAATCTGGTGTTGCTGGCGGCCCGGGCGGGCGAGGGCGTGGCCTTGGGCCGCAGCGTCATGGTCGCCGACGATCTGGCGGCGGGGCGCCTGGTGCGCCTCTTCGACTTTGCCCTGCCGGCCCCCCAGGCCTATTACCTAGCCTGCGTCGAGGGCGAGGAGGACCGGCCCAAGGTCCGTGCCTTCCGGGAATGGCTCGAAGGTGAATTCGATGCCGCGTGACGGCGGACCGATGGCCTTTTAAGGTGATCGCAAAACAGGAGGAGACTCTCGTCATGACCGCAACCCCGCCGCCCTTGAACGGCCTGCGCCATCTCGCCCTGGTGGTCGAAAACTTCGACGCCTGCGAACGTTTTTACCGCGATATCCTGGGCATGCGCGAACTCAGCCGTTTCAACGACGATCTGGTCTATCTGACCCTGGGCAACGACAATCTGTCGCTCGGCCGCGCCCGGCCCGGCGAAGCGCCCCCGGCCAAGCGGCCCATGGACCACTTCGGCTTCGTCGTCGACACCAAGGAAGACCTGCAGGCCTGGTACGACTTCATGAAGGCCAAGGGGGTCAACCTGCTGGACACGCCGGCGGACCATTTCGACGGGGCGCGCTCGTTCCATTGCACGGACCCGGCCGGCAACGTGATTCAGCCGATTTACCATCCGGCCATTTCCGGCCAGCGCTTCGAAGGGCCGTAGCCGCCAAATTGGGTTCATTCGGCGGCAGGAGACCCGGCCGAGCGGGCCAAGAACCGACCGATTCCCTGCGCGACCGCCGGGGTCGCGGCGGCGCGGGCGAACTGGGCGGCCTCCACGGCCAAGCCCTCGTCGATGCTCAGGTTGATGCCGCGGGTCACGGCGGTCAGGCTGGCGGCGACGCTGACGGCTGACTTTTCGATGATCCGCTGGGCCAGATTCTCTGCCTCGGACATCAGTTTCGATTTCGTAACAACGCGGTTTACCAAGCCCGCCTGGCGGGCTTCCTCGGCGGTAATGGGATCGCCGGTCAGGATCATTTCCAGCGCCCGTTTGCGCCCGATCAGGCGCGGCAGGCGCTGGCTGCCGCCGAACGGCGGGGGAAAGCCCAGGTTGATTTCCGGCTTGGCGAAAGTCGCCGTGTTCGCCGCCACGGCCAGCGGCATGGCCTCCAGCATTTCGCAGCCACCACCGAAGGCCAACCCGTTGACCGCGCCGATGATGGGCTTGGGAAAGCGTTCGATGCGCGAGGTGAAGGCCTGTCCCCGGGCGACGAAGTCACGCAGCGCGACCTCGACCCCGGCGGCGACCGAATGGGAGAATTCCTTGATGTCGGCGCCGGCGCTGAAGGCCCGATCGTCGGCTCCCGTGACGATCACGGCGCGGACCGTATCGTCGCGCTCGATGACGTCGAGATGGGCCATGAAACGGTCGATCAGGGCGAAGTTCAGGGCGTTGAGCTGATCCGGGCGGTTGAGGGTCAGAATCGCCACGCCGTGGCGTTGGTCATAGAGAACGGGGTCGTTGGTCATGATCGGGATCCTTTTCGTCAGCCCGCAGGCCGTGTTATCACTTTAGGATGAAAAATAATCATCCTTATTTGAATTTCTGAGTTATTATGTTGACATAAATTATGAAAACAAACGCATAAACTTAATTTATTGAATGAGAAAAAATAACTCATGTTTGCCAAGCTTCCGCCCCTGAAGGCGCTGCGCGCATTCGAAGTCGCGTTCCGCCACGAAAGCTTCATCGCCGCGGCGCGTGAATTGAACGTCACCCCGTCGGCGGTCAGCCATCAGATCAAGCTGCTGGAGGATGTTCTGGGCCAACCCCTGTTCCGCCGCGAGGTGCGGGCGGTGGCGCCGACGGCGGCGGCACGGGCCATTTACCCGGGGCTGCGCCGCGGGTTCGAGGAACTGGCGGGCGCGGTCGCGCACATCCACCCGCCAAAGCCCGGACCCTTGGTCCTGTCCTGTGTGCCGTCCTTTGCCATGAAATGGCTGATTCCGCGCCTGGACCGGCGACCGGCGGGTCTGCAGGTGCAGATCGTGGCGACCCGCGACCGGGCGGACCTGATCGCCGGCGAAGCCGACATGGCGATCCGCTTCGGCATGGGGAATTATCCGGGGCTCGAGGCGCACCGCTTGTTCGACGAAATGGTCGTGCCCCTGGCGTCGCCCGCGCTGCTGGCGGCCGATGGGCCGCTCGAACGGCCCCATGATCTTGGCCGCTTCACCCTGCTGCACGACGATTCCGTTACCTTCGATCCGCTCGCGCCGGATTGGCGGTCTTGGTTGGCGGCGGCCGGCTGCCCGGACCTGGACGCGGAGGACGGCCCGCGCTTCACGGCACCGGAAAATGTGTTGCAGGCGGCGATCGCGGGGGCGGGCGTGGCGCTGGGCCGCTGGTCGTTGGCTGCCGAGGACATCGAGGCGGGGCGTCTGGCCGTGCCTTTCGGGCCGTCCCTGACGCTGCAGCCGGGTTATTACCTGCTCACGGTGCCGGGCCGGGCCGAAGCGCCCGAATGCCGTCTGTTCCGGGATTGGTTGTTGGACGAGGTCGCGCATTTCCAGGCACGGCCGGGTCGCGCCGCAGTCTAGCTTTTCAATTCGACCAAGTCTTCGTACAGATCCAGCGCTTCCGGATTGGCCATCGCTTCCTTGTTCTTCACGGGTCGGCCGTGGATGATGTCGCGCACGGCCAGTTCCGTGATCTTGCCAGACTTGGTGCGCGGGATATCGGTGACCTGGACCACCTTGGCCGGCACATGGCGTGGCGTGCAGTTGGCGCGCACCTGATCCTTAATTCGTTTCGTGAGCCCATCGTCCAGGGTCTTGCCCTCGGCCAGGCGCACGAACAGCACGACCCGCACGTCATTGTCCCAGTCCTGGCCGATGACCAGACTTTCGACGACTTCTTCCAGTTTCTCGACCTGGCGGTAGATTTCCGCCGTGCCGATGCGCACGCCGCCGGGGTTCAGGGTCGCGTCCGACCGGCCGTAAACGATCATGCCGCCGTGTTCGGTGATCTCGATGTAGTCGCCATGGGTCCAGACATTGGGGAACTGTTCGAAATAGGCGGCGTGATAGCGCGACCCGTCGTGGTCGCCCCAGAAACCCGTGGGCATGGAGGGAAAGGCCTTAATGCAGACCAGCTCGCCCTTCTGCCCGATCATCGGCTTGCCGTCGTCGGCCCAGCATTCCACGGCCATGCCCAGCGCCGGGGCCTGCAGTTCGCCCCGCCACACGGGCCGGGTCGCGTCGCCGCCGGCGAACACGCCCATGATGTCCGTGCCGCCGGTGAACGACACCAGATGCACGTCGGACTTGATGTGGTCGTAGACGAATTCGAAGCCTTCCGGCGCCAGGGGTGATCCGGTGGAACACAGCATGCGCACGCTGGTCAGGCCGTGAGTTTCCTTCGGGCGGATGCCCGACTTGGCGACGGCGTCGATGTATTTGGCCGAGGTCCCGAACAGGGTCATTTTCTCGGCGTCGGCGTAATCGAAGATTGTTTCGGGGCCGGGGTGGAACGGGGAGCCGTCATAGAGCAGCAGGCAGGCCTCGCAGGCGAGCACCGAGACCAGCCAGTTCCACATCATCCAGCCGCAGGTCGTGAAGAAGTATACCCGGTCGTCGCGGCGGATGTCGCAATGAATGGCCTGTTCACTGGCGTGTTTCAGTATCGTGCCGCCAACGCAATGAACCATGCATTTGGGCGCCCCGGTGGTGCCCGAGGAAAACATGATGTAGAGCGGGTGGTCGAACGGCACCTGCACGAAGTCGATGTCGCCGGGGGCATGGGCCACCGCTGCGTCGGCCAATAGGACCGCCTTCGGAATCATTTCCAAGCTCGGCTGGTCGGCAGGATCGTAGGGCGCGACGATGACGTCGGTCACCGTCGGCAGGCCGGCCAGGATCTCGGCGTTCTTAGGCATCACGTCATGGCGCTTGCCGTTGTAGAAATAGCCGTCCGTGCAGAAAAACACCTTGGGTTCGATCTGCCCGAACCGGTCGAGCACCCCCTGAACCCCGAAATCGGGCGAGCACGACGACCACACGGCCCCCAGCGCCGTCGCCGCCAGCATGGCGGCCACGGCTTCCGGCATGTTGGGAAGGTATCCCGCGACCCGGTCGCCCGATTGCACACCCCGGTCCTTCAGGTATTGCGTCAGGGACGATACCTGATCGTACAGTTCGGCGAAGGTCACGGCTCGGCGCGCGCCGTTTTCCGAACGGAACACGATGGCTTCCGCCCTGTCGCGCCGGCGCAGTAGGTTTTCCGCGTAATTCAGCCGCGCATCGGGAAACCATCTGGCCCCCGGCATCTTGTCGCCGTCGACCAGGACGGTGTCGCCCCAGGTCTGCGCCCGCACGCCGGTGTAATCCTTCAGGGCGATCCAGAAGCGTTCCCGGTCATTGACGGAAAAGGCATGCAGGTCCGCCGTATCGGCCAGGTTCAGGCCGAGGGTTTGGTTCAGGTGAAGGCGGAATTGGTTGATCGTCGACCCGTCGGCGTATTCGGGGGACGGGATCCAGAGGGGTTGATCGCGATGTGTCTGATCCATGGCCTGCGGGTGCACTCCCTGATGTGATTTTCTCGCCGGGAAACCGGTCCGGCGGAATGTTTCGCGCATTCTGCCCGCACCCCGGCAGCGCGGCAACGGTCTGTTGCGCTGCTGTTAACCGGTCACGGGTTGGGAAAAGCGCACCACGGCAAGGGCGGCGACCCAGCCCGCGTTGATCAAACAGGCGACGGCGTAAAGATAGAGGGCACGGCCGATGTCCGCGGCCGTGGCCTGGGCCGTGCCGTGGCCGATCCAGGGGTCGCGGGCGACATCCTGGGCATAGCGGCGGGGTCCGGCGAGGGCCAGGCCGAGGGCACCCGCCATGGCGCCTTCGGGCCAGCCGGCATTGAGGGACCGGTGCTTGCCGGCGTCGCGCAGCATGACCTTGATCGCCTGCCAGGGCTGGCCGCCCGGCGCGAAGGGGGCGCCCAGGCAGATGAACAGGCCGGAAAGCCGGGCCGGAATCAGGTTCAACACGTCGTCCAGCCGCGCCGCCGTCATGCCGAAGGCCCGGTACTTGGGCGTGCGGTGGCCGATCATGCTGTCCATGGTGTTGACGGCTTTGTAGATGAACAGGCCGGGGGCGCCGAACAGCACATAGAAGAAGACCGGGGCGACGACCCCGTCGCAGAAATTCTCGGCCGCGGATTCAATGGCGGCGCGGGCGACGCCGTAACGGTCGAGCTGCTGCGGATCGCGCCCGACGATGTGCGACACGGCCTTGCGCCCGGCCTCCAGATTGTTGTCCAGCCCCCGTCGCACGGCGCGCACGTGGTCGTAAAGACCTCGCTGCGCGATCAACAGAACGATGCAGAACAGTTCGACGATCCAGCCCCAGGGATGGACGAAGGACAGCCAGGCCACGCCCAGCCCCAGGCCGCCGGTCAGCGCGACCACGGCCAGGACGGCCACCGCGCCGCGCACGGCGCGGTCCATTTCCGGGCGTTTGTCGCGGTTCAGCTTGCGGTCGAGCCAGTCGATCACGGCGCCCAGCAGCGCCACCGGATGCTTGGCGCGCTTGAACAGCCACGGCGTGTCGCCCAGATAGGCGTCAAGCAGCAGGGCGAGCAGCAGCAAAATCAGGGGATCGAAGGCCGCTTTCCCCCCGTCGATGAGACCGATCAACAGCATGGCGTCGGCAGAATGGGGGGTGCTCCCCGCCGGGTCAATGGCGCCGCGTACAATGGTATGGGCGGGCGTGGGGGCTGTATCGGTGTGATTTTAAGGGTAATGTAAGGGTCGATGATTAGGCTCCCGCCCGGACAAGCGACGACATGGGCATGAGAAAAGCAGGAACATGGCGGAACAGGCAAAACCGAAGGCACCGACCAAGGCAAAGCCCCAGGCCAAGGGCAAGCCGAAGGGCAAGGCAAAGGCCGGCGGCAAGGCCAAGAAGGGCCTGCCCAAAAGCTTCTTCTGGGGCTTTATCCTCATTCTTGTCGTGCCGGCCGTGGCCCTTTTGGGCTGGTACGCCTATCAGGTGATGGGCCATGTCGCGAAGGACAGCCAGGAAGCGCTTGACGCCCGGGCGAAGGAACTGGCCAGCAAGGCCAACAAATTCGCCCGCCGCGCCGCCAAGGAAGGCTTCAAGATTCAGGATTTCGATGCCTGCGCCCAGATTAAGGAGCAATACCGGATTCCCGCGGGCATCGTGTACACGGAATTTACCCAGCGCCAATTGGTCGGCCTGTCCAAGTTCGCATCAGACGAACAGGTGACAGAACGCTGCATCCAGTTTGCCAAGGCCGTCGCCAAGATGGAGACCATGTCTCATCACGCGCGCCATGTTTATGTCTGCCAAAAGGCGCAGTTTAATGCCGACAAGTCCGGGCGATACTTCCTGACGGCCGATGCCGAGGGCAAGGGCGTGGTTGAAAATTTCAGTGGCAGGGCAACCCTTCATCCGATCCAGGTGGGGGAATCGATTCTGCTGCGCGGATGGCAGATCTATAATCAGGGGGATGGTTGCGTGATCGTCGGTATGTCGAAATCGGGGACCTTCAGCTTCCGAGGCGGTGTGACAATTATCGAATAAACCTGCGTTCGGGCGCGCCGGGAGGGGCGCCTTGGGGGGCGAAGATGCAGGACGGATCAATTCTCGAACGGTTTCCGCCGTGGGGCGTCATGGTCACCACGGATTTGCTGCTGGTCGCCGTGGCTTGTGCCGGGACCACGGCGGCGCTGCTGCGCTGGCGGGCGCTGCGACAGGCGGGGGCCACGCCGGGCGTCGGCCTTATCCTGGCCGGCCTGTGGTGCGGCGTGTCCCTGTACATTGCCGACCTTTACCTGATGGTCAGCCGGCCGGCCATCGAGGCGGCGATGCCGGCCATGACCGCTCTTCATCTGACCTACAGCTGGTATTTCAACGGACTGTCGGCGGTGTTGATCCTGGTCGGGCTGGTCATCACCGTGCTGCAGATGGTCCGCCAGACGGGCCTGGTCGCCCGCCAGAAGGTAGCGCTCGAAGACAGTGAAAGCGTCCTGCGGTCGGTGTTCGAGAACGTCCCCGTCGGGCTGTTGATCAAGGACGAAAACCATATCATCGAGCGGCCCAACCGAACCTATACGGATTGGTATGGCTTCGACATCGACACCATGGTCGGCCGCCGGTCGGATCAGATCGAGGATTTCCAGTCGCCGGCCGAGGCGGTCGTCATGAATGAACAGGAACGCCATGTCCTGACCACCGGCAACACGCTCAGCCGTCAGGTTGAACGCACCTTCGCCGATGGTGAGAAACGCATCCTGAACATCACCAAATTCCCGATCCGCGACCCCGACGGCAACATCATCAAGGTCGGTTCGGTCAGCGTCGATCTGACCGAACAGGTCTCGGCCCAGCGCAAATTGGCGGAAAGCGAGGCGCGGTTCCGCGACTTCGCCGAGGTCGCGTCCGATTGGCTGTGGGAAATGAATGCGGATCTGCGGTTCAGTTATTTCTCCCGCCGCACGGGCGAAGTCATTGGCTTCGATCCCACGGTCTACCTGGGCCGGCGGCGGGCGGAGGTGGCTGGTGAAGACACGGACCAGGAGAAGTGGCGCCGTCATCTGGACGACCTGGAAAATCATCGGCCGTTCCGTGATTTCGAATATCAATTCATGGACGGTAGGGGCAATCCGCGCTCGGCCCGGATCAGCGGCAAGCCGCTGTTCTCCGAGGACGGGCAGTTCGCCGGTTACCGGGGCACCGGAACGGACGTGACCGAGGAACGTCGGGCCCAGCGTGCCCGCGACGCGGCGCTACGTTCGGCCGAGGAAGCGAACCGCGCCAAGTCCGAGTTCCTGGCCGCCATGAGCCATGAACTGCGCACACCCTTGAACGCCATCCTGGGGTTCTCCGATATCCTGGCCAATGACTATTTCGGCGCGCCAGAAGGGGCGAAGCGCCGCGAATACGCCGGCGACATCCACGCCAGCGCCAGCCACCTGCTTGATCTGGTAAACGATCTTCTCGACATTTCCGCGATCGAGGCGGGCCGCACGGCGCTTTGCCTGGAGGCGGAACCTGTCGCCGGCATCATCGCCGACTGCGCCCAGACCATGACCGAGGTCATCCGCGCCAAGGGTATTACGCTTGAGACCATGGTGCCGGGCGATCTGCCGCCGATCCTCGCGGATCGTCGCGCCATCAAACAGACGCTGCTGAACCTGTTGTCCAACGCGGCGAAGTTCACGGAATGGGGGGGGCGTATCGTCATAACGGCGGAAACCGGCCCCGGTGTGGTGCGTGTCCGGGTGTCCGATACGGGCATCGGCATCGCGCCTGAACGTTTAAGCGACATGATGGCGGCCTTCACCGGCGGCCCGGGATCACCCTATGCGGGGGACCCGCAGGCGCCCTATACGGGGGAAAAGGGCTGGGGTTTGGGGCTTGCGATTTCGCGGTCATTGGTGGAAATGCACGGTGGCGCCATCGCCATCGACAGCCGCCTCGGCAAGGGCACCACGGTAACCGTCGACCTGCCCGAGTATCGGGCCCCCGGCGCGGCGGGCTGAATGTCCCTTTATCCCTTATTTTCCGGGGGCCCTTGCATCATTCCGCCCTCGGCGCTATAACCCGCGGCTCGACCGGGCGGCATGGCTTTGTAACGGGCATGCCTGGCCGCCCCGAAACGACTATTGATCAAGACCTTGCGGCCTCCGCCATGCGCGGGGCCCACCAAAGAAAGGATGTCGAAATGCCCAAGCTGAAGACCAAGTCCAGCACCAAGGGACGGTTCCGGGTTACCGGGACCGGCAAGGTGCGCGGCAATTTCTCCTTCAAACGCCACAATCTGCGCAAGCGCTCCACCAAGATGAAGCGCAAGGCACGGGGCACGATGGTCCTGGACGCGACGAACGCGCGCCAGATTCGATCCTTCGCGCCCTACCTGTAACGCCGCGTATTTTTGAATTAGGAGAGCTGGACAATGGCACGAGTCACTCGGGGCGTCACCGCGCACGCCCGTCATAAAAAGGTCATCGCCCGCGCCAAGGGTTACCGCGGCCGGAACAAGAACAACTTCCGCATCTCGCTGGAAAAGGTCGAAAAGGCGCTGCAATACGCCTACCGCGACCGCCGCGCCAAGAAGCGGAACTTCCGTCGTCTTTGGATTACCCGCATCAACGCGGGCGTGCGCGAGCACGGCATGACCTATTCCCAGTTCATGAACGGCCTGGACAAGGCCGGGATCGAACTGGACCGTAAGGTCCTGTCCGATATCGCGATCCGCGAACCGGAAGCCTTCAAGTCGCTGGTGGAACAGGCTCAGGCCGCCCTCGGCAACTAATCCCGACCCGGTATCCGGCGCCCGTCCCGGCTTGGGGCGGCGCGCCGGCACCGGCACCGCCATCTGAATGACGAGGCCTGGCCATGGAGAGTGTCGACAAGCTCCGTGAGGAACTGCTTGCCGCCGTTGAGGCGGCGGGCGATCTGGACGCGCTCGAACAGGTGCGTGTGTCAGCGCTCGGCAAGAAGGGCCGCATCACCGATCAGATGAAAGGTCTGGGGGCGCTTGACGCCGACCAGCGGCGCGAGGCGGGCCAAGCCCTCAACGCGTTGAAGGATGCCGTCGCAGACGCCCTGGACGCTCGCAAGGCGGCCATGGAGGGGGCGGCGCTGGACGCCCGCCTGGGCGAAGAGCGCATCGACGTCACCCTGCCGACCAGACCTGAGGACGCGGGGCGCATCCATCCCGTCAGCCAGGTCATCGAGGAAATCGTCGCCATCCTGGGCGACATGGGCTTCGGCATCGCCGAGGGCCCGGACGTCGAGGACGATTGGCACAACTTCACCGCCCTCAACATCCCGGCCGACCATCCGGCCCGCCAGGATCACGACACTTTCTATCTGCCCGGGGCCGACGGCGCGGACGCGGGCCGTCTGGTCCTGCGCACCCATACCTCGCCGGTGCAGATCCGCACCATGCAGGCCGGCCCGCCGCCCTACCGGGTGATCGTGCCGGGCCGCACCTACCGCTGCGATTACGACGCGACCCATTCACCGATGTTCCATCAGGTCGAAGCACTGCTGGTCGACGAGAAGACCCATATGGGCCATCTCAAGGGCTGCCTGATCGAATTCTGCCGCGCCTTCTTCGGCATCGACGATCTGCCCGTGCGCTTCCGGCCCAGTTATTTTCCCTTCACCGAACCCTCGGCCGAGGTCGATATCGGCTGCACCCGCGAAGGCGGCGAGCTGAAGATCGGGCATGGCGGCGACTGGCTGGAAATCGGCGGCTCGGGCATGGTCAATCCCAACGTGCTGCGCAATTGCGGCATCGATCCCGAGAAATACCAGGGCTTTGCCTTCGGCATGGGGGTCGAGCGCATGGCGATGCTGAAATACGGCGTGCCGGACCTGCGCACCTTCTATGAATCGGATCTGCGCTGGATGCGCCATTACGGCTTCGCGTCCCTCGACATTCCGTCCCGGACCGGGGGGCTGAACCGATGAAGTTCACACTCGGCTGGCTCAAGCAACATCTGGAAACCGACGCCACGTTGGCGGAAATCACCGACCGCCTGTCCATGGTCGGGCTCGAGGTCGAAGGCGTGACCGACCGGGCAAAGGGGCTGGAGACGTTCATCGTCGGCGAGGTTCTGGACGCCAAGCAGCATCCAGATGCCGACCGCCTGCGCGTTTGTCAGGTCAACACTGGTGATGAGACGGTCGAACTGGTCTGTGGCGCGCCCAACGCGCGGACCGGCCTGAAGGGCGTGTTCGCCCCCTCCGGTTCTTACGTCCCGGGCACGGGTATTACCCTGAAGCCCACGGAAATTCGCGGTGTGACGTCGAACGGCATGCTGCTGTCGGAACGGGAAATGGGCCTGTCCGATGAACACGACGGCATCGTCGAACTGCCCGCGGATGCCGAGGTCGGTGCCCGCGCCGTCGATGTCATGGGCCTGGCCGATCCGGTCATCGAAATCGCCATCACGCCCAACCGGGGCGATTGCCTCGGCGTGCGCGGCATCGCCCGCGACCTTGCGGCTTCCGGACTCGGCAGCCTGAAGCCCCTTGATACTTCGCCGGTGCCGGGTGTGTTCGACAGCCCCCTCGGCGTGGCTCTCGACTTCACGGAAGAGACGGCCAGTGCGTGTTCCAAATTCGTGGGCCGCGCCTTCCGGGGGGTCAAGAACGGCCCCAGCCCGAAATGGCTGCAGGATCGTCTGACCGCCGTGGGGCTGCGCCCGATCTCGGCCCTGGTCGACATCACCAACTACATTTCCTTCGAATTCGACCGCCCGCTGCACGTGTTCGACGCGGCCAAGGTCGCGGGTACGATCACCGCCCGCCTGGCAAAGCCGGGCGAAAAAATTCTGGCGCTGAACGAGGTCGAATACGACCTGGACGCGGACATGACCGTGATTGCCGACGATAACGGCCCGCGGGCCGTGGCCGGTGTGGTCGGGGGTCTGGACTCGGGCTGCACCGAGGCGACGACGGAGGTGTTCCTGGAAGTCGCCTATTTCGATCCCGTGCGCACGGCGATGACCGGGCGCAAGCTCAACCTGCAGACCGACGCGCGGTACCGGTTCGAACGCGGCGTCGATCCCGACTTCCTTGACGACGCCTGCGAGATCGCGACGCGCCTGATCCTGGAGCTTTGCGGCGGCGAGGCGTCGAACGTGGTCTCCGCCGGCGACGGCCCCGACTGGCGCCGTACCCTCGATTTCAACCTGGACAAGGTTCTGACCCTGGGCGGCACCGAGATCGAGGGCGTCGAGGCGCGGCGGATTCTCAACGTCCTGGGCTTCGCCATCGATTCCGACCAGGGCAGCCGTCTGGTGGTCAGTGTGCCGTCCTGGCGTTCCGACATCGTGTCGGAAGCCTGCCTGGTGGAAGAAATCGTGCGCATCAACGGTTATGACCGCATTGCGCCGGTTGCGGTCACCCGGCCCGCGGGAACCCAAGGCCCCGTGATGACCCCGGACCAGCGCCGCCGCGCCCAGGCGCGTCGCCTGCTGGCCGCCCGCGGCATGGTCGAGGCCGTGACCTATTCCTTCATGCCCGACGCCCAGGCCAAGCTGTTCGGCGGCGTGGCCGATACCATGCGGCTGCTCAACCCGATCTCTACCGATCTTGACGTCATGCGTCCGTCGATCCTGCCCAACCTGTTGGCCGCCGCGGCGCGCAATCAGGCCCGGGGCTATGCCGATCTGGCCTTGTTCGAGGTCGGCCCTCAATTCCCGGGCGCCAAGCCGGAAGACCAGCAGTTGGTCGCCGCAGGTATCCGCGTCGGCAAGACCGGCCCGCGCCATTGGGCGGCGCAGCCGCGCGGCGTCGATACCTATGACGCCAAGGCCGATGCCCAGGCGGTGCTGGCCGATCTCGGCCTGCCGGCCGACCGGGCGCAGATCAAGACCGATGCGCCAAGTTGGTATCACCCGGGCCGTTCCGGCACGCTGCGTCTCGGCCCCATGATGCTGGCCGCCTTCGGCGAGGTCCATCCGGCGGTCCTGAAAGCCCTGGACGTGAAGGGCCCGGCCGTCGCCTTCGAAATTTATTTCGACAACCTGCCGGCGGTGAAGGCGAAGAAGTCCGCCGCCAAGGCGCACCTCGTGCTGTCGGCCCTGCAGCCGGTCGCCCGCGATTTCGCCTTCGTCGTCGATGCCGATGTCGAGGCGGCCAAGGTCATCAATGCCGCCCATGCCGCCGACAAGGCCCTGATCACCGAGGTCACCCTGTTCGACGTTTACGAAGGCAAGGGTGTGGGTGAAGGTAAGAAGTCGCTGGCCATCAACGTCGTCCTGCAGCCCGTGGACAAGACCCTGACCGACGCCGATATCGAGGCCGTCGCCGACAAGGTCATCGCCGGCGTGACCAAGGCCACGGGCGGCGAGCTGCGGACCTGATGGGCCCGCTCGACGCATTCTCCACCGACCATCGCCGTGCCATCCGCGGCATCATCACCGACGTCGACGGCACCCTGACCACCGACGGCAAGATCACGTCGACCGCCCTCGCGGCGCTGGAACGTGCTCAGGCGGCGGGGCTGAAGGTCGTCGCCGTGACCGGGGCCGCCGCCGGCACCTGCGATGCCATGGCGCGGACCTGGCCGGTCGATGCCGTGGTCGGTGAATCGGGCGGCTTCGTGTTCCGCCTGCATCCCGACACGGGGCGCATGGTGCATCTGCATATCCTGGCGCGGGACGAACGGCGCAATCATTGGGCGCAGTACGAAAAAGTGCTGGAAGCAATCATCGCCGAAGTGCCGGGGGCGGCGCTGGCCGCCGATCAGGCATATCGCGAGACCGACCTTGCCATCGACCATGCCCAGGACGTGGCGCCCTTGGGCGAGGAGGCCGTGGCCCAGATCGTTTCCATCATGGAGGCCGCGGGCATGACCGCGACCTATTCCAACATTCACGTCAACGGCTGGCTCGGCCCCTATGACAAGCTGACGACGACCTGCCTGGTGCTGCGCGAACTGTTCCGCGCCGACGTGTCGGATGAGGGCGAACGCGGGCGCTGGATGTTCGTCGGCGACAGCCCCAACGACGCGCCGCTGTTCGACTTCTTTCCCCATGCCGTCGGCGTCGCCAACGTGCGCGATTTCGGCGACCGTCTTTCGGCCAAGCCAAAGTACGTGACGGAAAGCGCCTCTGGCGCCGGCTTCGCGGAAGCGGTGGACGCGGTGCTGGCGGCTCAGGCCGCAGCGGGTGCGACGGAATAGACCTTCACCGGCGCCGCCCGGCCCTTGACCGGGATTTCTCCCTGAAACGCGCAGTCATATCCATCGCCGCAGCTGTCGGCGGTTTCCTCCGTGCACATGACGTAGGTCCCGTACTGCTTGTTCAGTTGTTCCAGGCGGGCGGCGATGTTCACGTTGTCGCCGTGCACGGTGAAGGTCAAGCGTTCGGCCGTTCCGACGGCGCCGACCACGATGGGCCCCGTGTTGACGCCGCAGCGGGTTAATAGGCGCACGCCATCGCCGAAGGTTCGTTCACGACAGACCTGTTCAAGTTCAAGCGCGCAGTCGAGGGCCCGGGCGGCATGATCATCCTGCGGTGTGACGGCGTTGAAGGTAATCAGCATGGCATCCCCTTCGAACAGCAGAACCACACCACCGTGACGGGCGATGACGTCGCCGGCCGCCTGGAAGTAATCGTTGATGGTGCGGGCCAACTCCTTCGGCGTCATCTTTTCCGAGGCCGTGGAAAACCCCTCGATGTCCGTGAAGACGATGGTCGCGATCTTGCTTTCGCCGTCGCCGGGCTGGATCGCACGGTCCGCCTGGGTGATGCGCTCGGCCACCTCCCTGGACACGAAGCGCATCAGGTCCTGGGCCGCCGTGCTGTCGATGATCGCGCGGTAGAGAGATCGTTGAGCCCGCAGCACGGCGATGGCCAGGACGCAGGTGACCATCAGGATCGAGACGATCTTG
The DNA here is from genome assembly GCA_024397995.1 of bacterium SCSIO 12827. Classification (NCBI taxonomy): domain Bacteria; species bacterium SCSIO 12827. The sequence goes on along the minus strand of CP073746.1, from coordinate 3,584,260 downwards.
TCGACTTCCGCCCCGATCAGGATGGCGTTGGATGTCATGTATTCCACGTAGTTGCGGGTGATCATGGGGTTGCCCGCCTCGGCATGGACGACGTAGAGCATCAGCATGACCCAGCCGAGGGCCGCGGACGCCCCGGCGAGCACGATGTAGCCCGGCTCGAACCGAATGGCGCGGAGTGCGATGAAGATGAACACGTACATCAGCGTCGGCGCCTTCAGATAAAAGCTCGCCGGCTGCATGTACTGAATATGGAACGACCAGATCAGCAGCATCAGCAGCCCGACGTCGATGACCACCGAGATCATCAGGAAGGGCTTGGTCAGGGTGCCGCGATAGGCGGCGATCAAGCGCGCCAGGGTGAACAGGAAATAGAAGCCCAGGGCGAAGGGCACCAGATTGAAATCCGGATTGGTCGCGGTCTTGGGCGCCACGGCCCACAGGCTGGCGAACAGCACGACCAGCAGCATCTGAACCCAACTGATAAGCTTTTCGCTTTGCAATTGCTGACGGGCGATGCGCTCGCGCACGCGGGCGGGCAGCCGCCCGGAGACGGGTTCGCCGAAGATAAAGGTCATGCAGGATGTCCACATGCCCGAACGATGGACTGTCCCGGACAAATGCTCAATCACGGAATGCAGGCTCCCTTCAGGTGGCCGCCTGTCTATCAGACCGAAGCGCTCACCGGGAAGTCACGGCTGCGTCATCTGGCAGGGGATCAGCCGGCGTTCGTATCGCCGCCGTCCTGGCGCAATGCTTCCTTCACCGCTTCGCATTTGTTCTGCAGGTGGTCGCGCAGGACCTTGGCGAGTTTGGGGCCGTCGCGGGCTTCCAGGGCGGCCAGCATGTCTTCATGCTCGGCCATGGCCTGTTTCCAGCGTTGGGACGTGATGGAAGAAATATAGCGCGCCCGGCGGATGCGTCCGGCCAGGCCTTCATACATGGCGACCAGCAGATCATTGCCGGCCGAGCCCATGATCTTTTCGTGGATCTTCTGGTTCAGGGCGAAATACTCGGACCGCTCCCCCCGCGTGTGATGCAGGGCCATCTGGTAATGCAGGGCGCGCAGCTCGGCCAGGTCGGCCTCCGTCGCATTGGCGCAGGCAAGTTCGCCGGCCAGTGCTTCCAAGGCGCCCATGACGGGGAACATCTCGTCGACATCGGCGGCGGTCAGCTTGGCGACCCGCGCGCCCCGGTTGGGCAGCAGTTCCAAGACCCCTTCGGATGCCAGCACCTTCAAGGCTTCACGCAGCGGGGTGCGCGAGATGCCGAGCGTTTCGCACAACAGCCGTTCCGGCACCTTGTCCCCCGGCTTCAGGTCGCCGTCATAGACCATGGCCCGCACCCGGTTGACGATGGTGTCATGCAGGGATCGGCGCTCAATCGGGGTTTGCGGTGAGGCATCCATGGGCATCACTCCGTGACCAGATAGCGGTCGAGGACCTGGGCGACATGCACCGCCTCGCGCGGCGTGCCGTCGGCGATCTGATGGCGGCAGCTGGTGCCGTCGGCGACGATCACCGTGTCGCCGTCGGCGTCGCGCACGGCGGGCAGCAGGGACAGTTCGCCCATGCGTTTGGAGACATCGACGTTGTCTTTGTCATAGCCGAAGGCCCCCCCCCTGCCGCAGCAGCTTGAGTCGACCGTCTCCACGTTCAATCCCGGCACCAGACGGAGCGTCCGTTCGACCGCCCCCATGGCGGCGAAGGCCTTCTGATGGCAATGGCCGTGGAGCAGCGCCTTGCCGTCGGCCGCGTCCTTCAGCGGTAGGGTCAGGGTGCCGGCCTCGGCTTCCGCCGCCAGGAATTCTTCGAACAGCATGGCCTTGGCGGCCAGCGCCTTGCTGTCGTCGCCCGGCAGCAGGACCGTGAACTCGTCGCGCAGGGTCAAAAGACACGACGGCTCCAGCCCGACGATGGGCACGCCCGCGTCGACGAAAGGTTTTAAGGCGTCAAGCGTGCGCTGGGCTTCTTTCTTCGCCTCGTCGGCCAGGCCGGCGGCCAGGAAGGTGCGGCCACAGCACAGCGGCCGCGCGCGGTCCGGGGCCTGGGCGGTGACGACGCGGTAGCCGGCGGCGGTCAGCACCCGGCGAGCGGCGGCCAGATTCTCGGGCTCGAAATAGGTGTTGAAGGTATCGCCCAGCAGAACGACCGCCTTGCCTGCCGGACAGGAACTTGGGTCGACCGGGGTTGCGCCCTTGTCCGGCGTCGCGGCCCAGCGGGGCAGGTTGCGGTCGGCGGAAAAGCCCAGCAGCTTTTCCGACAACCAGGCGGCGCCGGGGACCGTGTCACGCAGGTTCAGCAGCCAGGAAACTTTGCTGGCGGCGGGGGCATAGCGCGGCAGGTAGGCGACCAGCCGGTCGAACAGGCGCAGCCCATGGCGCTTGTTGTACTGGTTGAGGAACTCGATCTTCATGCGCGCCATGTCGACGCCCGTCGGGCATTCGCGCTTGCAGCCCTTGCAGCCGACGCAAAGCTTCATGGTCGCGGCCATGTCGTCGGAGGTGAAGGCGTCGGGGCCGAGCTGTCCGGAAATGGCGAGGCGCAGCGTGTTGGCGCGGCCCCGGGTCAGGTGCTGTTCATCGCCGGTCGCGCGGTAGGACGGGCACATCACCCCGGCGTCGCGTTTGCGGCAGGCCCCGTTGTTGTTGCACATCTCGACAGCGCCCGCGAAGCCGCCCCAGTCAGACCAGTCGAGAACCGTCGCGATCTGCTCCGTCTTGTATCCGGGCTTGAAACGGAACAGCGATCGGTCATCCATCTTGGGCGGGTCGACGATCTTGCCCGGGTTCATCAGGCCCGTGGGGTCGACCGTGTTCTTGACCTCCTTGAAGGTCTCGATCATGCGGCTGCCGAACATGGCTTCGTGGAATTCAGAACGCACCAACCCGTCGCCGTGTTCGCCCGAATGCGATCCCTTGTATTCGCGGACCATCTCGAAGGCTTCTTCGGCGATGGCGCGCATCTGCTTCGCACCCAGTTCCTGTTTCAGATTGATCACGGGCCGGACATGCAGGGTGCCGACCGAGGCATGGGCATACCAGGTGCCTTCGGTGTTGTGCTTGTGGAACACCTGCGTCAGGCGGTCCGTGTATTCGGCGAGATCTTCCAGGCGCACGGCGCAGTCCTCGACGAAGGAGATCGGCTTCCCGTCCCCCTTCATGGACATCATGATGTTGAGGCCCGATTTGCGGACCTCCCAGACGTCGCGCTGGAAGGCCGGGTCCACGGCCTCGACCACCGCGTCGGGGAAGCCTAGGTCGGCCATCATCTCGACCAGCTGTTTCAGCTTGGCGATCAGGGGTTCGCGCTCCTCGCCGGCGAATTCGACCAGCAACAGGGCGTCCGGCTCCCCCTTTACGAAGCGTTCGACCGTGGGGCGGAAAATCTCGATATCGCGGGCCAGGCCGATCATGGTGCGGTCGACCAGTTCCACCGCCGCCGGGCCGAGGGTCACCAGATGCTGGGCCGCATCCATGCATTTGTAGAAGGTCGGGAAATGACAGACGCCCAGCACCTTGTGCTTCGGCAGGGGCTGCAGATCCAGGTGCAGCTTGGTCGAAAAGGCCAGGGTGCCTTCCGATCCGATCAGAAGGTGCGCCAGGTTCGGGTGGGTCTGCTGACGGTACAGCGTCGCCTCGGCCCAGGGGCCCTTGGGCGCGCCGCCCGGCATCAGGGAATCGATGTTGTAGCCGCCGACCCGGCGCATCAGGTCGGGGAAGGACTGGCGGATGTGGTCGCCCTCGCGCCGGCCGATATCCAAAAGCTTGGCGACCATGTCCTGCTGCACGGGATCCAGCTTGGCCGCGGGTTCATTGTCGGACACTTCGCCGAAGCGCATGGCCCGGCCGTCCATGGTGACGGCGTCGATGGCGCGCACATTGTCGCGCATGGTGCCGTAAACGATGGAGCGCGAGCCGCAGGAGTTGTTACCCGCCATGCCGCCGAGCGTGGCGCGGGACGAGGTCGAAACGTCGACCGGAAACCACAGGCCATGGGGCTTGAGGTAAGCGTTGAGGTGATCGAGCACCAAACCCGGTTCGACCAGGGCCTGGCGCCCCGAGGCATCGAAGTCGAGAATCTTGTTCAGATGTTTGGACAGGTCGACGACCAGGGCTTCGCCAACCGTCTGCCCGCATTGCGAGGTGCCGCCGCCTCGCGGCAGAAGCGGTACACCTGCATCCCGCGCGATGGTGATGATCGCTTCCACGTCCTCGGCGTCCTCGGGCACGACGACGCCGAGCGGTTCGATCTGATAGATCGAGGCGTCCGTCGAATAGCGTCCACGCGAGAACGGATCGAACAGGACCTGGCCCTTGATCGCGGCCTTCAGGCGGCGGGCCAGTCCGGCGTCACCCTTGGCCGGGCGGCTGCGGGGGGCGGGGGCGGCGAGGGGCGCGTCGGACAGGGCCATGGGCGGATCCACTTTAGTTGGCTGTTTCGATGGCGGGAGTGTAGCAAATTGCATTCAAAATTCAATAAGGCAAATCATCTTGATTCGGAAAAAGGCTACTGAAAGTCCTATACCTCATTGTTTTTACGTAAATAATAACGAATTTTACCAGCTTTCAATTAATCCGGGTTGCCTGGGAAAAAAATGTATGCATAATTCCCAGGCCATCGCGCCCCCTGGCGCGAAAACCTGAATATAAAGAGGACATCCGATCATGACTGTGCGCCGCGGCCGCCATTTCCTGCAGATTCCGGGCCCCTCCAACACGCCCGATCGCATCCTTCGTGCCATGGACTACCCGGTGATGGACCATCGCGGTCCCGATTTCGCCGACCTGGGTCTGTCCTGCATCGCCGGCATGAAGAAGGTGTTCAAGACGGAAAAGTGCGAGGTCGTGATCTATCCGGCCTCCGGCACGGGTGCCTGGGAAGCGGCGCTCGCCAATACCATGTCCCAGGGCGATCGGGTGCTGATGTACGAAACCGGTCAGTTCGCTACCCTGTGGAAGAACCTGGCGCTGCGCCTTGGCCTGGTGCCCGAATTCATCGACGGCGACTGGCGCCACGGCGTTGACGCCGCCGTCATTGAAAAGCGGTTGAACGAGGATAAGGACCACGAGATTAAGGCCGTCTGCATGGTCCATAACGAAACGTCGACCGGCGTGACCTCGCGGGTCAAGCTGGTGCGCGAAGCCATGGACCGCACGGGGCATCCGGCCCTGTTCATGGTCGACACGATCTCGGGTCTGGCCTCTGCCGATTTCCGCCAGGACGAATGGGGCGTCGACGTCACCATCGCCGGTTCGCAGAAGGGCCTGATGCTGCCGCCGGGGCTCAGCTTCAACTGCGTGTCGGAAAAGGCGCAGGAAGTGTCCAAGTCCTCGTCCCTGCCCAAGTCCTATTGGGCCTGGGATGAAATGATCAAGATGAACAAGACCGGCTACTTCCCCTACACGCCGGCGACCAACCTGCTTTACGGCCTCAAGGAAGCCATCGCCATGCTGATGGAGGAAGGACTCGACAACGTGTTCGCCCGCCACGACCGCATGGCCGAAGCGACCCGCCGCGCTGTCCGCGCCTGGGGCCTGGAGGTTCTGTGCCAGGAACCCAAGGAATATTCCCCCGTACTGACCGCCGTGGTCATGCCCGAGGGCCACAGCGCCGACAACTTCCGCAAGGTGACCTTGGAAAACTTCGACATGTCGCTTGGCAACGGGCTCAACAAGATCGCCGACAAGGTGTTCCGCATCGGCCATTTGGGCGACTTCAACGAATTGATGCTCATGGGCACGCTGTCGGGTGTGGAGATGGGCCTGGAGTTGGCCAAGGTGCCGTTTGAAAAGGGCGGCGTTGATGCCGCCATGGCCTATCTGGTCAATCCGCAGGCCCGCTGACGGCAAGACGACTGACGACGATAAGAAGAAACGGAAGGAAATCCCATGGCACGAGGTGACGGGCCGCTCGGCGGCATGAAGGTCTTGGATCTGACCCATGTGATGGCCGGGCCGACCTGTGCCCTGATGCTGGCCGACATGGGGGCCGACGTGATCAAGGTGGAAAAGGTGCCGGGCGGCGACGACACGCGCCGCGCGGCACCGCCCAAGATCGGGGGTGAAGCCGCCGCCTTCCTGGTCATGAACCGGGGCAAGCGGTCGGTTGCCGTCGACCTCAAGACCCCGGGCGGTCAGGCTGCCGTGCGGCGCATGGCGCTCGAGGCCGATGTGCTGCTGGAAAACTACCGCCAGGGGACCTTGGCCAAGCTGGGCCTGGATTACGAAACCTTGAAAAAGGAAAACCCCAAGCTGGTGTGGTGTTCGATCTCCGGCTTCGGGCAGACGGGGCCTTACGCGGAACGCGGGGGGGTTGATCTGATCGCCCAGGGCATGTCGGGGCTCATGCACATCACCGGCGAGGGCCCGGGCCGCCCGCCCTGCAAGGTCGGCTCGCCGATCACCGACATCACCGCCGGCCTGCTGGCGGCCATGGGGGTGTCCGCGGCCTATGCCCATGCGGTCAAGACCGGCCAGGGCCAGGTCGTCGACACGTCGCTGTTCGAGGCGGGGATCATCCATACCTATTGGCAATCGGCGATCGCCTTCGCGACCGGGGAATCCCCTGCCGCCATGGGCTCGGCCCATCCCTTGAACGCGCCCTATCAGGCGTTTGAAACCGCCGACGGCTGGATCACCTGCGGCGCCGCCAACCAGCGGACATGGGAGCGCCTGCTTGAAGCCCTCGACAATCCCGAGATCGCCAATGATCCCCGGTTCACGGACAACACCGGGCGGATGGCGAACCGTCAGGCGCTCGAAGACGTGCTGACGCCGATCTTCAAATCGAAACCGTCCGCCGACTGGCTCGCCAAGTTCGATGCGGTGGGCCTGCCCGCCGGCCCGGTCCTCGACATCACGCAGATGCACGCCGACCCGCACGCCATCGCCCGCGACATGATCGTCGAGGTCCCGCATAAGACCCTCGGCGCGGCCAAGGCGCTGGGCATGCCGGTGAAGTTTTCCGGAACACCCGCGAAGACGGACCAGGGTGCGCCCGTCTATGGCCAGCACACGCGCGAAGTTTTGGCGGAATACGGCTATGGCGCGGATGAGATCCAGGCCTTGATCGACGAAGGGGCGGTGATTGCCGCCGACTAGGGCAGGGGCTTTAAGGTCAAGGTAATTTCCCGAATCTCTCCACCGCGCTGTACGGTCAGGACGATGGCGTCCCCCGCGTGATGGCGGAACAAGGACGCGCGAACCTGCCCCGGTGACGTAACGGGCCTGCCGTCGACTTTTGTGATGATATCTCCGGCATCGATTCCGGCCGTGAAGGCGGGGCCGCCCGGTGTCACTTCAACGACTGCAACGCCGCCGGTCCGTTCTTGCTGCAGGGCGGATAGGGGCCCAGTCTCCATCCCCGCCGTCGCCGCCATCACCTTGCCGTGGGCGACAAGGTCATCGACGACCCGCGCGACCAGGGTCCTGGACGCCGCGAAGTTGACGCCGATGTTGGCATCGGACCCTTGCGCAAAAATCGCAGAAACCAAACCGACCAAGCGGCCCTGGCCGTCGACCAATGCGCCGCCCGATCCGCCCGGGTTGACCGCCGCGTCGGTTTGGATGAAATCCTCGATCTCGTTGAACCCGGCATTGGCCCGGCCGACGGCCGAGACGACGCCGCAGGACACGGAAATCCCCCGCCCGAACGGATTGCCGATGGCGCAGGCCGGTTCGGCCAGGTTCGGTTCGGGCCCCGGTTCGGCCACGGGAAGGTCGATGGGGGCTTTCAGAAGGGCGATGTCCGTCGCCTTGTGGCGGCCGACGATCTCGGTGGTAACGGTGCGCCCATCGGAAAGGCGAATGCGGACGCTGATGGCGTTGCCCAACACATGATCGTTGGTCACGACATAGCCGCCGGGTAGAACGGCGACGCCGGAGCCCTCCGGGGCGATGCGTCCATCGGTGCTTTTCGGCGCGAAGCCGGGCCGCACGCCTTGCCAACTCGGCAACACGACGACCACGGACTGTGCCGCCTTGGCCACGGCGGCGGGATCGATGCCGTCGGCTGCTCCCATGCGGGGGGCCAAAGCAAGGGTTGCCGCCAGGGCGGAAGGAATGAGAAAACGTGCGCTCATGCCTTCGTCTTTACCATGATGCGAAGCGGCCTGCCGACCTCTATATTGACGGGTCACGACTTGGGAGGACGTCCGACACAATGAAATTCGCACGCACCATCCGGCTCGACGCCTCGGATCAGAACGTGTTCGATATTCCGGCGGAACCGGGTGAATGGGCTGTCGCCGGTACTTTTGAATTCGCCGATGGCGATCCGTCTTCCTGGACCAATAAACAGCAGCTGGCGTTCAAAAGCGGTTGGCTCGGCCTCGGCAGTTTCGGGCGCTCGACCTTCGTGCAGGTCGCGGTGCTGCCCGACGGCCAGGTCGAGGACGCGGTGCGTGCCCTGGCGGGGCATCTGTTCGAACGTTACGGTGCGCCCGACATGATGGCGGCCCTCGACGCGGCCCGGGGCGAATGCCGCGACATGGCCGACCTGTGCGACCATCCGGCGGGCACCTTGCTTGCCATCGAACGGGACCTGACGGACGAAGGCATCGCCGAACGCGTGCGCGTCATTCCCGCCAAGGGTGAGGGTCAGCATGCCCGCATCTGGGGTGTGGCGGGGGACGATCCGGCCTGAACGGCTCACGGCTTTCGCCGGTTTTCTGTTCAACCCTCTCTCACACCCTTGTGATGCCGTGCGACGTCAACGTTACGCCCGCTATCCGCATGCACGGGTACACTCCCCATCGACCGGACATGAGAGCCGGATCAGAGGCTTCATCAAAGGAGAGTACCCAATGTCGATCCAGAAAAAGACCGCCGGCGCCACCCTGGCCACTGCCGCCGCCGCCCTGTTCATCGCCGGTGCCGCCATGACGGTCGCCCCGACCGCGGCCCAGGCCGATGGCGTCAAATGCATGGGCGCGAATTCCTGCAAGGGCCACGGTTCCTGCAAGACCGCGTCAAACGAATGCAAGGGCCACAACGCCTGCAAGGGCAAGGGCTGGATTTCCACCAGCTCGGAAAAGGAATGCATGGAAAAGGGCGGCACGGTTGCCAAGTAACGGTATCCAGCCCCTTACCCAACACGACGGATTGCGGGGGGCCGGAGGAATCCGGCCCCTCGATCCCGTTTCGCGCTAGGCTTCATTCCATGACTCTCTGCCAGGATCCCTTTGGCGGTTTCGGGCTCGGCCTGCGGCCGCAGCATTTCCCGGACATTCTCGGCCCTGACGGGGACGATGACCTGGGGCATGTCGACTGGTTCGAAATCATCTCGGAAAACTTCATGGCCGTGGGGGGCATGCCGCTGCGCAACCTGATGGCCGTGCGCGAACGCCGCCCCATGGCCATGCACGGGGTGTCTCTGTCGATCGGGGCCCCCGATCCCTTGAATGACGACTACCTCAAGAATCTCAAATCGCTGGCCGATCTGATCGACCCGGCGGTCGTTTCCGACCATCTGTGTTGGACCGGGGCCCACGGCGTCAATCTGCATGATCTGCTGCCCCTGCCCTTGACCGAGGAAACCCTGACCCATGTGGCGGCGCGGGTCATCCATGTGCAGGATATCCTGGGACGGCGCATCGCCCTTGAAAACGCATCGACCTATGTCACCTTCACGTCCGACACCATGGACGAATGGGAATTCCTGGCGGAGCTGACGCGGCGGGCCGATTGCGACCTGCTGCTCGACATCAACAATGTCTATGTCTCGGCCTTCAACCACGGGTTCGACGCCGCCGATTATCTGGCTGGTATTCCCAAGGACCGGGTGCGCCAGATCCATCTGGCCGGGCATGAGCACAACGGCGATCATATCGTCGATACCCACGACGCGCCGGTGGCCGATCCGGTGTGGGATTTGTACCGCCGCGCGGTCCGCCGCTTCGGCGCGGTGCCGACGATGATCGAGCGCGACGCCAACATCCCGCCCTTTGCCGACCTGGTGGAAGAACTGGGTGCCGCGCGCCGTCTGGCGGCCGAAGCCCTGGGCGAGGCTGCGGCATGACCGTGCCCCTGTTCGAACTCCAGAACTTGTTCCAGGATCGGCTGCTGACCGGACGCACGGATATCGAAGCGCATCTGACCTCGGGCGGCCCGTTCCTCAAGGTCTATGACCATGCCTACGTGGCGCGCTTGTTGGAAGTGATGGTCGAGGATTTCCCCGCCGTGCACACCTTGCTCGGCGATGACGCATTCGCCGACGCGGCGGCGGCCTATGTGCGGGGCCATCCGTCGACCGCGCGATCCGTGCGCTGGCTGGGCGGCGGCTTTGCGAACTGGCTGGGCGAAACCGCGCCCTGGTCGGATCTGCCGGTGGTGGCCGACATGGCGGCTTTCGAATGGGGGCTGGGCCTGGCATTCGATGCGTCCGACGCGGATGCCCTTGGGGTCGCGGCGCTGGCCGCCGTGCCGCCGGAAGCCTGGCCGATCCTGACCTTCGATTTCCATCCCGCGCTGAACACGGCGGTCCTTCACCATGACGTCGCCCCGTTCCAACAGGCCGTGGCCCGGGACCAGGATCCGGACGCCGCCCCCGAAGCGATCCCGGACGGCCCGCAGACCTGGGCCTTCTGGCGCGACGGGGAAACCTGTCAGGTGCGCTACCGCGCGCTCGATACGGACGAAGCGTCAGGGCTCGCCCTGCTGCGCGCGGGCGGCGATTTCCAGACGTTCTGTGAAACCCTTGCGGGGTTCGGCGATGAGGACGCGGCCGCCTTGCGGGCGGCCGGGTTCCTACGCGGCTGGATCGAGGTGGGCTGGATCACCGGCCTGTCCGCGCCGGGTTTGAGCTGGGCCTGACCGGAAAGTCGGGCCGGGCGGCTGGTGACCCCGGCAGGATTTGAACCTGCGACCCCAGGATTAGGAATCCTGTGCTCTATCCGACTGAGCTACGGGGCCCTGTCGCCAGCTGCCTGACGCGCGATCATGCGCGCCCGTCTATACCACAGGTTTCCGTGCCGATTCCAAGATTTGCTGGCGGGGATGGTGGGGCGGCGGACGGCCTATTTGAACATGCTCTTGATGCGGTCCATGGACACGGAATAGTTCAGCATGACCGATTCCACGCCGGGATTGCCGTCGCCCAGGCCCGCGTTCGATGAATGGTCGATGGAAATGCCGATGCGGGACCGATCGTCGAAGCGGTAGGCAAGTTCCAGCCGGGAGCGGAATTCAAGTTCATGTCCCAGGTCCAGGTTCGACGTGGCGCCCCGCCAGTAGGTCGGCGAGAACTGAGGCGTCAGCACGAAGCGCCGCCCGAGGTAGATGTCGACCAGCACGCCGGCCCCGATGAACGACGAATTATTGGTCGCATAGGCGGCGGTCAGGAACGGTTTGAAGATCCAGAATTTGTTGCCGAACCGGTAATCGAGGCGGATTTCCGCATCCTCTTCCCGGTTGCGCAGGATATCGAATTTGCCGACCGCAAGGGTCAGGAAGTCGGGGTCGTCGGCGGCCCGTGCCGCGCCGGGTGGCAATACCGTCACGGCGGCAAGCAATGCCGGAACGATCAATTTCTTGAACATGTTGGCTTTTCCCCGATAAGGCCCGGTTATCGGGCCCGCCCCTTTGGCCTGCATCTTAAGGGATCAGCCTGATCTTTCAAGCCGTTACGCATGGGAACGAGGTTAGACCGCGTCGAGCCGCCGAAAGCCGTCCATGGCTTTGACCAGGGACGAGCGGATGCCCGGCTCCATGGCCGAGTGGCCGGCGTCGGGCACGATGACGTAGTCGGCGTCGGGCCAGGCCTGCGCCAGTTCGTCCGCCGTGACGATCGGGCAGACCATGTCATAGCGGCCCTGCACGATGGCGCAGGGCAGATGGGTGATGCGCCCGATGTTGGCGAGCAGGTGGTTTTCCGCCATGAACACGTCGTTGACGAAGTAATGGGCCTCAAGCCGGGCCAGGGACAGGGCACCGCGCCCGGACCCGCCGCCGCCGCCACTGTGATGCAGGGTTGAGCAGGCGGATTCGAACTGGCTCCAGACCTCGGCCGCCGGTCGGTGGATGTCCGGGTCGGGGTCGTTCAGGCGTTTGTGGTAGGCGGTCAGGATATCGCCCCGTTCGTTTTCGGGCAGATATCCCGAGAACCGGCGCCAGGCTTCGGGGTACACCCGCTTCATGTCGTAGAGGAACCAGTCGACCTCCGACTGGCGGCCGAGGAAGATGCCGCGCAGCGCGAAGCCCCGGCATCGGTCCGGGTGGGCGATGCCGTAGGCCAGCGCCAGGGTCGACCCCCAGGAGCCGCCGAACACGAACCATTTGTCGATGTCGAGCTGGCGGCGCAGAGCCTCCATGTCGTCAATCAGGTCCTGGGTCGTGTTGTTGCGCGTTTCACCGAAGGGGGTGGATCGTCCGGCCCCCCGCTGGTCGAACACGACGATGCGGTAATGATCAGGGTCGAAGAACCGGCGGTGCGACGGGTTGGAGCCGGCCCCCGGCCCGCCGTGCAGAAAGACCACCGGCACGCCGGTCGGATTGCCCGACTGTTCCCAATAGATGCGATGCCCGCCGGAAACGTCCAGATGGCCCTGGGCATGGGGTTCGATCCGGGGATAGAGGTCCGGCGACGGGCGGTTCAAGGCGGTGTTGGATTTATCCAATGTTCGTTGGCCGGTTCGGGTTTTCAAAGGCCCCCAAGGGGCGGTTGCGGGCGCGGGCCCTCGTTAATTAAGTTGGCCGGAGATCGCGTATTTCAACAGGCGCACGACCTGTTCGGGCGTTTCCGCCGTTGCCATGGCGGCGCCGTTCACTTCCTTCAACGCGTGGGTCAGGGACGGGTCATGCAGCGTGATCATCGGCGTCCCAAGGGCGGCGGCATATCCGGCGTCGAAGGCGGCGTTCCATTGTTTGTACTTGTCACCGAAGCGCACGACAACAACGTCGGCGCGTTCCATCAGGGTACGGGTGCGGATGGCGTTGACCTTGGCGCCCTTGTGGTCTTTCCAGAAGGGGTCGGGCTCATCACCCAGAATGGCCACGCCGCAATCGTCGCTCGACGCATGGTCGGTCACCGGGCCGACGAATTCGATGGGCAGGCCTGCCTCGGCGGCGCCGGCGGCGATCCGGTCGCGCCAGTCGGTATGAATTTCGCCGGACAGATAAACAGTCCAGGGCGTATCGTCGCTGAACGGGCGGTTGTTCGCTTGGTTGCTCACTGGGTCGTTCCCTTCGTTTTCTGATTTTCGGTCAGCGCAGGGCCGTGTGCAGGCCCCGTTGAATCTCAAGGTAATCGGAATGATCGGGTCCGATAAACCCCCGGCGGATTAAAAAGTCGATGACGACGACCCCGCAGTTGAATTTGAAATCTTCGCTCTCGCGCACAGTGTCCATGACCTGGTCCATGGACCACAAGTAGAATTCCTCGACCTCGCCGTCCGTGTTGTGCGGCACGAAGTCGGCCGGAAGCTCCAGGTCGTAGTTGAACAACACGTCGCGGCGCAGGCCCTCGGGCCGCTCCGTGCAGTAGGACATGGCCCCGATGGGCTTGGCCCGGCGGGCGATGTCGTCGGGAATTCCGGCTTCCTCGACACATTCCTTGATCAGATTATCCATGACGCTAATCCCGGCGGGCAGGCCGCCGGCGACAAGCTGATCCAGCTTGCCGGGCCCTGTCGGCTTGGTCATCGAGCGCTTCCCGACCCACATCTTCAGCCGGTCGCCGTCTCGCACGAACCCGTTCAGGTGCACACCGTAGCCCAAGGTCCCGAATAGGGGCACGGCCGCGCGCTCCATCTGGAACAGGGGCGGGGTCCCCCAGTCTTCGCAAACGGCATAGGGCTCGTTGCGCCAGCCGGGGATCAGGTCCCGTGATCGCAGTTCGGCCAGGACCTCTGCCATGGCGGCGGTGCGCGACGCCGCATCGCCCAGGTCCGGGGCCAGGGCGACGGCGGTCTCGGAAACTTGAAAGACCGCACTGAAATCCGCGAGATGGGGAATGAAATCCCGGTGGATCAGGCCGACCCGCCTGCGGTCCGCGATGAAGGGCCGATAGGCCGACGGTTCCCAGGCCTGCAGGGCGCGGACACGCTCCAGATAGCTCATGCGGATGTCCCGCCCAAAAGGTTAGGCATGGGCGTCACCTTGCTTTTCGGTGACCAGAACGGCCTCGACGCAGAATTGGCGGCGCAGTTCCTGGGCAATGAGCCGGGCCTGTTCCGCGTCCGCATCTTCAAGATGAACCTCAACGATCAAGCCTTCCTTCGGCGTGGATGTGCGGCTGGCGTGGATGCGCCCGGGGATCAGGCCGCGCTTGGCGAAAACCTCGACCACGCGGGGCAGGGTGCCCGGATCGGCCAGGGCCTGTACGGAAAAGCATTGCGTCGGCTGGGCCTTGCGTTTGTGTCGCGCACGGGGGGCCGGGGAAAAAGCGGGGGAATGCGGGGCGTGCCCGCGGTCTTGGGTCCGCATCGGAAAATCCTTTGGTGTGGGGGAAGCCGGTCACGGCGAATCAGAAAAGGCCCGGTCCTCGATTACGAGGCCGGGACGATAATTCGCCGGATGGTTCCGGTCACACGGAGGGGCGATGCAATCCTCATGCCCTGATGATAGTCCGCCCGCCTTAAAATTCAAGGCGGGCGGCAAAAAGCGCGGAAAAGTGATTACCCGGGCAGGGGGGCATGATCAGATATGGGTGATCAGGCGGCGGCGACCTTGCGGCCGTCCTTGGTGATGCGCCTAGGCGGCAGCCACCTTGCGGCCGTCTTTAGTGATGCGAATATAGGCCTTGGCGCAATGGGTGCGGCAATAAGGTTTGCCGTCCAGGGCTTCCTCGCCGCAGAAATGGAAATCCGGATCATTGGGCTCGCCCACGGGCCAGCTGCACATGCCGGGCCGCAACTTCGCCATGGTCACGAGGTTCTCGTTGACCTGGGGCTGGTCGGGCCGTTCCTTGATGGGCGATCCACGCTTGGCCAGACCGAGACGATGAACCTTGCCGATCACCGCGTTCTTGGTAATGCCGAGGCGGCGGCCGATTTCGCTGGTCGGCAATCCCTCGTCCCATAGGGCGATCAGGGCGTTGACCCGTTGGGGCGTCCATTCGTACGTCGTTTGCATGTACCCTTGCCTCCCGCTTTTCGGCCCGATGTCGCATCGCGGCCGAAATCCAAATTTCTTGCCCCTGGAACGGATATTTGCGGGTCATACCGGCCCGAAATGCCCATTTTTGCCCGAAAATCAGGCTGGAACGCGTTAATAATTACAAGATTTCGCCTGACCGTCAACTAGCTCCACCACATATAGTTATCCACAATACATGTTGTGTTGTTGATAAAAACATAAACTAGAGAGGATTTCTGCGACGCAGATGCAAAAAAATTCCTTTGTCGGGCGAAGGGGGCGGTATAATCGGGGGGAGCCGAAGGGGGATTTTGGCGGGACCATCAGGAGTGACAAAAAATGGCTGTCGATAAGAACGGCATGGACGAATGGGCGGCGGCCGCCGCCAAGGAACTGAAGGGCAAATCCCCCGACGATCTGATTTGGCAGACGCCGGAAGGCATCGCGGTGAAGCCGCTTTATACGGCGGCGGACCTGGAGGGGCTGGAACACATTGATTCCCTGCCCGGCATGGCACCCTATCTGCGCGGCCCGCGCGCCACCATGTACGCCAACCGGCCCTGGACCATCCGCCAGTACGCGGGCTTTTCCACGGCCGAAGATTCCAACAAGTTCTATCGCGACAATCTGGCCGCCGGGCAAAAGGGCCTGTCAGTGGCCTTCGACCTGGCGACCCACCGGGGATATGATTCAGATCATCCGCGCGTGGTCGGCGATGTCGGCAAGGCCGGGGTGGCGATCGACAGTGTCGAGGACATGAAAATCCTGTTCGACGGGATCCCGCTCGACGAGATGTCTGTCTCCATGACCATGAACGGCGCCGTGCTGCCCGTGCTGGCGGGCTACATCGTTGCCGCCGAGGAACAGGGCGTGGCGCCGGAAAAGCTGTCGGGCACCATCCAGAACGATATTCTCAAAGAATTCATGGTGCGCAACACCTACATCTATCCGCCGACGCCTTCCATGCGCATCGTCGCCGACATCATTGAATACACGGCGCTCAACATGCCGCGCTTCAATTCGATTTCGATCTCCGGCTATCACATGCAGGAAGCGGGGGCGACGGCGGTGCAGGAACTGGCCTTCACCCTGGCCGACGGCCTGGAATACGTGCGCGCGGCCAAGAACAAGGGGCTGGACGTAGATAAGTTCGCGCCGCGTCTGTCGTTCTTCTTCGCCATCGGCATGAATTTCTTCATGGAGGTCGCCAAGCTGAGGGCCGCACGTCTGTTGTGGTCGGAACTGATGGCGCAGTTCGAGCCGAAGGACCCCCGGTCCTCCACGCTGCGCACCCACTGCCAGACCTCGGGCGTGTCGCTGACGGCGCGGGATCCCTACAACAACGTGATCCGCACCACCATCGAATGCATGGCGGCGGTATTGGGCGGCACGCAGAGTCTGCACACCAATGCGCTCGACGAAGCGATCGCGCTTCCGACCCCGTTCTCCGCCCGTATCGCCCGCAACACGCAGCTCATCGTGGCCGAAGAAACGGGCATCCCGCAGGTCATTGACCCGCTTGCCGGCAGTTATTACGTGGAAAGCCTCACGGCCTCCCTGGCCCAGGCGGCGCGGGAACTGATTGCCCAGGTCGAAGATCTCGGCGGCATGACCAGGGCCGTGGAAGAGGGCATGCCCAAGAAGGTGATCGAGGAAGCCGCCGCGCGCAAGCAGGCGCGAGTCGACCGTGGCGAGGAAGTCGTCGTCGGGGTCAACAAGTACGCCCGCGCGGACGAGGACGATCTTGATATTCTGGACGTCGATAACGCGGCTGTTCGCGAAAGCCAGATCAAGCGCCTCGATACCATCCGCAACACCCGTGACGCTGCCGCCTGTCAGACGGCGCTCGACGTCCTGACCCGGGCCGCCGAAAGCGGCGAGGGCAACCTGTTGGAACTGGCCGTCGACGCGACGCGCAAGCGCGCCACCGTGGGCGAGATTTCCGACGCCCTGGAAAAGGTCTACACCCGCCACCGGGCGCAAATCCGCTCGATCTCAGGCGTCTACGGCGCGGCCTATGAAGGCGACGCCGGGTTCGACAAGATCAGGAAGGACGTCGCCGCCTTCGCCGAGGCCGAAGGCCGCCGCCCGCGCATGCTGGTCGTCAAGATGGGGCAGGACGGCCACGACCGGGGGGCCAAGGTGATCGCCACGGCCTTCGCCGACATCGGCTTCGACGTCGACGTTGGCCCCCTGTTCCAGACCCCCGACGAGGCCGCCCGCCAGGCCATCGAAAATGACGTGCATGTGATCGGCGTCTCGTCCCAGGCCGCCGGCCACAAGACCCTGGTGCCGTCCCTGATCGACGAGTTGAAGGCCCAGGGGGCAGAGGACATTCTGGTCGTCTGCGGCGGCGTGATCCCGGCCCAGGATTATGATTTCCTGAAGGCCAAGGGGGTTGCCGCGATCTACGGCCCGGGCACCAACATCCCGACCGCCGCCGCCGAGATCATGGAAATCATCCGCACCAGACCTCTTGCTGCTGAATAATCAGGCGGCCGTATCGGGGGCCTGAAACGCAAAATGAAAAGCCCGCCCCGGGATCGTTCTCGGGGCGGGCTTTCATATGTTTGGTGCGGCGGCGGTAGGCCTTGGCCGACTGTATCTTCTGCTGTCGCAGGGTCCGCACAACCCGGGCCACCGGGTTCCGCCGCACCGGCGCCTTGCGTTTCATGGCGGGGCTTCCTTGTCGGTGGGGGACGGGCAGAGGACATAGGCTGATTGTACGGCAAAGGCAACGCATCCGCCTTGATGGTGCCGCAAAGTCGGGTACAATTCTGAAGATGAAAATAATCATTATTGCAATCATCGCGATAACGGCGCTGATCGCCATGCCCATATCTTCATCGGCTGGCGGCAATCCGGTCGAACGTCCGGATGCGGATGCCATTATAAAGGCGTGCTGGGATGCAACTTTGGAGCAGCGATCTAGTCCGAGCACCGGCCGTATCTATGACGGAATACTCGATTCTGTCCAATGCCTGGAAGATCGCATCGTCGACCAGTTCAAGGTTTTTAGCCCTAATCTGACGTTGTACCTCGCGCCGGAAGATAAACGCCCCACGGTCGAAAAAGTCAGAGAGAAGTTGCGCGAAATTAGCGCTTCCGCAGGTGCATTGTATTGGTGGATTTATAATGAAAACCCTGGCTGCAAGCCGCACTGCGGTACGATGTATTATACGTTCCATTTGAGCGAAACGGCGGCGATATACGAAAAGATGTTGAAGACCATTGTGGCGCAACGGATAGAGTATGAGTTCTAGTACTTCTCCGCTTGTTCGTCATGGCATGGAAAATGATTTGGCCCGCGCTATCCAGCCAGGGTTCGCAGGGAATTCCGGCAAGCCGCGCATGAATGCCTCCCGCGTGCGCACAATTTCATTGTTCACATCCTTCAATTTTCCCCGTCTGATGGCCTTGGCCAGGGCGGAACGCGTTTTGGGGCCGATATTTCCGTCGTAGTAAGTGCCACCGCTTTTGTCATACGACCGCAAATCCGTTCCAAGATGCTTGTCGAGCGCCTGTTGAAGCCATCTTCCGGCCCGCACCGGGCTGTGCTGCACACCGGCATCATAGACGTGGCGCAGCAGGCGTATATCCATGCCGGGAATGGCCGCCATCTTGTCCAACTTGGGCAGATCGAAATAGTCATGACGGTAAATTCCGTCGATCTGCTCATCCGTTAGGTTCTTGGTGTCTTTCGGCAGCTTCCACTGCGGGTATTTGGCCCTGATGCCGTCGAGGGTTTTCTGCGAAACCCCTTTCATCGTCGGGCCGCCCCGGTCGGCGCTTTTCGGTCGATTTGCGTAGCCGCCCTCGATCCGCTTGGTGTGGGCGAGAAGGTCGTTGAAGGTCTGATTCCGCCCGTCGTTGACGGGCCAAGTCGGTGCCGCCGTGGGCGGTGGCGGAGATGCTGGCTTAATCTGCACGCCATGCGGGATGCTGCTCTGGGTTATGGAGATCGTCTCTGTTTCTGTCTCTGTATCCGGGCGCGGCGGCTTCATCTTGCCGAACGACACGGCCCGCTGGCTGAGAATCTCCGTCGGTCCCCAGGGTTTGGCGATACCGTCGATTTGCAGTCCGCCGCCGGACAAGTCGTTGAGGCGTTCCTGCCCCTTCTCGATCCCGCGCAGAAAACCTTCGTCCGCGTCCTGCGTGGGAGCGGGCAGGAGGCCGTTTTCGGCAAGAAAATTGGAGGCGTGGAACACGTCCTCGGGCTGGTTGGCCTGACCATGGCCGACGCCTTCGGTCAGGAAGGATTGTCCGAACCCGCCGAACCCGTCCGTGCCGCCGCGCCCAGGCAGGCCGGGCCTTGCATCATCAGGGCCCGTCGCCGTCGTCTCGACCGGGGTTTGGGCATTGGGCAGGTCTTTGGGGCCACCGGTGGTTCCACCCATGGGGTTGTCTCCTTTGTGATGAAATTGGGAAGCGGTCGCGCGCGGAAACCGCGATCAGGGGCGGCGTGAATCCCGCAGGCGGGTGATCCAGTCGGATTCATTTCGCCGCAACGCCCCCGCCCGTATGGCTGTCATGTGGGTGTTGGCTGATTTGAGAGTGAGGGTCTTGCGCCGCCGCTGCCAAGCGTGGAGGGACCAGTCGCGGGCGCTTAACCGGACGTCCGCCACGGGTAGGAAGGTCCAGGCACGGCGGGGCGTGCCGTCTTCGGTCGTCACGGTCAGAGAGGTGGCGGTGTATTGCGGGCCTTCGTACAGGCTGGCCCTGGCCGCCATAACTGGGCTGATGTCCCCGACCAGCAGGCCGCTGACCTGGCTGTTCCTGGACAGTGCGATGGCGGGATAGCCTTGTCCCGCGACGGTACGGCGGTGGTATCCATCAAGCACGGCGGAAACCCCCGTCGGCAGCCGTCCGCCAAGGACGACCGCCTGCAGGTCAGAATCCATCAAGGTTCCGTAGAAAAAGAAGGACAGCATGCGCCGTTCCTTCCATCCGAGGGAATTACCGGGGTGCGATTACCATGGTCATGAGGCGGCCTTCGGTCCGGGGAAACTGTTCGACCTTGGCCTGTTCGTCGACTTCGACGCGCACACGGTCCAACACCTTCATGCCCAGATCCTGGTGCGCCATTTCGCGGCCCCGGAAGCGGATGGTCATCTTGACCTTGTCGCCGTTGTCCAGGAACTTGCGCACGGCTTTCATCTTGGTCTGGTAATCGTGCTCGTCGATGCCCGGGCGCATCTTGATCTCTTTGACCTCGATGACCTTCTGCTTCTTGCGGGCTTCGTTGGCTTTCTTCTGGGCTTCGTACTTGAACTTGCCGTAATCCAGAATTTTGCACACGGGCGGGTCGGCGTTAGGCGAGACCTCGACCAGGTCAAGACCTACCTCGCCGGCCATTTCGATGGCTTCCTTGGTGGAAACGACACCAACCATTTCACCATCGGCGTCAACCAGCCGCACTTGGGCGACATCAATATCTTCGTTAATCCGCGGACCGTCCTTGGACGGCGGCGTCTGTTGCATGGGGCGGCGTGCTATTGCCTTGCTCCTCAATCGGTTTCGACAAACGGGGGTGTTGCGGTCAAATTACCCCGCTCCGGCGGAACGTGAACGCAAATCGTTGTTTATGATTTTAAGGGGGGCGGCCTATCGACCGGCCCCGGCGCCCAACGGCCCCGCCGCTTCGGTCACTAATGTATCTATCGCCTGTTCAAGCGCAAGGATTTCTTGATCCTTGCCGCCCAGACGCCGAATGGCGACCGTGCCCGCTTCGGCCTCTTTGGCGCCCACGACCATGATCACCGGCACCTTGGCATGGCTGTGCTCGCGGATTTTGTAGTTGATCTTTTCGTTGCGGGTATCGATTTCAACCCGCAATCCCGCCTTCCGGCAGGCCTTGGCGACCTGTGCGGCATAGGCATCGGACTCGTTGGTGATCGTCGCCACGGTCACCTGATGGGGCGCTAGCCACAGCGGGAATCGCCCGGCATAGTTCTCGATCAGGATGCCGATGAAGCGCTCGAACGAGCCCAAAATCGCTCGGTGCAGCATCACTGGGCGGTGTTTGGCGCCGTCTTCGGCGATGTAATGGGCGTCCAGGCGTTCCGGCAGCACGAAATCGACCTGCAGGGTGCCGCATTGCCAGTCGCGGCCGATGGCGTCGCGCAGCACGAATTCCAGCTTGGGTCCGTAGAACGCCCCTTCGCCCGGGTTGAGGACCGGGTCGTGGCCGGCGGCCTTGGTCGCGTCCAACAGGGCCTTTTCCGCGCGGTCCCAGGTATCGTCCGACCCGGCGCGAACGTCCGGCCGGTCGGAAAACTTGATGACGAATTCATCGAAACCGAAGTCCTTGTAGACCGAGGACAGTAGGTCGATGAAGATCTTGGTCTCGGCTTCGATCTGGTCCGGGCGGCAGAAGATATGGGCGTCGTCCTGGGTGAAGGCGCGCACGCGCATCAGGCCGTGCAGCGCGCCCGACGGCTCGTTGCGGTGGCAGGATCCGAATTCGGCCATGCGCAGCGGCAGATCGCGGTAACTGGTGATGCCCTGTTTGAAGATCTGCACATGGCAGGGGCAGTTCATCGGCTTGATGGCCAAAAGTTTATCTTCGGACTCGGAGATAAACATGTTCTCGCGGAATTTCTCCCAATGGCCGGAATCTTCCCACAGGGTGCGGTCGACCAGTTGGGGTGTGTTGACCTCGACATAGCCGGCGTCGTCCAGGCGCGTCCGCATGTAATTCTGGCACAGGCGATAGAGCGTCCAGCCCTTGGGATGCCAGAAGGCCGAGCCGGGGGCTTCTTCCTGCATATGGAACAGGTCCATTTCCCGGCCAAGCCGCCGGTGGTCGCGCTTTTCCGCTTCCTCCAGCATGTGCAGATAGGCCTTCAGGTCCTTTTCGTTGAACCAGCAGGTGCCGTAAATCCGCTGCAGCATCTCGTTGCGGTGGTCGCCCCGCCAATAGGCGCCGGCCACCTTCATCAGCTTGAAGGCATGGCCGACCCGGCTTGTCGACGGCAAATGGGGGCCGCGGCACAGGTCCAGCCAGTCGCCTTGGCGGTAGATGCTGATCTCCTCGCTGTCGGGCAGGTCCTGGATGATCTCGGCCTTGTACTTTTCGCCGATTTTCTTGAAGTGATGGATGGCGTCTTCGCGGTTCCAAACTTCGCGGACGAAGGCGGTATCGCGGTCGACGATCTCGTGCATCTTCTGCTCCATCTTCTCCAGATCGTCGGAGGAGAAGGGCTCGTCCCGCGCGAAGTCGTAATAGAAACCGTTTTCGATCGTCGGGCCGATGGTCACCTGGGTGCCGGGGTAAAGCTCCTGCACGGCTTCGGCCAGCACATGGGCGCAGTCGTGGCGCAGCAGCTCAAGCGCATCCGCGTCCTTCGACGTGACGATGGCCAAGTTGACATCGCTTTTGATGGTCGTCGACAGGTCCTTCATCTCGCCGTCGATACGCACGGCCAGCGCGGCCTTGGCCAGGCCGGGGCCGATGTCGGCGGCGACGTCCAGACCCGTGACCGGGCCGTCGAATTGGCGGACGCTGCCGTCCGGAAGGGTAATGGCAACCATGATGATGCTCGGGCCGTTTGAAAAAGCGTTCGGATAGGGGGGGGAATGTAGGCCGTGGCCCCCGTGTGTCAAGCGTTCACGGGCCGCAATCAGGACGGGGACGGGATCGGCAGGACCTTCAGCACATCCGCAAGCGCCAGCTCGGACAGGCGGGCCGCGCGCAGGATCGCCACCTGGTGCCCCCGCTGGGCGCAAAGGGCCGGGTCACTGGCATGGGAATAGAGCACCACCGTGGGCGCGCCCGCGATGGCGGCCATGTGCATCGGCCCCGTGTCGTTGCCGACGGCCAGCGCCGCCCGGCGGGCAAGCGCTGCCAGGTCCAGCAAGGATGTTTTGCCGCAGAGGCTTCGTGCCCCCGGCGCGGCGGTCAGGATGGTGTCGTGCAGGGCCCGCTCGTCCGCGCCGCCGATCAGCAGGGGTGTCATGCCATGATCTGACAGATGGCGGGCCAGGGCGGCAAAGCGGTCGGCGGGCCAGCGCTTGTCCGGCCGGTGTGCGGCGCCGCCGGGCACGATCAGGGCGAAGGGATCGGGCAGGGCGAAGCGGGACAAATCCGTTTCGGCGAAGGACAGGTCGGAGGCCGGAACCGACGGAATACCGGCCATGGCAAGCTGGTCCGCCTGGCGCTCCACCGTATGCATCCGGTCGCGGTTCGGATTGGCGTGGGGATGGGAGCAGCCGCGGGCGATGCCGGACCATTCCGGTCTTGCCCTGGCCGGGAACAGACGGAAATAGAACGATGAGCGGTCCGAGGTCTGCAGATCGTAGACCCGCGCATATCCTCCTTGGATCAGGTCGCGGCGCAGGGCGCACACGGCGCCCAACTGATGCCACTTCATGCGCGGCCGCGCGATGACGCGGTCGAACAGGCAGGAGGCCACGGCCAGTTCTTCAAAAGAGGGGGTGGTCAGAAGATCGACGCGAACATCCGAGTGATGGTCACGGATCGCCTGCATGGGACCTAGCGCCTGCACGAAATCGCCGAGCGCGCCCAGCTTGATGACCAGGATATTTTCGGGAGGGGACAGGGGCGCGGCCATGGCGTCAGGCAGACGGGCGGACGCCCAGAACCTCGTCATAGACGTCCAGCGTCTTGGCGCACATGGTGGCCTTGGAGAAATTGTCGCGGACGTTGGCGATGGCCTTACCGGCCAGGGTGCTGCGCTGGGCGCTGTCGAGCGAGAGCACCTTTTCGATGGCGGTGGCGAGCGCATCGGCGTCGCCCGGTGGCACCAGCCAGCCGGTCACGCCGGGAATTACGGTTTCCTTGGCACCGCCGTGGTCGGTCGCGATCACCGGGCGACCGAGGGCCTGGGCCTCAGCGATCACACGGCCGAAGGCTTCCGGGTCGGTCGAGGCGGAAATCACCACGTCCGTCAGCATGTAGGCGGCGGGCATATCGTCGCAATGATCAACCAGACGCACGACCTCGTTCAGGCCACGGGCTGCGATCATGGATTCCAGTTCAGCGCGGTAGCCCTCGCGCCCCTGGTCGCCGCCGACGAGCAGACAGCGGATGTCGCGGCGATTCAATTTGCCAAGAGCATCAATAACCACCGGCTGGCCCTTCCACCGCGTCAGGCGCCCGGGCAGCATGATCACCGGCATGCCGTCGGGCAGCATCCAGTCGGTGGCCAAGTTGACCACCCGCTGGGCCGTAACCTTGGCCGGATCGAAGCGGTCCAGATCAACGCCGCGGTGAATGACGCGAATCTTGTTGGACGGCACGCCGTAAAGCTGGCGGATGTGCCCCGCGATGAACTGGCTGATGGCGATCACGCGTTCGCCCCGGGTCATGACGGAATTATAGACCCGCTTCAGATGATTGCTGGCCCCATAGGTGCCGTGGAAGGTGGTGACGAAATGAGCCCCGGTCCGCTTGGCCGCAGCCCGCGCACTCCACGCGGGGGCGCGGGATCGGGCATGGACGATATCGACTTTTTCGTCGCGAATGACTTGGGCTAGGCGATCGATGTTACGCCAGATGGTGAGCGGGTTCTTGGAATCCAAGGGCAGCTCGACATGCTCCGCGCCAACGCGCGCAAGATCATGGACCAGGGGGCCCCCGGCCGAAGCGACCAGGGCGCGACCGCCGGCCTGCACCACCGCGCCCGCGATTTCAACGGTGCCGCGCTCGACCCCGCCGGCAGCACCCAGCGCCGGCAGAATCTGCAGCACGGTCGCCAGGCGGCCTTCGCCCGTCATCCCTTGGGCGGATTGTGCGCGTTCGCTTTCACCGCCGCCGGTGGTATGTTCCGGCATCTTGTTCATGGATGGAAACCGATCATGTCTTCAGGCCCAGACGTTGCACCCGACACTCCGCCGCAATTCCTGGAATGTGGTGACGGCAGGACTATTGCCTACCATCAAATGGCTGGCAAGTCTCCCGGCGTTGTCTTCCTGACCGGCTTCAAATCCGACATGACGGGGGGCAAGGCGCTTGCAATAGAGGCCTATTGCCGCACCCAAGGCCGGGCTTTCCTGCGCTTTGACTACACCGGTCACGGGCAGTCTTCCGGGGTTTTCGAGGAAGGCTCGATCGGCCAGTGGGCCGACGACGCGGTCACGGCACTCGATAAATTGACCACGGGCGATCAGGTTCTGGTCGGCTCGTCCATGGGCGGCTGGATCATGCTTTTGACGGCCCTCGCGCGAAAACCGCGAAGCCGGGGTCTGCTGGGTCTTGCCGCCGCCCCCGACTTCACCCGTGAGCTTTTGTGGGACGCGTTCACCGACGACCAGAAGGCGCAGATGGAACGGGACGGCTACGTGGACTTGCCGAATTGTTATGACGACCAGCAGCCTTACCGCATCTGCAAGCCCTTGATCGACGACGGCTGGAGCCGTCTTCTCTTGGACAGTTCCATCGACCTGGACATCCCCGTGCGCCTGATCCACGGACTGATGGACGACGACGTGCCCTGGCGGACCGCCCTGCGCATTCAGGAACGGCTCGTCTCCGACGACGTCGAGGTGCAACTGGTCAAGAACGGTGGCCACCGCCTGTCCGAAGATCACGACCTGGACCGCATGACGCGGACGTTGGAGGCGCTGCTGAAGGGCCTGCGTTAGAACGGACGCCCCGGCCTCCTGCGCTGCCGGCCACCTTGAACAGGCCAGAATTCCGGCGACACATCAAGGATGCGTTTTCGGTTTCTGATGTCGCTCGCCGCCCTTGCCGCTGTCGTTCTGCCGCTTCGCGCCATGGCGGAACAGGGTGTTGCCGAAGGCGGCGCAGCCCTTGCAACTGTTTAAGGTGCTGGGTATTCCCGCCGCCGAGTAATCCGTCGCACAATGCGCCACGCGGGATAAAGAAGAAGGACCGACGGAGGAAGGACATAAGATGCAAATTGCGTCCAGTTCAAATCGCATGAGTATTGCACCGTGCCGCCGGAGTTCGGATTGAGTGCCAGAAGCCCATTCGAGCCCGTGACAAACTCGCACAGACCTCGAGGTTCGGTGCCATCAGATGCTGCGAGAATTAAGAAGACAGGAATGGCCGCAATCGCCACGGAACAAACCAGTGCGAGGATGATGCTGCCCGCTTCCCGGCTGATCCTCAACGCGGTCGTCCTTTCCCTACCTATCCCTACTTAGCCCACGGTTTTTCCCGATAAATCCGACCAACGTAGGCGCCAAAGTCGTTGACGTTCTCTCGACCTGTCAAGTTCCAAACGGATGCAATTTTCGCAGGTGTCGGATTGACGATCCGATCACTTATCCGCTTGATCAAGGTTACGCCGACCCGGATGTTGGTGGCAGGATCATGCGTGGATATTGCGTCAATTCCAAGGCCGGTCCAGATGCTCGGGTTGATGTTCATCGGCAAGATCGTCTTTGCGGCGCCGAGTCCTTCGGCAGTCTTCGCTAACCCGAAATAGTGGCCTCTTGCATTTTCCGCGAAAATGATCGCCTTCGCAAGAT
Source organism: bacterium SCSIO 12827 (assembly GCA_024397995.1). Lineage (NCBI taxonomy): Bacteria > bacterium SCSIO 12827. The sequence goes on along the minus strand of CP073746.1, from coordinate 3,557,733 downwards.
CGGGATCAACGCCCTGTTTTCTCGCCTCTTTGTTTAAGAGTTCCTCGTAATTCAGCACAGAGGTCTTCCCAACACTTGGAGATGCATACCAGGGGTCACTGCCATCGGCCTTAGGATTGTCACGAACTTCAAAAATTGCGGGTTTGTTGGTGATAATCACGTCAATCCGTTCGTTCGCCATGTTTACAATTGGTCGCGCTGTGGCTTCCCGTTTCGATGCAGGATTATTGGTGTGAAGTGGACGATCCGACACCAACATCCCTTTGTTTTCCTGAGATGTTCCCCGTGCCAGCATCTCCTGCGGCGTGTCTGCGCTAAGGTCAATTCGGGCGCTGATACTTGGTTCGGACGGACGGTTGCCGGGGGCGATCGTCGCCTGAAGCGTGCGGGCCGTCTCCGCCTGTTGCGCCGGCGAGCGGTCCGACGTACCGGCGGCGGTCACGGGATTGGACGCGGGATCGGGCCCTGAGGCAGGCATCTTCATCCTGCCCGAGGTCACGGCCCGCTGGCTGAGCATTTCCGTGGGGCCCCAGGGTTTGGCGATGCCGTCGACGAACAGGCCGCCGTCGGCCAGGCCGCTGAGGCGTACCTGCCCCTGCTCGATCCCGCGCAGAAAGCTCTCGCCGGCGTCCCGCGTGGGCGCGGGCAGGAGGCTGTTGGCGGCGAGGAAGCTGGATGCCTGGAACACGTCTTCCGACCGGTTGGTCTGACCGCGGCCGACGGAATCGGTCAGGAACGAGCGGCCGAAACCGCCGAACCCGTCCGTGCCGCCGACCCCGGGCAGGCCGTCGTTGCCGCACGATGTTTCGGCGTCGCCGCCGCGCGGGGGCGGCGGCAGGGAGACACGTTCGAATTCGCCCATGAGGGGTTTTCTTCTTGCCATAAACACAAAAAGCCGGGGCGCCGGCGCCTGAAGGGAGCACAGGCAGCCGGCGCCCCGTCCCGAGAATGAGGGGGTGCGGCGGAGGGAACGCGCTCACCCCTCGTCGGGATACAGATCCTCGAAGCCGCGGCGGACCTCGGCGGCGAAGGCCGTGTCGTGATCGCGCCAGTAGCGGGGATCCTGCATCATGCGGCGAAGCTGCGATTCTGATCGGCCGGACGGCGCGGGCGCCGCACCCGAAAGCAGTTGCGGTTCACCGTCCTGCATCATCCGATGCAGGGTCAGAACGCCGTCATAGGAATTGCAGAGCGCCTCGAACACCGGTGCCGGCAGGTTGGCCTGACCCCAGGCGTCGATCTGCGCCGCGGCCGTCTGCCAGCGATCGGCGCCGCCGAAATGCTCGGTCAGGCGGCGGCGCTGTTCGCCCTGCACCGTTTCCGCCGCCAGGTCACGGACCAAAGGGGCGAGCTTCTCCGCCGCCAGGTCATAGACAAGTTGCGCCTGGGCCTGGGTGAACCCGGCGTCCATCAGCCGGGCGTTGATTTCCGGGTCGGCGGTCAACCCTTCCATGGCGGGCTCGATCCGGTAGCCCGCCGGATCATCGGGGACGGTGTCCCCGGCAGCGGCTCCCAGCCGCCGTTCCAGTGCGGCGTAAGAGCGGGCCAGGTCGTCGACCCGCACCTCACCCGCCTCCGCATCCCAGAACTTGGGCGGCAGATAGTCGGGCGCCGTCGCCGCTTCAGGCGTTTCGGCACCGCCGCCGTCCATGGGCTGCAGCATTTCCACCGACGCGTCGGGCGCTGCGGGCAGAGGTTGGGGATCGGTCATGCGTTGTCTCCTTTCTGGGCGGGGGAAGGATCAGGGCCGGCGCGGCCCAAATCGATGAGATGAGACAGGTGGCGGATCAATTGGCGTTGGCCTTCTAGATGGCGAAGTGCCGCGTCGTTCGCGTCGGGGCCGAGAGCGCGGTCCAGGGTAAGTCCCTTCAGGTAGGCCAGCAGTGCCACGCCATCGGCGCCGCGAAAGCATCTGGCCGCCAGCTGGGCGGTGCGGTCGCCTTCCATCGCCGTGGTCCTGTCCATGGTGGGCGTGGCAAGATCTTCAGGTCGCCAAGGCCATTCGACTTCAGGGGCGATCATCATGCGCTCCCCGTTGTCGGGGAAGACGGCAGTGTCACGCCCAAGGCTGACGCAAGCGCGGCAAGTCCGCCGCCTCCGTCACCGGTTGCCCCCGGCGGTATATCGTCGGCCGGGAGTGGGGTTGCCGGTTCAATCCTTCTGTCGAGGTCTCTCAGTATTTTAGACGGTACGCCGAAAGCCGCGGCAAGGACCTGCGCCGCCTGCGGGACATCGATGATAGCCAGTGCCTGCGGCCCCAGACGTGCCAGACCGTCAAGGAACGCCAAGGTCGCTTGAACGTCCTGCTGCGCCTGATGACGGGCGAGGGGCGATTTGTATTCCAGATCGATGGTCTGGCCGTCGATGCGAAGGGCCGGCACTTCGCCCCGGCGGATCAGGATCGACAGCCCCCGCGTCACCAATGGCGTCAAAAGTTCCGATTGAAGCCGTCCATACGTCGCGCCCAGAAGGCGGGAAATTTCGGCGACGCGCTCCAGAACTTCCGTCGCGGTCATGCGCGGTCCCTCGATCTGCCCAAGGCGGTCGGCCAGTAGGGCGCGACGGATGCCCGCCCGCAAATCCTGCAGCACGACCTGGGACAGGTCGAACCGGCCCGGTGCCTCCAAGGGCTTCAGGCCTGCCGAGCCCACAGCCTTGGGAATGATGGTGCCCGGCGTCAGACGAATGTTGGCCGGGTTCAACACGCCGTCGTCGTCCGCCTGCCAGATGCCGGTGACGGCGATGGATGCATTCTTCAGGACCAGTTCGACCACCTTGTTAGCGGTCTTGATGTCGGGCAACGTCTTCATCACCGGCGAGCGCCCGTAGATTTCGCCGGGCGCCTTGAGCCAGCGGAAATTGATGAAGGGTGAGCGTTCGAACCGACCGGTCTTCAACACCGTCACTGCCTGATCGCCCGTCGTTCCCTCGCCGGGATCGATCAACGCCATGTACTCGAAGCTACCCTTGGTCGGGGTCAGGGCTTCGAGAATATCCGCCGACGGCTCCTCCCCGTTACCTGGCTTGCGGGCCTTCAAGGCGTCGGGCAGCTTGGCCTTTGGGAATCGTTCGACGATCTGCGCGCGGGTCAGGCGGCTGGTGCGGAATGTCGTGTCCAGGCGGCCGGAGGCGTCTTCCTCGAACGCGACCTGGCTTAGTGGAACGGCGGTAAAGCGGAAGGCCGAGGGCTCGCCCGGTGGTGCGGCTTCGAACATTAGGCTCGCCGTGCCTGCCGTGACCAGATCCAGATAGCACTGGTGCATTTCAACCGCGAAGTTGGAGCGGTCGAAATGGGATTGGAGGGTCTGTGCCGCCGTTTCCAATTCCTGGGACAGGCCGGCGCGCTGGGTGTCCTCGACTTTTGTGCCCGGCATCAGGCCGAACCACCGCGCCCAGGGTGGCGTAAGCTGCGCCAACAGGCTGGCCGCCAATTGATCGACGGCGTCGGGTGCCGTGCCGTCGAACAGGCGGTCGGTCTTGCGGCTGGCCCCCTGGGTGCGGCCCAAGGCTGTTTCCCGCTGTGGCAAGGCGAAGTCGAAACATTCCTGCCACAGAGGCTCCCAGGTTGCGCGCCGGTCCCGAGCCCGTCGATACCGGGCCATCACCGCTTCGGGCGTGAGTTCCATCATGGTCATTCTCCCAACTTGGTCTTGGCACCGACTTGGTCGGCCCCGGCGTTGTTCGGTCGCGCGTCCAACAGACCACGGCGCGACGTGGTGATCAGGCCGGCGCGGCCGCGGCGCTGACGCTCCAGGCGTTCCAGACGGCGTTCGCGCTCGCCTTCTTCTGGATCGGGCGGTGGTGGGGGCGGCGGCGGCGCGGGTGGCAATTTGGGCGAACTGAAGATTCCTCCCATGGCGGGGGCTCCTTTATCTTGCGTTTCGGTGAAGCTGGAGATCAGGGCCGGTAATCAGATGTTGTCCGGGTCGGCGGCGGAGACGGCGTCTTCTGCCGCCTTGATCAGGCGGGCGAGGTCGTCCGTTTCACCGGTATCCGGGCCGGACCCTTCGGCCCAGGTGAGCAACTTCGCCCCGGCGTCGAGGTGCGCCAGCGCCGCTTTGCAGGCGGCCTGATGGCCGGCGAAGCCCTTGGCGTCATCGGGGGCGGGCTGGGCAGCGAAGGCGGCATAATCAGCCATCGCCTTGCGCATCAATTTCGGGAGCCGTCGCTTGACGGCGGTGCGGATTGTTCGCAACGGGGGGGTGGTTCCCATTGGGAGCTGTGCCAACCGACTATTTGCCGAATAAATTAAGCCCCTTCGGGCCGATGCCGGCCGTCAGGATGTCGGAAAATCCGCCGAGCAAGGTTGCGCGCGGCTTGCTGAGCAGGCTGGAACGCTGGGCGGCGGCGCTGGAATTGATGCCATCGATGCGCAGCTTGTTCAGGCTGCCGGTGTCGGCGATAGCCTCGTCGACCTGGCGAGCCAAACCGGACAAAAGACTCGATGCCGATCCGCTGCTGGCGTTGATGCCACTGCCGGAGAAGCGCGCGCGCTGTGCGGCCTGGGCTTGGCGCAGCTGTTCGCGCCGCTTTTTGGTTTCAATCTCCTGTTGTTGGTTGATTTGTGCGACCTGCTGCCGGCGCTGCGTTTCGACCTGCGCCGCCTGCTGTTTCGCGGCGGCCTGCTGCTGCACGGCCGAAAGCCCCGTGCTGATGGCCGTGGTCAAGGCAAGGGTTGCGAACTCTGCCATTGAGTGGGTCTCCTTGAATTTGTGGGGAAGGCTCAGCCGTTGACGTTTACTTCCTCAGTCACGGACAACAGGGTGAATGGCAGGGGCGTGTCCTGTTCGATGCGCCACAGGGATTGCGTGCCGTCTCGCCGCCAGCCGAAGGCGCGCACCGTTCGGTCGCCGGAAAAGGCGACGGGTGGTGCATCCAAAAGATCGTCGCCGAATTCGCGGAAGGGGACGTCGATGAACCCGCGTCCGGTGTCCAAGCGAAGGGCCGATGCGTCTTTCAGGCGGTAGGTGGCGGCGACCATGCGCAGGCGTCCACCTTGGTTGGATCCCTGCAGACCGTTAACCGCCGGCGGTAGCGGTTCGATGACATGGGTGTAGCCCAGCCCGACCGTCACCTCGGACACCGCGACGTTCAGGGTAATCCGCCCGTCTGCGACCGTGGCGTCACTTTGAACCGACCCATCGGCGACGATTTTCACCGTGCAGTCCTCCAGATGGTCCAGGCCGCCCCATTCGGTCTTGGGCGTGGCGTCAGTGATGTGCAGCCCGCAATCAACCCGCAGGTTGTCGTCGAAGGCTTCGATGAAATACTTGCCCGACCGCTCCGTCAGCAGATAGACCGCGTCACCCACGGCGCAGACGGATCGGAAGGCACCTTGGGTGTCGGACAGGGTCCAGCCGATGATCTCTTCCGCCCGGTAGAGGGTCAATGTGCCGATGGTGCCGTCGGCCATGACCAAATGCAGGTTGCGGCGCCCCGCATCGAAGTCTTGGTCGACGGGATCACGGATCAGGTGTTCCGCGACGGTCGCCAGATCGCGCGACTGGTAGGCCTGTTCGACATCCGTGAATAGAAACTCGCGCAACTCACGCCCTGTCCGCGGCACGAACAGTGTGGCACCATCCACATTGCGCGGCGGCACGAAGCGGGTTGCGGGCGAGCCGATACGGGTCTGACGGCGGATCTGCACGGACGCTGGGGTCAGTGGATCACCCGTCACCATCCATTCCGCACCCGAAGTGAAGACTTGCAGATGGCGGCCAGAAAACACGGCGGAACAAGCATTGACCTGATCGGACAGCAGGGCGAATTCGATGGCTTCATCATCCAAGCCTTCGCCCAGATCGAAGTTGAACAGGTCTGCTGACTTGGACATCCATATCTGGTTGGGTAGATCTCGCGATCCGCCGATCACCGTGCGGTCCTGATGGAAAGTGACGGTCGCCGGGTATCCACGGACGGGGGAGAACGATTGCTCTTCCCAGTCCTTGGTGGCATTTGCGTTAGCCAGGGTCTCCTTCACCGTCGCCGTGGCAGACGTTGTCGATGCGACGGCGGTGATTTCAATCTCCTTGTTGGCGATGCGGAACCGCGTGCCGACGTGACCTGCCTCGAACACGGGGGCCGATGCGGCGACCGTGATGGTGCCGCTGGTTCCGGTCGGCTCCAGGGTGACGTCCGTCGCCGCGAACTTATGGTGGGGCTGATGGATGCGGTTGTCTGTTTCGGCAAAGACCCAATCGGTAATCTGCCAATCGGCATGTGAGGTGCGGGTGATCTTCTTGGGTGCTGTATCCGGATGAACAACCAACAAGGTATCCGCGCTTTGTACCCAGGCCAGCTTGGTGGTTTGCGTTTCGGTCCAAGGGGCGGCGATCGTCGCGGTCTTCGTGCCGTCCGTGTAGACATCGATCTGAAGGTGGGAAAAGCACAGCAGGTACGTCTGCTCCGTATTGAACTCGAAGGCGGTCAGTCGCCCGGGCCCTGGGGCCATGTCGACGAACCGCGTGCCGGCGCGGCGGGTGACGCCGCCGGTCGGTTGGATCACCACGTTGCGCAGTTTCGATGCGCCATTGGCGTAGGACCGTAAATCGCTGCGCCCGAGCAGGCGGGTTGAAACCTCACCGGCGGTGAAGTTGGATTTATGTGTTGTCAGGCGGGGCATTAGGCGCGCACCTCCACCAAAGAGAAGTCATCGATGCGCCCCGGTGTTTCCTGCTGGGCATCGATGGTTTTGGCGCGCTGAAACTCCTGATCGGCTAGGCGGTGCAAGGCTTCGGCCCGTGACGTGCTTTCCGTCAGCGGGATGCAGAACTCGGCGGCCAGACGGGTGATCAGGGCCTGGTCGAAGAATGGAGGAAAATCGATCTCGGCCGGTCGGAAGATGTAGGTCATGACCACGTCGTCCGTGTTGGCGTGCAGGCGCCGTTCGGCGATTCGGTATTCCAGGCCGTGTCCGCGGGCGCTGCCGCCGGCCGACAGGGCGCGCAGGAAATTGGCCGGCAGCTGGAACGCCTTGGCGTAATCGGCGACCGGCTCCGCCGCCAGAACCGGCAGGCGCTGCTGCGCCGTGGCGAAGCTCCACGGATGGCCGGACAGCATGGCATCGCGTATGGAAGGGTACAGGTTGGCCGCGATTTCAGCCTCCGCCGTGCCTTCGTCGAACGAGGTGATGGTGGTGCCGCCCAGTTTCAATAAGGCGCGGGAACAAAGGGCGATCTGACTTAACGCCATGGCGGAAACTCCGGTGATGGATCGGGGAAAGGGCAGGCGCAAAGGGGCGCCCCGGAGAATATCGGGGCGCCCCAAAGTGTGATGCGTGGGCGGTGAGGACTAGTCGGTGTCCGTGCCGCCGACAGCGGTCAGATCATCAACGTCGACGATGCCGCCTGTGTTGGCGCTGACCAGGAACAGGCCGGCACCTGGCGTGCCGTCGGTATCGACATTGGCCATCAGGATGTCGCCGGTCCGCAGCATGTGAGACGCGTCGTTGAAGTAGCCGGCGCTGTCCACGGCGGCGGCGGCGTCGACCGTGGTGTAGTGCCACAAGGTGAAGCCGTTGGCGTAGCTGAGAACGCTCAGGTCTTTCGAAACGAATGCCATGGTCGCCTCCTAGCTTTCCAGGCAGCGCAGAGACACCACGCCCGACGGATCGATCAAGCAGGCCCCCTGGCTCATCATGTTGTTGACGAAGTTGGACGCGCGGTCGCCGTGCCAGGTGATGTCGGTCTTCACATCCTTGCCCACGGCGTGACCCACTGCACTTTTGTGGTACCAGTAGCAGAACCGCACGCCGGTGGTTTTGGTCAGGCCCGAATGGGGAATCCACAGGGTGCCCAGCCAGCGCTTGGCTTGGATGCCGCGCCACGGCAGATCGTCGGAGCCGACGAAATCCATGTCCGAAAACTCGGGGATCTTCAGAAGGTCCGTCCACTGCTTCCAGCCGATGACCGCGAAGCGGTCGCCGTCGTCGGGGACGTCGGCGTCGCCCAGCATTTCGAAGGCGGTCAGCACCTTTGTCTTGGTCAGGCCGTCGGACCCGTCACCGGAATAGTTGGTGCTGGTGTCCAACTGGGTGACGATCAGTTCGTCCGTTTTGCGGCCCAGCGCATTGGCGCCGGCCCGGGCAATGATCTGGCGTTCGTTGATGTTGGTCTTGATCTCGTCAAGCTCGTCCACCCAGTCGCCGGCGTAATAGTCCTGCAGCGGGCATTCGACGGGGGTGTGATCCAGGTTCATGACCGGGACCATGCCGTGGCGGGCCTTGGTCGAGGCGGTGCCCTTGCCGACCTTCTGGAAGGTGGTGGACGACCCCTGGATGTCGTTCTTGGAACGCACCGTGTTGCGCAGCTTTGAGCCGACGCGCTGGTACTCCAGGTGCACGTCCGTCTGGAAGTGCTTGATGAAGGATTGTGCGATATGTGTCGACATGCGTGTTCTCCGGAAATCCGGACTCCTTTGTCGTGTCGCGTTGAGGGAAGGACGCCGGTCCCGGCGGTTGTGGCGGGCGCGTGAACGGGCCCGCCGCCGCGGGGAGCGTCGGGATAAATCCGGGCCATCGGCGCTTCAATGAGGGAAGCGGCCCCTGGGTTGTCCGGGGTGGGGAAAGGGCAAAGATACAAAGACGCGCTTGTGAGCGCGTCGGGTTTTAACCTACTTCAGATGGTCCGCGCAGTCCTTGCGCAGAAGATCAAGAAGAACCGCGACGACGGGCGTGTCGGGTTGTGCCTGCTTCACGAAGTGCATCATCGGGGCATCAAAGATCATGCCTTTGTGTGCGTTCGCCTCGCTCAGGCAATTCGAAACGCCCTCGCCGATTGCATCCTTGGGTCGGATATAGGCGATCGCATCCGCGAGGCCGGTCAGGTATTCGATTTGCGCAGTGGGCGGCAGCTTTTCAAGGAATGCGTGCCGATCGACAATTTGATGCGGTCGGAATACCTCGTTTGCGGCCGAGAGGCCCACGGTTGCCGCGACACCGAACAGCATGCCGAGGACTATCGAAGAGATGGACTTCATGTCGAACTCCCTGTTCTCCCTGTCGCCCGGGCCATCGGGCGGCGCGGGCATTTGGCTAAAGGGGATATAACCCCTGAAATCCCGCGCTGAAACGAAGATGATACGGCTATTTTGCCGGGGGTGCTCCGGGCATGCGCGCGAGAATTTCGCGGATCACATTGTCCCATTCCGCGATGTCGTTTCGCAAAACATTTAACTCATCCTGTTGTCGTGCCGCATCCGTCATCGCCTGATTGTAGGCGCCTATCGCCGCCGCCAGGGCAGGAGGCGCGGCGCGCCCTTTCCCGGTCAATAGGATGTACCCGACCTGGATGCCGGCCTTGGCAGATTCTTTCTGGACCCGCTCCCAGGCAATGTTGGAGGCATCTCTCGCGACATTGAACTCTGCTTCTTTACGGGCCGCCCGTTCGATCGCGGCGCGCCGGTTTCGGCTCGCAGTTTCAAGCTCGGCCTGCAAACGCCCGAAATCCAGAGATGCAGGTTGCGCCGGCGCGTCGGAAGTGTCCCGCTTGACTGGCGTAGAGGCAATGTTCCCTGATGCTCTATTTCCCAGCAGTTCAAGGCTATTCGCCGCAATGACCTCAAATTCCTGATCTGCGGTTGTCTCGAACCAGTTTGCCGCCAGATTGATGAGGAGATCGCGTTCCTCATCCTCAAGGCCTGCACCATGGCGGCGTAACCGTTCAGAGAATGCTTTCTGATCGGCAATTCCGCGCGTTTTCAGCGCGGTCTCCAATAGGTCGGCTTTTTGTTTGTCGATCCTGACACCCTGGATATCGGCATTGCCGGATGGGTCGCGCTGAAACCTACCCTGGCCGGAAGCCGCGACATGACGGAACTCACTGGCGGCGGTGACGGGATCGAGCCGCCTGGTTGGTGTTCCGAGGAAAGTCGGGCGCATGAACATTGTCCTTTGTTCGCGGGTTCCCAGGCGGAACGGACAAATGTCTTGCCGCTTCGGATGAAACAGGCCGCGGGTCGGTTGCGCGGGCATTCACAAGCCCTTGGCGCGGTTTAGAAAAATCTTCTATTGTTGGGGCCGGCAAGTGATAAGAAACCGATTGTGCTCAAGAGGAAGGCCACTTGAACCAAGTCCAACGACAGGGGTTGTCATAGTGCGTTCAGAAGTGGTGTTCCGAGACGGAACGCGGTCCTGGCTGATCTTTGGCCAGGACAGCGGCAAGCCGCCCGATCTGGTTGATTCCAACCAGGTGGTCGTGCGCGCGGGCAATGAGGCCGTGCTGATCGATCCGGGCGGTGTGGAGATTTTTCCGGCCGTGTTCGACGCCGTCGAACGCGAGGTGCCGCTTGCCGACATCAAACATGTCATCCTGACCCATGAGGATCCGGACGCAGGATCATCGCTGCCGCTGTGGCGCGAGGTCTGCGTCGACGAACTGAAGGTCCATGTGCCCTGGCTATGGCTGGGCTACGTCACCCATTACGATCGCGAGGCCGATTTCGTCGCCGTGCCCGACGAAGGCATGGAAATCCGTTTTGGCGAGGGCGGCCGACTGCAACTGATCCCGGCCCACTACCTGCATTCTCCGGGCAATTTCTCGGTCTTTGATCCCGTCGCCAAGGTGTTGTTCTCGGGCGACATCGGTGGCGCCCTGGTGCCACCCGATGACCGTGACGGGTTCACGGTGCGCGACTTTGACCGCCATGTTCAGTACCTGACCGGGTTCCATCAGCGTTGGATGGGCTCTCCCGCCGCGCGCGATGATTGGATCCGCCGCGTGCGGGAACTGAGCCCTGAAATCATCGTGCCGCAGCGCGGTCTGGTGTTCACCGGCACTAATGTGGGCCGTTTTCTCAACTGGTTCGAGACGCTGGAAATCGGCCTTGCCGTCAAGGGCGGCACGCCGCAGCGTGTCTCCGTGTCACCGGTAGCTGAGCCAGCGGACCAGCCTGTTGAAAACGGTACGACGTCCGCCCCAGAACCCAAGCCCGAGGCCAAGCCAGTCACGAAGCCCATCGAATCTCCGATCATGGGCGCTGGAAAGCCGCTGGCCCGCGCGTTGAAGGAAAGTGGGCGGCAGTTCCGCCTGATCACCCGTAGCGACTTCGACGGTTTGGTTTGCGCCGTTCTGTTCGAGGAAATGGAACTGATCGACGACATCCTGTTCGTTCATCCGCGCCAAATGCAGTACGGCGAGGTCGACCTCACTGACAGCGACATCTCGACCAACGTGCCATTTGACGAGCGGGTTTATCTCGCCTTTGACCACCACCTGAGCGAGATGGAGCGCGTCGGCGGTCAGCGTGACAACCATGTCATCGACCCGACGGCGCCGTCGGCGGCGCGCGTGGTCTACAACTATTTCGGCGGGGAAGAGGGCTTCCCCTATGTGTCGGGCGAACTGATGGACGCCGTCGACCAGGCGGATTCGGCGCAATACGAAATGGATGACGTACTCAATCCCCAGGGTTGGGCGCTGCTCAATTTCATCATGGACCCGCGCACGGGGCTCGGCCGCTTCCGCGGCTTCCGCATTCCCAACTACGAATTGATGATGGGCCTGATCGAGGACTGCCGGAACTTCACTATTGAGGAGATCCTGGAACTTCCCGACGTCAAGGAACGCATCGATTTGTACAACGAACATCGGCCCAAGTTCGAGGAACAACTGCGGCGTTGCACCGCCATGCACGACAAGCTCGCTGTCATCGACATGCGCAAGGAAACGGACATCTATTGCGGCAACCGGTTCCTGATCTATGCCCTGTTTCCGGAGTGTAATATCTCCATGCATGTGGTCATGGGAAAGCAGGACAGGAACACCGTGTTCGCCGTCGGTAAGTCGATTTTCGACCGCTCCTCGCCGGTCAACGTGGGCGAACTCATGCTGCGCTTCGGCGGCGGTGGTCATCGCGCTGCCGGCACCTGTCAGGCGGACAATTCGATCGCCGAGGAAACCATGGCGGAACTGATCCACCGGATTTCGACAGCCACATGATGCGTCCCGCGCCTTAGGGCATCAGCCGCTCAGTCATTGGTCCCGTCATCAGATACCAGGCCATGGCGGCGACGCCGCCTGTCAGCGCCAGTAGGGCCGCGAACAATCCCCGGATCAGGCCAGAGCGGAGTGCCGCGAAACCCTCCAGAACCTGCACCTGATTATCCGTGATGCGATCCTGTGTCTGGTCGACCCGGTCATGCAGGCGGGCGCGGGCATCGCGGGTTTGGGCCATGAAGGCACGCAGTTCCTGACCCATGCGCTCGAACGACTGGGCTGCTTCGCGCGACCGCTCCACGCATTGCCGCTCGTGGGCGATGATGGCTTGGCGGGCGAGGCTTGCCTCGCGCAAAGCTTCGTTGGCGGTGTGCAGGGCGCGGGTATTGGCAGTGTCGGCAGTGGAAGGCATGCGGGTCACTCCCAATTTTGTGCCGGCCGGCATCAATTCGTGAAGGCGATCAGATTGTGCGCGGTGTGGACGACGATGCCGGGGAAGATTGACCGTGTCAGGTGATATAGGTAACCGAACAGGCCGCCCAGGAGGGAGATCGTCATCACCCAGATAATGCCCTGAGACCAGTGAACGGCTCCGAACATGAGGCCCGCGATCACGATACGCAGGCCCCAATGGGGAATGAAACGGACGAGGGCGGCGAGCAGGATGGCTCTGTAGAACAACTCCTCCACCACCGAATTGAAGACCAGCCCGAAGGTCAGGTCGAGATACTTGATGACGTCCTCGCGATAGGTCGGAACCTGATACAACTCAAGCCCGCCGAAGTGCCAATTCCAAGTACCCCCAATCTGATAAACCACTTGGTCGGCGGCGAAGGCGCCGGTCATGACGACAAGGACGTGCGGGTTAAACCAGCCGGAACCGCTCCACGGCACGCCCGGCGCGGCAAATGCTTGCCGGCATGCCTGCCGAAAGCCCGGCATGGACAAGCAAACGGCGAACATGATGGCCTTCTTTCCATAGTCGAACAGGAGGAAGTGATTTATGTCCGCGATATGCATCATCAGGATGACGTCGTCGAGGACGCTTGCCGCGAACAGAATGGCCACGAGAGCGATTTCGGCGGCCGATAGTTCGGGCGGATGGGATGAGCGGCCGACCGGCATTTTCTGTCCAGTATGGTTACTGCGCCAAGACAACCTGAAATTTAGAAAACCGGCGCTAGGTGATCAACAACGGTTGTGCGTCCCGTTCAACCTTTGATGCCGCCGATTACCTTGGCGTTCTTGAACAGGTTCTTGTCCTTTCGAATCTGGGCGCTGAGCGATTTCAGCAGATCGATGAGCAGGGGAGTCTCTTCGGGCTGGTGCGGGCCGTCCCCAATGTATTGTTGGAGCACATTCGGAATCCTGCTTGATGCCGGGGACGGGTCGTTGGGCGATGGAGTCTTCATTTTACCTGCCGAAACCGCTCGCTGGCTGAGGACCTCTGTCGGGCCCCAGGGTTTGACAATCCCGTCGACCTGCAATCCCCCACCGGCAAGCTCGTTGAGCCGCATCTGGCCCTTTTCGATGGCGCCGAGAAAATCTTCGTTGGCTTCCCGCGTGGCCGCAGGCATCAGGTTGTTTCCGGCAAGGAAGGCGGAGACCTTATGCACGTCATCGGCGCGGTTTTCCTGATTGCGTCCGACAGGTGCGGTCAGGAAGGTGCGCCCGTAGCCTCCCATCCCGTCCACGCCGCCGACGCCCGGCAGATCGGATTCGGTGGTATGGCCGGGCCGATCCGGGGTCGGGGTCTGATCGGGCGGCAGCGCGTGGTTTTGCTCCGTGGTTCCCATGGGAATATTCCTTTTCAAATCGGTTTCGGCGATCGTCACAAAATGAAATCGGTTTTTGCCGTGAAGGTGTCGCCGCTTCGCCAATTGGGTTTGCGGCGGGGGGCGTCGCCGGAAGGCGGGACACCGCGGCCCAAGCGCACAGGCTCCGACAGCAGGCAGCCGGCGACCGCGTCCAGGCCGTCGTCTCGGCATGTTGTGCCGGGGGCCCATTCGCGCATTTCACGGACGAAAGGAGTCCGCCATATACTTTCATGGACACGCAGACGCCCGGCCGCAAGGACGGCATCGAAGGCATCCAGGATGCGCAGGTCCTTGGCGCGGTGACTGGACGCTTCGATCACCGCCGCCTCGACCCCGGCCGTTCCCAGGGCCCGGCGCAGCAGGCCCGGCAGGAACCGTCCAATGCCGTTGGTCTCCAGCGTTACCGCGGTCAAGTGGTTGTCGCGCAGGAAGGCGGCGATCTGCCGGCATTGCTGCGAGGCCTCGTCACGGTCATTGTTGTCCGATCCAACCGCCGCGCGCGCCGCTTCCTCCGGGTCGTGTTCCAGGTATCGGACGGCGTGCAGGTAATGGGTGCCGTTGTCGTCCGTGAACAGGGCGGCAACCACGCTGGCGTCGCCGATACCAGGCGCACCGTACGCCGGATCCCACCAGCAGGACGCGGACACTAGGCGCGTGCCGCCAAGGGTCAGGACGCCGACGCCGTTGCGTTCCGCATAAACCAGCGGATCGGCGTAGGAGATCAGGCGGTCCGGGTCGAGGCGGCTGTCCAGGATGTTGACCGGCTCCAGGAGCATCTGGCTGCGGAACTTGTTGGGGCCGCTGCGCTCGCGGATCGCGTCGATGCGCGCAGTGGGAAAGCGTTCCGGCCAGCGTGATTGCCCACTGGGGCCCAACAATGGCATCTCAAGCCTTTCGAACCCGGCAAGGAACGGATTACCGTTCTCTACACCTATCCGTGCCTCGGCCGCGTAGATGGTGTCGTAGGCATGGGGTGTGCCGATATAAAGCTGCAGGCCACCCGGTACCAAAACGTATTCTATTTCCGCCAAACGTGCGCGTAGGTCGGCCCGCTTGGGTGCAGTGTCGCAGGTGTTTGGAACCTCGACATCGTCGCAGATCACGACATCGGCGCGCGACCCGGTCAGGTTGGCGCTAATGCCACGGGCCAACATGGATGGGTCGCGCAGTTCGGCCCCGCGATTGACCGTGAATTGTTCTGATGCCCATTGGTCTGCCCGTTTCGGCTTCATGCGTTGTGTCAATGGGTGGCGTTCGATGATGCGTTTGACGTTGCGCACCATTTTGCGGGCCAACGCCAGATCCGCCGCCAGCACTATGATCCGTAGATTTGCATCTCGCCACAGCATCCAGGCGCAAAATAGACCAACTAAGGTCGACTTTCCTGAATTGCGGAACGCCATCATTAGTAGTTCGTGGTGACCTTCTTGCGGCTTGATTTCTAGCCACCGGGCCATGTGGATGTGGAGGTTCGGCGTCTTCAGTCCCTGCAGATTGTTCCACAGAACGACGAAGACGGAAAAATCGACCGGCGGCATGAGGCCTCGCGACTGTGATGGTGTTAATTTCAGGAAAGCTCAGGGTTGGTCAGCGTCGCGCCGGGGCCCTTCGTGAACTGAAAGTTGACGGGTAGGGAAACCCGCATGTTGATCGGCCCGAAATTCGGAGTCGAACAATGGCGCAGATGTCCGGGCATGAAGATCAGCCGTCCTGGCGGCGTTTCCACCCGATGGCATCGAGCGGGATCGCTGTCGTCCTGAATGATCAGATCGCCGCCGTCTCCCTGCACCGAATAGACGGCAACCACGGGGGTCTCTCCATGGTCGTGCCAGGGGACACCCTCGTTGGGCTTGTAATAATTGCACCAAGACCTGTGGCGGAAGGGCCGATCAATGAGCGCCGGATGCCAGCGTTCAAGATAGACGGCGAGCGCGGCGTAGAGCCGCTCGACCAAGCCCGTCAGCCCGGGCGGCAGGGGTCTGCGGTCGAATAGGCATTCCGTCGCCCGTCGATTGACGATGTTGTCGCCGTGGATGCTGTCCGGTGTCGCGTCGACGGTGCGCATTTCCGCAAGGATCAGGTCGTTCATGGCGGCGATGCGGCCACCGGCGAAATCGAAGATCATGATTTTCGGGATCGGCTCCGACCATCGGGCAAGGTCACGCATCGATCGCCTCCGCCAGATCCGCGGGCTTCAGGCGAATGACCTCTGCCGATGTAATGCCGGGCCGGCGGATGAAGGCACCGTCCAGGGCATCAATTCGGGTCAATGTCATCCCGGTCAGATAATAGAGGGCGGCGGCCAGCATGGCCGTGTTGTAGGTGAAGCTGACGTCGCAGGCGGTCTGCCAGTACTTCCCTTCCAGGAACATGCAGGATCCTTTGCACAACTGGACTACCGGACAGTTGCGGCATTCGTTGCGTGTCTGATGGTGATGCGCGGTGTCCAGGCGCACGGCAGCTAGGTCGCGGACATTGCCCAAGTTGTGTCGAGGGTCGTCGGCGGAAACGTTGTGGCAAGTCGTTACCTCGCCCATCAGGTTAACGGCGATGGTGTCCTCGCGGTCCATGCCGCATTTTTGGCCGAGGGCCGCGATTGGGCGCTTCTTGCTGAGCGATTCAAGAAAGTCCTCGATCTTTCCGCGCACGGAATTGCAACCGGGGACAGTTAGACCATTGGCTGCTTCAATGAATAGGGTGTGTAACGCCGCCCGATGGTCGCGTGCATCTTGCGGCACGCAGGCCAGGGCGTCATCGTCATAGGGAAGAAGGATTTCTTCGGTGTTGGAGGAGATTGACCCAGGCGGCACGCTCAGCTTCTCCTCGATATGGCGGCGCACGGCGGCGAGGGAATAATTCCACCGCGTCAGCACCGTGCCGAAACCGAAGCCGAAGGACGGCGTGTCGCTCGAAGATTGATCCGCACTGTCCAACTGGCCCGCCGCCGCCATCAACCGGCGAATCAGCCGGCATTTTTCCGGATCGTCCAGAATGTCTTCCGGGTTGCGGTATTTCTGGGCTGGGCCGTCGTGGCTGATCTGCACCCCGACCCGCTGGGCGATCAGCCAATCGATCTTTTCATCGTCGAGCAACGAGCCATTGGTGATGACATTGAATCGTGCTCTGGGATAGCGCCGGCGCAGCTCGTCGCCCAGGATCTTCAGCTTGGCCCAGTAGACGAAAGGTTCGCCGCCCCAGAATTCGATACGTAGGTCGTTGCCGCCGTCCTTGGCGGCAGAATCGGTTGCGAACCAGGTATCGAGATTGCGCAAGAACAGCTTGGCGTCCTCAATCGCGCCGCCCAGGAAAGTGCTCCAACTTGCCTGATTGCAATAGGCGCAGGCGTAGTTGCACTTGAATCCCATCTGGATTTTCAGAGTGCGGATACCTGCCTTGCGGCCGGGGTTGTCCGGCGACACGCGCTGCGGCACAGACCAGGACACGGGGCCTTCGGCGGTGAAGGCGGGATGGACGATCTGTCCGCCGTCGTCTTCCTCGTGGGTCAGGGTTGAGAACATCGGATCGTATAGAAGATGAAGGGTGTCCTTCCCCTCCAGGGTCAGCCTGTATGGCATCAGCCGAACTCCCATTCCGGCGGCATGACCGAGGGTAGGGTGAAAAAACCGCGATTAGGATTGAGCGTGCCGTCGGGCAGAAGGCGGCGGGCGTCCCGGTAGTCGACGCCGTTCCCCGTCACGGTGTGGTCGAATGCGCCGACGAAGCCGAGCGGGCCCAGACGTGCCTCGACAATCACGCCAGGTCCGGTGAACCCACCTATGCCATCCCCGTCGGTGACGATCTTGAGGGCGGGAAACAGGCTAACACCCGAGACTGCGGTGATGTGGTCAATGAGATCGTAGATGTAGACGTATTGCTTATGCTCCCAATGGGGGTACTCGGCGGCTTGGCGTAACTCCGCGGGACAGAGGCGAGCAATAGCATCGATCTCCATCACGCGGTAGGGTGCCGGTGCTGGCGACCCATTGCAGGTTGTGGACAGGTAATGGACCGCGCCATCCCGCATAGCGGTGTTATCCCAATCCAGGGTCACGTTGCCCGCGGGTGTCAGCAGCATGCCCGAAAGCCGCGGCGCGAGATCTTCGCCGAAGATGCTACCGCCGGCACCACCCTTGCCTGGCCGGTTGACGCCGTCGCGTTGGCGGTACCAAGTGCGCAGGCGCAGGCTGTCCGCCGTCACCGTGCAGTCGTGGACTAGGTTCTCGACGTCGGTTCCGGGAAGGGTCCAAATGCGTCGTGCGCGTTTCAACATGGGCCGTCCTCACTCTGCGAAACACGGACTTCAAGCGCCGATGCTGTGGGGTGAACCCGCCGGACGTAGCGCGCGGCGGCGGCCGCAACCCAGGCGGTGAGGGCGACGACGACGCCAGTATAGGCCCAAGCCCAGGCCTGAAGGCCGGCGCCGCCGACAAGGGCGAACAGCACGATCCAGTAGTCGTTGCGGCAGACGTCGAGGCCCCATTTCATCTGACGCATGGCGGGCCGCTGACGTGGAGTCAAAAGCTTCTGCGGATTCCAGGGAACGACATCAAGACGCTGGCGTCGCGCTAGGCCCCAGCCGACGCCCATGAGCACAAGACGCAGTAGAACTGCAGCGCCCGCGCCGACCCATGCCAGGGCAAGATCATTCTGACGTAGGCCGATGACAACCATGACCAGGACCATGGTGATATAGCCGACGGCGATGTCGTAGAGCCCGCCCAGGTTGGTGGCGCGACTGGTGGCGCGGGCGACATGACCGTCGATCCAGTCGACCCAGCGTGAGGCAAAGATCAAGCCAGCGCCGATCACGGCGGAAGCCCAATCCGTTCCGCGCCAGATGAGCGCTAGGCCGACGAGCGCCAGGATCAGGCTTGCCGTGGTGATCCAGTTGGGATGCAGCCAGGTTAGTCGGGGTGCGATGTCCAAGGCCGTGTCACGGTCCCAGTTGAGCAACCGGTCGCGGGTCATGCCAGGCGTCATGGCGAATCTCCTCTCGCAGGTAGCTTTGGAAGGGGAAGGAGTAGTCGGGTCCGGCGACGGCCCACAGGCCGCCATGAACCTCGTAGCTGCCGGATCCGTTGTGGCAGATCGGCTCATACAGCATCAGGGAGCCGTCATGGTGGATGGGCTCGATACTGTCGATGGCAAGGAAGCTGCCGAGGTCGCCCCAGGCGAGACGGTCGCCCAGCACCATCTGTTTTGGGCGTTCGCTCTCGGGGGCGTAGATGCCGTCCGCCGGCGGTTCCGCCACGCCGTGGATGGTGGCGAACCGGGCGAGGGATCCAGGTTCCTTTATGGCGGCGTACCAACTGGCCGGATCGGGGGCGACCCAGCCGCGGGTAAGGGACCAGATGCGGTGCGCGCCCGCTACGAAATAGCGGCCGTTGATCAGAAAGGCGCTGTGCGGGCCGATGCGGCCAACGAACATGCGGTCGATGCGGTTGATGGTATCGAACGCGCCCTTCACCAGATCGCCAGGCTGCAGCATTGCAATATCGCGTTGGCTGCCGTCGGCCATGGTTACCGGCGTTCCGGCGGGAAAGCAGCAGTCACAGGCGCATTGGCAGACACAGGCACAGGCACAGGCACAATTGCAGTTGCAGTTGGAATAGCAGTTGTAATTGTCGTCGCCGGCGCCGCCGGCGCCTTGGCCGAAGCCAGTGACCTCGCGCTGTTTCACGACCGTCAATGTGTCGTCTGACGTAATTGCGTAGGCGGTTCGCTGTGGTGCGTTCCAGTCGACGATGTCTGTGTTTGATGTCGTCTGCCCGCCCGCGAAGTCGAATCCGGGATTGGTCGGGTTCTGAGCCATAATCGTGCCGCCATTGCGATTGGAGGCTGTGCCGCCGATCCCGGGCCAGGTGTACCAGGCACCGTCCGGCGGCATCCAGAAAGGGTCCCCGGCGCAATTGCCGTTCTTCAGTAGTCCCGTGCAATTCTCAACCCGGACGTCCACGCGGCGTTCACGTTTGAAGCCATCGACCGGCCGCCGCGACGGGCCAATACCGTGCAGGCGGCCGTGGGTCTTCACGCCGGGGTCGTCCATATGCGCCGTCTGACGGTGTAGGCCCATGGTCAATCCGCCATCGTCCGCCTGCGGTTTTTCCGGACCTGGGCCGAGTTTACGCGGATCATCGCCGCCCCGTGCACTCATCAGTAATTGACCCCGTCCACCACGACGTGGACTGTCTTGTCGACGGTCAGGGTGGTGGTCATGGCGATGGCCAGTGTTTCACCCGCGCCGAGCGTGAGGAAACGGCCCGGGTCGGCGGAGATCGACGGGATGACTGTGGGGTCCAGAAGGTCGACAGCCGGCGCCCCGTTCACGCGGCCCGAATTCGTCGGTAGTTGGAAGGTCGCCAGGATGCAGGACGTGGTGCCGTCGTTTTTCATCAAAGTGAGCGACGGCGTGGTGTCGTCCGTGGAGGCGGAAACCAGATGCACGCGGGCTCCGTTGGTGCCGGCGGTGAAGATGGTCTGTGCCGTGGTGCCGTCACTGTTGGTGATGATGGTGCATTTGCAATTTCGCGCACCGAGATAATCGGGGGTGGTTGCCATGTCTTGGTCTCCTCAAAGGCCGAAGCTGAGCGCCGTCAGATGGGCGCCATGGGTCAAGGTCGGGTCGTAATGGAGGGTGCCTGCCGGATTGACGGTAAGAACGGCCCCCACGTTGCCGGCCGTCGGCGGTGTCACGCCCAAGTCTTCCTGCGCCGACAAGGTGGCGCGGGCCGAAAGTGGATCCGTATCGTCGAGCAGTGTCGTGATGAAGGTGGTGGCTGGAAAGCCGCCGATGGACCCGGCGCCGGCCACTGGATTTCCTTCTGCATCGAAGGCGAGGAAGGTGCCGCCGCGTGCCGCGCGGTCCGGCAGGGTCAGCACTGCGTCCGGATCCGTCGGTGACAGTTGCAGCGCGCGTCGCGTGTCGTCGGCGACCTGCTGCAGGGCAGCAGTTAGGAAATCCAATTCGTCATTAATGACGCGCGCCCGGAAGGCGCCAGATTCCTGAAAGTCGGACTGTCGCGCGATGGTCAGTCGGCGGCGCAGGGTAACGGCGACGCCGGCGGCGGGCGGCGTGTCAAAATTGACCTCACCACCCAGGTCCTGTCCGGCGTTAGAAACGGCATAACCGGTTTCCTGCAGGGCGTCGTCCAGATAGACCTCCAGGTCGGCGGCCTTGAAGATGGGGAAGGGATAAGTGAACAGGGTCTGCGTGCCGTCGGCGACGTAGCGCTTGCGCGGCGTGATGTCGCCGATCTGAATATGATCTGCCATGGGTTTCTCCGGAATGTCAGCAGGGGGAGGGTGTCGCGGTCGGGACGGGCCGGATTACGGCTGGTCCTTCCAAACGCGGATGCCCTTTTCTACGGACCGGCCGACAACATAGCCGCCGACGCCGATCTTCAGCAGTTCCCACATGTCCGGCGGCAGGGGCAGCATGGGCACGCCGAACCAGGGGTGAACGATGTAGTTGTTGGCGACAATGATGCCGAACAGGCACATCAGCAGGGGCCGCCAGTTGCGCTGCAGCCAACTGTCGCCCTGGGCCTCGGCGACGATGACTTGGGCCGCCGCCTCGATCTCCTTCATTTGGCCGGTCAGCACCATTTCCTGCAGCCGCGCCTTGATGCGGGCGGCCTCGTCCTTGTCCTCGACGGCCTGGTCGATGACGTTGAACAGCCCACCGATCACGGGCGCAATCAATGCACTCAGCATGGCGGCTACTCGATATCGGCATAGAACAGGTGGCCGCCGATCTCGGCGGAAGGGGCCTTGCCCCGGGCCCAGGGCGGGTTGGCTGACCTGGTGTGGTAATGGGTGGCGCCGTCTGTGGGATCGGCCAGGGTTCCGGCAAGGGCACGCCGCGCGATGCGCTGGCAAGTCTGGAACACGCGATTGTCGGCGGCCACGGCTTCAATCTTCACGCGGTTGGGATCGCCCGCGTTCCAACAGGAAAACTGCCACGGCCGCCGGCAGACTTCTTCCACCGTGCCGCCCCACCAATAAGTCCCGCCGGCGATGCGGGCGCGGCGCACCCGGTTCATGACCACGGCGGCGACGGCTTCCTTGCCGCGCACGGACTCGCCCCGTGCCTCGCCATAAAGGGTGCGGGCCAGGACATCGGCGGCGTGTTGGGCCGCCTGCGCGTGATCCGGGAGTCGGCTCATCTCAGGTTCCTTCGTCATCGATGGGGGGAAGTTTGCCGGCGGGGGCGCTGCGTGCCCGCAGCCGGCTTTCGAGGAAAGCCAAACCGGTCTCGAACTCGTGGCGGGCATCCTCAAGCGCGATGGCCTGGCTCCGCCCCCGGCGTTCAATCAGCATGACCAGGGCAAGGATCGCGGCCGCGTCGGCGGCGGCAAGGCCGAGTGCCCAGCCGCCACCGGTCAGATCGAACATCGGTCAGGCCAATCCCTGCGCGATCATCGCCGCACACAGCAAAGCGCCCGCCGCCGCCATAATGGCGGCCGGGTCATACCTCATCATCTTCGTCTCCTGATTAGGGTTGAGGTGAACCGGCGGGTGTCGGCGCGGTCCGGAGCGTTCAGTGTTGGTAGAGCGCGCTTTCACCTTGCCGGTCGATGGCGCGCAGCAGGCCGCCGATAATGGTGCGGGCTTGCGCCATGGCGTCGGCCCTGGCCATGTCGTGCTTGATCCGCGGATCATAGAGCGTGCGGAGGATCAGCTTCACTTCAAGGCTCAGCGGATACAGAGGGTGTCCGTCAATTCGGTCACGGGAGACTTGTTGGCGTCCGCCGATACCTGAGAGCCCCAAGGCCTCAAGCATCGTCTTGACGATACAGTGCTGCGCCAGGTTCTTGGGTAAGTCAGTTCGTAGCAACATGTACCCGCGGCTCAAGGTGC
Source organism: bacterium SCSIO 12827 (assembly GCA_024397995.1). NCBI lineage: Bacteria > bacterium SCSIO 12827. The sequence continues at coordinate 3,535,121 of CP073746.1, read as the reverse complement.
CGGCCTCATTCGGTTGCGGCCAGCCACTGCATACGAAGCTTTGGGTGCCGAGGCGCGCCAAACCGGCGCGGTTGAAATTCTCGTAGTACGTTTCAATGTAATCTTCGCCGATGATATAAACGGCGGCATTGAGGTCGGGACCTTCGGTTGGAGGGTACTCGGTGATGGGCAATCCCGTCAGCTGGGACAGTTCCAGCAATAGGGTGGCGATGAATGCTCGAAAATTTTCGTAGTCGTCTTCCCATGAAAGCGGATAGCCGAAGCCTATTTCATGCATAATCCAGATATTGAGCGGAGCTTGCCATTTGACCGCGATTTCGATCTTGAACGGTTTCTGGTTGTTTGATGCGATGGGCCAGGTCCATCCCTTGAATACGGATTCTTCGAATAGCCGAACCAGAGCGTCTTCGCGGGATATCACATCATTCCGTTCGGTGGCCAGCGACGGGGTAGTCAAGCATATGGCCATGAGGAAAATCAACGGACGGAGTGCGGAGAAATTCATCCTGAAGTGGTACTTGCATCTTGCCACGTTGACAATGGTTGTTGTCCAGATTTAGTCCTCGGTCTGCTTTTTGATCGTCTCGCGGATGATCGTGCCGATGGCATCCTGCAGCTTGATTGCCGGCGCAACTTTCTCTACCTGCAGCGTCGGAAACAAAAATGGCAACGCCCCAGAAACGGTGTCACGGGTCTTGGCGTTCCGTTCGTCCATCTGGCTCATGAGCCGGGCAATAACCTTCCTGTCACCGAACCGGACGGGGTCCTTCCCACTAGATTCCAGGCGGCGCGTGATCAATTCATTCACGGCCCCTTTTTGCGTGCGCCCTAAACCCGACTTGTTGACCTCGGCCATGACCGCCTTCCTGGTCTCGGCTGTCGCTGTCATTGCCTTTCCTAGAAGGTAGCAGCTTTCTCGGGTGAGTTGATATCCGCCTATGGTGACGGGGATGGAGCGCTCATTGGCCTTTGGTTCAAGAACAGTTGTTCGCCGGTCTTCCAAGCGGCGCATGAACGCGGCGGCGGAATCAGGATCCATTTTATCGGGGCGAAAGAGTTGGTCCGCCTCGACGCCTTGGGAGCCGAACCGTGACTTCCGTTCAAGTGGCGTCTCTTCGTGCGTGCCATGCGTCCCGATCGTTCGGATGTTTGCGCCATCACCCTGGCGTGCGGGCAAGGGCGGCAGCCGCGGAGGATACTGCGGCGGCACCGGCCGGCGCCCGTTTTGCGTGTCGGCAACCTGGGCGGAATTGCCGTCGGCCGGGGCGGATTGGTCCGTGTCGAAGGGGCGCATTTTGCCGGACGAGACCGCGCGTTGGCTGAGAACCTCCGTCGGGCCCCAGGGCTTGATGATGCCATCGCGGTGAAGGCCGCCGCCGGCCAGTACATTGAGGCGATCCTGGCCCTTTTCGACGGCGCGGAAGAAATCCTCATCCGCGGTTTCGCTCGGTGCAGGCAGGATGTCGTTCTTGGCGAGAAAGCGCGAAACCTGCAGGACATCATCGGGCTTGTTGGCTTGGCCGCGGCCGACACTGTCCGACAAGAATGTTCTGCCGAACCCACCGAAGCCGTCCGCGCCGCCCTTGCCGGGAAGCCCCGTCACCGTGTCATCGTCGGAAGAAGACGGTGCGGGCGGCAGCGATGGCCTGTTATCCATGCTCCCCATCAAGGGCTCCTATCATCGGTGTTGGGGGGGAACGTTCGGGGGGGCGGACGCATCTCGCCCGTTCGTTGGTTTGGTTATGACAGATCGGACTTGTCGCGTCAAGAATATTTTCCTATACAACATCAAAATTTTGCCCTGATAAAGCGCCCGCGGCGGATTGCAGCAGGGATCGGCGGCCCGGTTTGGGTGGCTCGAACAGGAAGAAGCCCAGGTTGCGGCCCATGGTTTCCGTCAGGCGCCGGGGGCCCGCGGCCTTGAGAACGCGTTTCAACGCCGCCTCGGTCTTCGGCCCGATGATGCCGTCCTCGCGCAGGGCCGTGAAGCCGCGCGGTCCGAGCAGAACCTTGCCCAGGTCGTTGACCGTCATCTGCAGGCTCTCCCCTTCCTCGGTCGGAATATGCGGGCCGACGGTCGCGGGCTCGCGAAACAACTCGGCGAATGAGGCAGATGTAACGTCACGAAGGCCCGATGCAGACGTTCCGTCGGCGAGGCCACGCAACGCAGCTTCGAAACGGCCGAGGGCGAGGGCTTCCTCAATCTTCGGGGCCCCCAGACGGGCCGACGCCGTGCGCAGGGCGGCACGGGTCTTGGGGCCCGGGTCGCCGTCATCGACAAGATCCTGGAACATCGGGCCGTTGGTTGGGGCTGCGGCCATGGCATCGTCGCCGCGGGCTTCCGTGACAGCTTGATTGAGGATGGTCAGACCCCGTTGCAGAAAGCGGACGGCATCGCGCGATCCCTGAGTTTCCGCAATGTCGGCGACGCGCTCCGCCAGGCGCCCAATGGCGCGGGACAGGTCCATGCCGTCGGCCGTGCGGGCCGGAACAGGGGCGGTGCTGACGGGACGACGCGCCGCCGGCGCCATCAGGCGGCCGGTTTCATCGGCTTCGGCCAAGTCTGTGCCGTAGGCATCGTCGTAGAACGCGCGCTCGAACCGGTCGAGGGTTTCCTTCTCCGCCCCGGCGGGCAGGGCGAGCCGGCGTTGCGCAATCTGGCGGACCTCGGCCTCGGTCAGATCGCGGGGTGATTTGGCCAGGATGTCCTCCAGCCCGCCGTCGGAACGGGTCAACTGGTCGATCAATGCCTGGCGGTCAAAGGCGGTGCGCGCACCGCTGCCCCGGCGGGCGCGGCGCGCGGTCGGTTTCGCTGTCATGGGAATGTCTCCGGAAGGAGGGCGCGCCCATCGGCACCCCGCTGGTCAAAGCGGGGCCGGGCGGGCCGGATCGAATGAAGAAAAAGCCGAGAGGGAGGGCCGGCGCCGAAGCGCGGACACACCTCGCCCTGTCGATGAAGGGACCCTACCCGAGGGTTATTCGGTAGTCAAGGAAAATAATCCGAATATGGGAATATGATGATTCCCGGGTCTGCGCTAACCGGCTCAACTCTCCGCCGCCAGGATCGCGGCCAGGCCTTCGCGGTAGGTCGGGCAGGACAGCGCCGCGCCCAGGTCATCCTTGATGCGGGCATTGCTGACCAACCGATTGTCGCGCCAGAAGCTGCGCGCCATGGGCGACATGGTCTCGGCGGCCTGATCGAAGGGCACGAGATCGGGGGCCGGCAGGCCTAGGAGCTTGGCGCCATGGGCAATCACGTCGGCCTGGGCGGCGGGTTCGTTGTCGCACACGTTATAGATCGCTCCAGGGTTCGGCCGCGCCATGGAGGCGCGCAGCACGGCGGCGATATCGGCGACATGGATGCGGGAAAACCGGTGCCCCGGCTTGTCGATGCGGCGCGCCGTACCTTGGCGCAGCTGGTCGAGTACGCTGCGGCCCGGCCCATAAATCCCGGCCAGACGAAAGACATGGACCGGAAGGTTTTTGCGGCGGCCGAGATCAAGCCAGGCCGCCTCGGCGGCGGCGCGGTATGCGCCCCGGGGGGATGTCGGGGCGAGGGGGCTGTCTTCCGTCACCTCGGCGCCGCCCGTGTCGCCGTAAACCCCGGTGGTCGATAGATACCCGGCCCAGCGGATGTGTCCGGCGGCCTGTTCAAGGGCCGGGCCGGCCTGTGTCAGCACGGGATCGCCTTCGCCGCTCGGCGGGATGGACATCAACAGGTGATCGGCGCGGGCCAGGGCCGCCCCAGCGGAAATGTCCAGGGGGGCAGCACCGTCGAACACATAGGCGTCGATCCCGCCTGCCCGCAGTTTCGCCTGCTTGCCCGGCGTGCGACAGGTTCCGGCCACGGTCCAACCCTCGGCCATCAGGCCGCGGGCCAAAGTCTGGGCGCTGAAGCCCAATCCGAAACAGAACAGGTTGGTCATGTGCGTGCGGCCCCGGTCGACAAGGGGGCGGAATGCCTCCTATAAGCAGGCTTGGTTATAACCAGAGCCCGACCGTCATGCCAGGGATCCCGCCCATTCATCGTTGCCGTGCCCTCCGCCCGCTTGCGGGACTGTTGATGTGCCTGGCCGTCGGCCTGCCGCCCCTGCCGGCGGCGGCCCAGCAGGGACTGCTTGGGCAACCGTCCGCGCAGACGGGACTTGGCACTGCATCCAAGGCCGCTCAGGCGGCGGAATACCAGAAATGCATGACCCTGGCACGCCGCCGGCCCCAGGATGGGTTCGAAATGGCCATCGGCTGGCGGTCGTTGGGCGGGGGTGACGCGGCCGACCATTGCGCGGCGGTTGCTCTGATCGAGCTTGAACAATTTGGCGAAGCGGCCAAGCGCCTGGAGCGCCTTGCCCAGATTTCCATCGAGGAACCGCCGGTCAAGGCCGGGCTGTACGATCAGGCGGGCCAGGCCTGGCTGCTGGAAGGCCGGCCCGAGGACGCGACGCGGGCTTTCGCCTCCGCCATAGCACTCATGCCCGGTGATCCGGACCTGCTGGTCGACCGGGCCCAGGCCTGGGCGGCAAGGGGCGATTACGACGCGGCGGACACGGACCTGAGTGCCGCGCTCAACCTATCGCCGTCGCGTGCCGACGCTTATGCGCTCCGGGCCAGTGCCCGGCGTTTCCTGGATCGGGCGGCCGATGCGCTGGCCGACGCCAACACGGCGTTGGAAATCGATCCCGCGAACCCGGAGGCCCTTTTGGAGCGCGGAATCCTGCGGCGGCTCAAGGGCGATGATGCGGGGGCCCGGGCGGACTGGTTGAAAATCCTGAATGCCATGCCCGACAGCGCAGCCGCCGGACCGGCGCGGCAGAACATCGAAAACATGGATGTGCGGCCTGACAGCGTGCCGCCGCGGCGTTAAAAATCCAAATCCGCGTAATGGCGGGGCGGCGGAAAGCCGGGCATACGGTCGGACAGCACGGACCGCATGCTGGGCCGTGACTTGACCCGGGCATACCAGTCGCGGGCCTCCGGGTGATCTTCCCAGGGCACGTCGCCCAGATAGTCGACACAGGACAGATGCGCCGCCGCCGCTACGTCGGCCATGGAAAAATCATCCCCGGCCAGCCAGCGCCGCCGCTCTACCAGGAACGACACGTAGTTCAGATGCATGTGGATGTTAGCGTGCCCGGCACGGATCCGCGCGCCCTTGGGCTCACCCTGGCCAAGAAAGCGCTTCAGCAGCTTTTCGCCGACCAGATTATCCGTGACCTCGCGATTGAATTTTTCATCGAACCAGTTGGTCAGGCGGCGGACCTCGGCCCGGATCACCGGCGTGCGGCCGATCAGCGGCGGGTCATCATGGACTTCGTCCAGGAATTCGCAGATCACATCGGCCCCGGAAATCGCCGTGCCGTCGATCTCCACCAGCACCGGCACGGTTCCGGCAGGATTAAGCGCCAGGAACTCCTCGCGGCGTTCCCAGATGTTCTCGATCCGAAGTTCGTGCTCCAGCCGCTTTTCGCCCAGGAAGATTCGGGCCTTACGGCAAAAAGGCGACATCCACAGATGATAAAGCGTGCGCATGGTGGTTTCTCCTACACCGCTTTCCGGCGAATGGGAACGCCCCAGTTGGCGGGTCGCTCGCGAAACCCTCGCGAAGATGTGACGGCCCTGCCCCGCCTTCGCCTTATTGGGTGGGCACCTTCCCGGCTTATACTCTTCGCGGAACCATAAAGACCGCATGACCCCGGCCCGGCGATCCTATTGCGCGCCGGATATCGACGCAGACGAACCGGAAGGAAGACCGCCATGATCATCCGCCAGCGCCCCCGCCATCCCATCTCGTCCAGCGAGATCACGCCGAAAAGCGTGTTCGAAGACCGCCGCAGGGTGCTCAAGACGCTCGGCTTCGGCGGGCTTGCGGCGACCATGCCCATGTGGCTTCCGAACCAGGCCGCCGCGGCCTGGCGCCCGGCCGAGGGCAAGGCGCTTTCCGGCGCGCCGCATCCGAAATACAACGCCCAGGTCCTGGGCCAGGAACCGGCGTCGTTCGAGGTCGTCAGCACCTACAACAACTTCTATGAATTCGGCGTCGGCAAGGGCGACCCGGCGGAAAACGCCGGAAATTTCAAGACCACGCCCTGGACCATCAAGGTCGAGGGGGCGGTGGAAAAGCCCGGCACCTACGACATTGACGACTTGATCAAGGCCGAGGACATCGAGGACCGGGTCTACCGATTCCGCTGCGTCGAAGCCTGGTCGATGGTCGTGCCTTGGCTGGGCGTGCCGCTTGCCAAAGTGATCCAGCGCCTAAACCCAACGTCGAAAGCCAAGTACGTCTATTTCGAAACCGTGTTCGACCCGGACCAGATGCCGGGGCAACGTCGGCCGTATCTGGAATGGCCTTATAAGGAAGGCCTGCGCATGGACGAGGCCATGAATCCGCTGACCCTGTTGGCGGTCGGTGTGCACGGCCAGGTCATGCCCAACCAAAACGGTGCCCCCATCCGCCTGATCGTGCCGTGGAAGTACGGGTTCAAATCCATCAAGTCGATCGTGCTCATGCGCTTCGTCGAGAAAGAGCCGCCGACCTCCTGGTCCATCGCCAATGGCCGCGAGTACGGTTTCTATTCCAACGTGAATCCCAACGTCAGCCATCCGCGCTGGAGCCAGGCCACGGAAAAGAAGATCGGCCTGAACAACATCTTCGGCCTGCCGATCCGCCAGCCGACCTTGATGTTCAACGGCTACGAGGACGAGGTCGCAAGCCTTTACGCGGGCATGGATCTCAAGAAATTCTTCTAGGTCTGCGTACGGGCCGCCCGCCGGTGCCCAATCGGTGCCGGCTGCGTTAGGATGGTGTCATGAACAAGGAAGCCCGTCTTAACTGGGGCCTCAAACCCCTGGTCCATGCGGCCGCGCTGAGCCCACTCGTCTGGCTGGTCTGGCTCGGCCTGGGCGGACAGTTCGGGCCCAACCCGGCGGAATTCATCAACCGTTACACGGGCGACTGGGCCATCCGCTTTCTGTTGATCGCCCTTGCCGTGACGCCGGTTCGCGGGATCACGGGGCTGGCCGTGGTCATGCGTTTTCGCCGCATGCTTGGGCTCTATGCGTTCTTCTATGCTCTCCTGCATGTCTCAAGCTACGTGGTGCTCGATCAGTATTTCGCCTGGGCCGCAATCTGGCAGGACATCCTGAAACGCAATTACATCACCGTCGGCATGCTGGGGCTGGTGATCCTGACGGCCCTCGCCGTTACCTCGCCCAAGGCCATGGTCAAGAAGATGGGCGGGCGCAATTGGCAGCGCCTGCACAAGCTGGTCTACGTCGCGGCCATCGCCGCGCCGGTTCATTTCTTTATGATGCGCAAGGGATTCCAGATCGAACCCCTGATCTATGGTGGGATCGCGGGTTTGTTGCTCGCCTATCGCGCCGTTGCCTGGATAAAGATGCGGATGCGGTCGCGCGCCGCCCGGGCGGACGTTCAGGCGGCCTGACCGCCGCAGTGTGTTTCTATCCGGCCGTTTCTAGTTGAGGCTCTGATGGATCAGATCGATCCACATGGCCTGGGAAATGAACGGCCATTCCCATTTTTTCCACTGCTCGGGGAAACCCTGGGCCTCAATGGCCTTCAGGTCCTTGCCTTCCATGACGGCGCTCTGCACGAACATTGTCGTCGACGTCAGCATGTCCAGATAGGCCTCGAGGTCGGCCATGGTCGCCAAGGGGCCGTGTCCGGGAATGATCTTGGCATCGGCCGGGAAACGACCGGTGATGTCGCGAATGTTGCGCGCCAGGGTCAGCGCGTTGCCGCCATGGGCCACGTCGACGAAGGGGAACATGCCGTTGAAGAACAGGTCCCCCAGATGCAGGACGTTGGACGTCTTGAAATAGACCACAGTGTCGCCATCCGTATGACCGCCCGGCAGATGGAGAAGCTGGATTTCCTCGCCGTTGAAATGAACCGTCATGCGGTCGTTGTAGGTGACGTCGGGCAGGGCTTCGGGCGGCGAGGCGGGGATCGTCTTGTCCAGAGCCTTGAAGTCCTGATCCACGGCCATGTGCTTGCGCACGTTGTCATGGGCGATGATGACGGCCTCGGCAAAATGCTTGTTGCCGCCCGTATGGTCGAAATGCCAATGGGTGTTGAGCACGAATTTGGGCGTCCCGCCGCCGAACGGCTTGAGCGCTGCCGTTAGCTTCTCCGAAAACGCTTCCAGCTTGTCATCGACGATCAGCAGGCCGTCCGGCCCCGGCAGAACCGCGACGTTGCCGCCGGAAAATCCGCCGACCCCTATCAGCATGGTGATTTTGCCGGCGACCGGTTGGGCGCCGATTGTGATTTCCGAAGTCTTGGCCTGCGCGACATCGATGCTGTGATTGTGCCCTGCTCCGGCCGCGGCGGGCCCGGCGGTAATAGCCAGCCCGACAGCCAGCAGGCAGGCGCGCGTGAGGGGCTTATGCCTCATCATCACCATTCTCCCCGTGGAAATTATCGTTTCTCGAATGGTGCCGGGGCGCGCGTGATTAGGCAACCCCACGTGCGATGGGGTTAAAAATGCCCCTGCTCAGCGTGCCTATGGGGCCGTGAAACTGGGAAAATTTTTCCCGGTTGGGCATAATTTTCCCAATTGGGCGGCAATTGATTCCGGCCAGTCATCCATGGACGCCGGGGGTGGGTCGGCGCCTCGTGGCGGTTTTAAGACTTATTTGTCGTCCTTTGATTCGTCGGTGACGGCCGCCGGGTCATCGTCCAGGGCATCTCGGGCTTCCATCGCAGCCAGCAGAACCGACCCTGCACTGCCCGTTCCGCTGGTGTCGGAGATGTCGCGGGCCAAGTCCGGCGCATCGCCAAGGAGGCCGGGCTTGTCATTCTCCAATTCGGCGCTGGCCTGCATGCGGCGCTGAATTTCCTGGGCGATCAGGTCCTCGATGGCGGCCCGCTGTTCAGCCGGCATTTTCTCCAAATCTTCCTCGGAAAGACCCATGCGGTTGAGAATCTTTTCGCGCAGTTCTTCCCGCTTCCGTTCCTCGACTTCTTTCGCGTAGGCGGTGAACCCCTTCTCGCGGACGATGTCCAGGTCGGTCTTGGGCAGACCGCTTTCGTCGCCACTCTGGGGCGCGACGGAGGCGGCCATCATCTCGGCGAAGGAACCGGACCCCGCATCGGCTGCCGCCGGCTTGTCGGTTTTTTGCGGAAACAGGATGTTGGCGACGTTGTCGATTTTCATGATTGCTCTCCTCTGCTTTTGCCCGCGCGCGAGCGGTCCCCACGAAAATTTCGTAGCAAAGGCCGTGCCATAAAATGAAGAAAAGGTAAAAGCGTGCAGCGGAGGGGACGCAGCGAGGGCGAGGCTGTCCCCGCCTAATGCGCCTCGTCCCAATTGGCGCCGGTGCCGATGTCGACGTCGAGCGGCACGCTGAGATGCGCCGCGCCGGACATGACCTTGCGGACCACGTCACGGGTCGCCTCGATCTCGGCGTCGGGAACCTCGAAGATCAATTCATCATGGACCTGCAGCAGCATGCGGGCACCCAGGCCCGCCGCCTCGAGAGCATCCGGCACGCGGATCATGGCGCGCTTGATGATATCGGCGGCGCCGCCTTGGATCGGCGCGTTGATGGCGGCGCGCTCGGCAAACCCCCGCATGTTGGGGTTGCGGTCGTTGATGCCGCGGACATGGCATTTGCGCCCGAATGTGGTTTCCACGAAGCCCTGCTTCTTGGCCTGTTCCTTGGTTCGCTCCATATAGGCCTTGATGCCCGGATACTGTTCGAAATAGGCATTGATGTACTCACCCGCCTCACCGCGGGAAATGCCCAGCTGGCGCGCTAGGCCGAAGGCGGAAATACCGTAGATGATGCCGAAGTTGATGGCCTTGGCGCGGCGCCGGACCATGGGGTCCATGCCCTCGACCGGAATGCCGAATACCTGACTGGCCGTCAGGGCGTGAATGTCGATGCCGTCGTGGAACGCCTGCTTGAGAACGTCGATCCCCGCCACATGGGCCAGCAGGCGCAGTTCGATCTGCGAATAATCCGCCGACATCAGGGTATATCCCTTGTCGGCGACGAAGGCGGTGCGGATCTTGCGCCCTTCCTCGGAGCGGATCGGAATGTTCTGCAGGTTGGGGTCCGACGACGACAGCCGCCCGGTTGCCGCGACGGCCTGGGCATAGTTCGTATGGACCCGCCCTGTCTTGGGATTGATCTGGCCGACCAAGGTGTCCGTATAGGTGCTTTTCAGCTTCGACAGTTGCCGCCAATCCAAAACCTTCTGCGGCAGGTCATGGCCCTGGGCGGCCAGCTCTTCGAGCACCTCTGCCCCCGTGGCATAGGCGCCGGTCTTGGTTTTCTTGCCGCCGTCCAGGCTCATCTCGTCGAACAGAATTTCGCCCAGTTGTTTGGGCGATCCGATGTTGAATTCATGGCCGGCGAGTTTGTGAATCTCGCCCTCCAGATTGTCCATGCGGGCGGCGAAATCGGCGCTTAGGTCCCTGAGGACGCCGGCATCAACCTTGATGCCGCGCCGTTCCATGTCACGCAGCACCGGGACCAGGGGCCGTTCCAGGGTCTCATAAACGGTGACCATGTGTTCGGCCACCAGACGCGGCTTGAACACGCCATGCAGACGCAGCGTGATATCCGCGTCCTCGGCGGCGTAATCAAGCGCCTTGTCCAGCGGCACCCGGTCGAACGACACCTGGGCCTTGCCGGTGCCGGCGACATCCTTGAACTTGATCGTGTCGTAATCAAGGAAATCGCGGGCCAGGTCGTCCATGCCGTGGCCGTGCAGACCGCCGTCCAGCACATAGGACAGCAGCATGGTGTCGTCCACGGGTGCGACCTCGACGTCGTAGCGGCCGAGCACCTGGATGTCGTACTTGATGTTCTGGCCGACCTTCAGGATTGACGGATCCTCAAGCATCGGCTTGAGGGCGGCCAGGGCGTCATCAAGGGGGATCTGCTCGGGCGCGCTTTCGCCGCCGCCGTCTCCATCCCCATCCCCAAGATCCAGCTGACCCTGGGGCACGGACGACACATGGGCCAGCGGGATATAGCATGCACGGCCCGCCTCGGTCGAAAGCGACACGCCGACCAGACCCGCCCCCATGGCGTCCAGCGCGTCCGTTTCCGTATCCACGGCGACGACGCCGGTGGCGTAGGCGGCCTTGATCCAGGGTTGAAGCTGGTCGAGCGTCTGCACGAGGTCGTATTGCGGGGCGAGCACGGCGGACGATTGCGTTGCCGCGCCGTTGCCGCCATTCGCGGGCATGCCCAGGCGGCTTTCCACCGTGGTCGCCAAGGACTTGAAGCCGAGGTCGCGCAGGAAGGCCAATAGCGTTTCCGCATCCGGCGTCTTCTTGCGCATCTCGTCGATGGTCCGCGTTGTGGGCACGTCGTCCCTGAGCGTCACCAGATCACGCGAAATGCGCGCCATGTCGGCCTGTTCCAGCAGGGATTGGCGCCGCTTGGGCTGTTTGATTTCTTCCGCGCGGGCCAGCAGGGTGTCGAGGTCACCGTATTCGCCGATCAACTGCGCCGCCGTTTTCACACCGATACCGGCCACACCCGGCACGTTGTCCGACGAATCGCCGGCCAGGGCCTGCACGTCGATCACCTTGTCCGGCGCGACGCCGAATTTTTCCATAACCTGCTCAGGGCCGATCTCACGGTTCTTCATGGCATCGAACAGGACCACGCTGTCATCGACCAGCTGCATCAGATCCTTGTCCGAAGACACGATTGTCACCTCTGCTCCCCGTTCGCGGGCTTGGCGGGCGTAGGTTGCGATCAGGTCGTCGGCTTCGAACCCGTCCATGTCGATTGCCGGCACGTTGAGCGCTTCGGTCGCCTTGCGGACTAGGTCGAACTGCGGAATCAGGTCGTCGGGTGCGGGCGGGCGGTGGGCTTTGTATTCGGGATAGATGTCGTTGCGGAAGGTCTTGCGCGCGCGGTCGAAGATGACGGCGACGAAATCGGCTTCCGTATCCTCGACCAGCTTCATCAGCATCTTGGTGAACCCGAACACCGCGTTGGTCGGCGTGCCGTCGGGCGCCGTCATCGGCGGCAGCGCGTGATAGGCGCGGAAGATGAAGCCCGAGCCGTCGACCAGAAAGACATGTTCGCGTTGATCGGTCATGGGGATCCATTTCGGTAGGTGGGGATGCAGGCTGGCGGGCTGGGTCGGCGCGCCCCCTGTTATAGCCCGACGGGCGGGCGGGCATGAAGGGTTTATCTATGACGAACGGCCGTTCGTCATCGCGACCGAAAGGGCGTTAGATATGCGCCGTTGCGGCGACGAGAACACCCCGCCGGTTAACCTGCCGGGGCAAGGATATTTAAGCCATCCCCTTGGGCCAGGCGAAGACCAAGGCCGCAGCCTAGTGGCCGTGGCTGGCGACCGGGGCGTCAGGGTTGAGAAGATAGCGTTTTGAGCAATAGGGGCAGACAACCTCCGCCTCTTCGTCGAACTTCAGGAACACCTTTGGGTGGCCCAGCGCGCCGCCGCCTCCGTCGCAGGCGACGATCGGCGTGTCCACGTAGATGGGTTCTTCCGGGTCCATGTCGTATCCCTTGATTCGCTGTTCCAGTCCGCCCGGGTCAGGCCATGACCGTTGACCCTGCGCTTGAGCGGATGATACCGATTGCGGCCCGACAATCAATATGCAGCGGCATCATTCCGGCGCCGCCGACCGATCCGGTCCGGCGTACCGGCGCCCTCCCGAGGAGCCAATGACGGTCCAAACTTCCGATACCGCCCGGAGCCAGCCTGAATTCGCGGTGGAAATCAGCCATTTACGTAAGGTCTACGGGCGCGGCGGCAATGTGCCCGGGGACACGGGCCAGACCGTGGCGGCGCTCAAGGACCTTTCGCTGAACGTGCCCCGGGGCTCGTTTTTCGCGCTGTTGGGGCCCAACGGGGCGGGCAAATCGACACTCATCAACATTTTGTCGGGTTTGGTCATCAAATCCTCGGGCCAGGCCCGGGTGTGGGGCCATGACATTGACCGTGACATGCGGGCGGCGCGGTTGTCACTCGGCGTGGTGCCCCAGGAACTGAACCTGGACCCGTTTTTCACACCGCGCGAATTGCTGGAGGTTCAGGCCGGCCTGTTCGGCGTGCCGGTCAGCCGTCGTCGCTCCGACGACATTCTCGCAGCCGTTGGCCTGGCCGACAAAGCAAATGCTTATGCCCGCTCGTTGTCGGGCGGCATGCGCCGGCGCATGCTGGTCGCCAAGGCCATGGTCCATTCGCCGCCGGTGCTGATCCTGGACGAGCCCACGGCGGGGGTCGATGTGGAACTGCGCCGCCAGCTTTGGGTCACCATGCGCGATCTCAACGCGCGCGGCACGACGATCCTGCTGACCACCCATTATTTGGAGGAAGCCCAGGCGCTGTGTGACCGGGTCGCCATCATCAACCATGGTGAGCTGGTCGCCTGCGATGATACGGCAGCGCTGCTGGCGCGCCTGGATTCCAAGGAAATGCTGATCACCGTCGACCGCGACATCACCGATGTGCCGGAAATTCTGAGCACGTTCCGCACGGAATTGCCCACGCCCCGGCAGATTTCCGTGTCCTTTCCGCCGTCGCAGGCCCATTCGGGCCAAATCATCGCCGCTATGCAGGATGCGGGCTACGTCATCACCAATCTCACGACCAAGGAAGCGGCGCTGGAAGACGTGTTCCTGCGCCTGACGTCCGGCGGCCCCACGGACGGCGACCGGGCGGCCGCCGGGCAATGACCCGGGGCCTCCTGCGGCGGCTCGCCGCCCTGGCGATCTGCGGGCTGCTCGCGGCCTGCGCTGTGCCGCTGACCTATCCGGCGGGACCGGCGGCGACCACGCCCCACTTCCTGATGGACTGGTTCGTCGCCCGCGACGGCATCCGCATGACCGTGCGGTCATGGCGGCCCAAGGGGCCGGCCAGGGCCATCGTCGTTGCCCTTCATGGGTTCAACGACTATTCCAACTTTTTCGCGGCCCCGGGGGCTTGGCTGGCGGGCCGGGGCATTGCGTCTTACGCGTACGATCAGCGCGGCTTTGGCGACGGTATCGGCATCGGCCTGTGGGCCGGGGCAGATGCTTATGCCCGCGACCTCGCCGATTTCACGGCCCTCGTGCGCCGCACCCATCCGGGGGTTCCGGTCTATGTGCTGGGCGACAGCATGGGCGGCGCCGTCGCCCTGGTTGCTGGGGCGGGCCCGGCGGAAACCCGGCCCGATGCCGACGGCATGATCCTGGCCGCCCCCGCCGTTTGGGGCCGTGCCGCCATGGCGTGGTACGAGCGGGGCGCGCTGTGGCTCACGGCCCATACCATCCCGACTTTCCGCCTGACGGCGCAGGGCCTCAACATTCAGCCGTCGGACAACATCGACATGCTGCGTGCACTTGGCCGCGACTGGCGGGTCATCAAGCGTACGCGGGTCGAAACCATTTACGGCTTGGTTGAACTGATGGACCGGGCGCTGGCCGCGGCCCCCCAGTTTTCCGAAAAGGCGCTGATTCTTTATGGCGCCAAGGACGACATCATTCCCGGCCGGCCGACGTTCGAGATGGTACGCCGCCTTCCGGCCGCCGCCAAGGATCGCCAGACCTTCGCCCTCTACGACGGCGGCTATCACATGCTGCTGCGCGACCTCAACGCCGAGACCGTGTGGCGCGACATCCGCGCCTGGATCGAAAACGCCCAGGCCCCCCCGCCGTCCGGCGCGGACGGGCGGGCGGCCCGGGCGCTTAAGACATCTCCCTAGCGGTCAACAGCCGGCCGTGCATTTGCCGGCCCCGTCGAACGACATCGTGTTGCCGCTCAGGGGCACGTGCACCGGCACCTTGGCCGCCTTGATGAAGGTCAGGGTCCGCTTGCCGACGACCTTGCCGCCCTCGGTGCCCGTCTCGTTGGCGTGGGACGCGATGACGGAGGCCGGTTTGATCAGGTCGTTGATGACATAGGCCGCCTCCATGGGGCCGGTGGTGTAGGTGTCGCCGATGTTCATGACCGCCAACTGGGCCTTGTAGTGATCGCCGACCACGGTTTTCTGTTCCGCCGTCATGCCGGTGTCGCCGGAGAGATAGGTGACCAGGCCGTTGGAAAAGGTCAGCACGTAGCCCGTGGACGGCCCGGCGTAGGCGGTCAGCCCCGACGCATCCAGCATCTTGCCGAGATCACCGCCGACCATGGCGCCGGCGACGCCGTTGGAATGGACGGCCGGCACGGTGGTGATGGTGACGCCGCCGACGGCAGTCGAGGCGCCGAAACGTACCAGCACGGATTTCTTGGGGTCCCCGCCCAACGCCTTCAGCTTGCCCGCGAAGAACTTGGGCATTTCGGAACCGGTGACGATCTTCGCTCCGGTCGCCAGCGCGATGTTGACGGCGCTTGTGTTGGGTGTCGCCTTGGCTGAAACGTCGGGCTTGGCGCAGGTCCCGGCCCCCGGGGCGGGCAGGTGGCGGTCGCCCGCGTGGTCGCCGTGCATATGGCTGACCAGGACGGCGTCGATCTTGCCCAGGCGCGGGTCGTTGCCCCCCGCAACCGTGCGGCCCGGATCATAAAGCAGCCGCGTGCCGTCAGGATCCTCGAAAATCAAGGCCCGGTCCTGGCGGCAGAACTCACCTTCGTGGCTGCCAAGCGGGGTGATCTTCACGTCGCCCGTGGCCCAGGCGGGGCTGGCGGACAGGGCGGCAACAACGGCGACGGCGGCCGTGGCCAGAACGGCGTGGACGGGCGTGCGGAACGTAAGGCTCTGTGTCATCTGTTTCCCTCCCAAGGAACAAGCGGGCCCGGCGCCTTGTTGCGGCGCTGAAGCCCCTGCATGACGGAAGTCTGCCCATGATTTCGGGGGCGCGCAATGCTTGCCAGCGGGCAAGGGTTCGGCGTATGGTCCGCCCGTTCGCGCCAGCGCCGACCAAGGCACCCGTAGCTCAGCTGGATAGAGCGCTGCCCTCCGAACTCTCCAGGGCAAAAATCGCTAAATCCGAAAGCCGCTAAATCTCAACAACTTAAAGCCCCCGCACGCTATCCGCTCCGACGCTCTTTTGTGTCGGTTATGGCTTCGTTGGGTGTAGGGAATGGCAGCAGATGGCAGCAAACGTGGGAAGGCGGCAACTTCTACAATGCCGTTTAAATCGGATGCGGCAAATATTAACCTCGAGATGTGCCTTGCGTCAGTTTTGTTCGTGCTAGTTGCTGCACCTAATATGAAATTCTTCTATTGTTACAAACTGAGTCACCGGAGTATCCCCGTAACATCCCAATTTTGTATAGGCTGCTTTGATGGAAAAAGAGTTTTTCGACATTTTGATTTTTGTGCCCCTTGAGGAGGAGCACGATGTTTTGATGAGCACGTTTGAGTTCAAATCGGACCTATCAGAAGGGGACTATATTGTTTCAGAATTAGTTGCTCCGAATGGGGACATCAGAATTGCTTCAATATTATTAGCTGACATGGGGAAGAAGGTTGCTAGGGATGCGACAGAGTATGCTCTACGACGATTTGATGTTGGTGTCTTCGTTTCTTATGGAATTGCGGGAAGCCTGAATAAAGACAATTCGATTGGAGACGTTTGTTACGGTGGCGAGCTTATAGATGTGACAAATAATCTTTCGGCATCGGGAGTAGCTGATGCCGAACCAAAGCTTGCTTTTTCTCCGGAAACGTACCGCTCAGATAAAGATTTATTCAGAGCAACGATTTTTTTGCGGAATCATCCGCCAACTAAACACCATTTTGAAAATTGGCAGGAACTTTGTGCACAGAACCGAGCTCGTTTTGTGGAAAATCTGGGACTATCTGAAGAGGAATGTGCGGATGTTCCGGAAAAGGTAGATGCGCGGGCATCAGGTCCGATCATTTGTGGGCCGGTTATCAAGTCAAAAAAATTTAAGGAAGACCTTAAGGTTTTGAACCGGCAAATGTTGGCGGTTGAAATGGAAAGCGCGGGAATATTCGAGGCCATTAGTTCTCGTGTTCCTGATAACAACGTTATCATCATTAGGGGCATTTGTGACCAAGCAGATGGCGACAAAAATGCTCTCGAAGAACGCACAAAAGGTCTTGCGCGCATTTGCGCGGCGCACAACGCTGCTCGTTTTCTTTATAAGCAAATGTTTTCTGATGCTTTCGTAAGCTCTGTGAAGCAATTCAAAAATCGCACACTTCCATTAGAGATTGATAAAGGTCCGGACGTTCAGTCATCCAATTATTTGCAGGCTCAAATTATTCGAGTTTCTAAAGAGATTGAAAGCTCACTTGCGGAACTGTCTCCAGAATACAGGCACAAGCCTTCTGGATATGTTCTTCCTACTCCGCGATTTAGTAGAATCTCCTTATCTGCGGTCCAGGAGAGCGAGCGCTCCGAGGCAGGGAAGGAAATCAACGAAGTAATAGCGACGCACCGTATTTCATGGATTAACCTTAAAAGTAGTTATCCTGATGACAGCCTTCCCTGGGTGATTGGGCAGCATATCCTTGGTGCCGAAATATCCGGGAAGATCGCATATCCGATAGTCCTTGATGGTGGCCAGATATCGCCTCCGAATGGATCGATTTCAGATCTAATTGGCCCTTATGACATCAGTAATCTAGTTGAACATCATGGATGTTTGCCGATTGTAATTGTTGCAGGGCCGAACCTCAGCACTCAGAACCGTCGGAAATTCTTGATGCAACAAATAGAATCTAATCCCGACCTTCAGTTTGTGCTGGTGTCTCGAGAAAGCAGCAATCTTCATTCGGGAGATTCAGTTGCCAAGAAAATTGGGGCCCAGATTTATTCTGTAGATCGGGTTTCTTTTCTAGAATTAACGTTATTCCTTCAAAAATCATTTGAACTAGAGCCGCAAAAGGCGGAGGTGCTCGCCAGTCGTTTAAATAATGTCTTCTCTCGTTTTGACCTTAACGCTCACCCCTCTTATTTCGCGGGCATCCCTGAAGCAACTCTAATGGCGTTTTTGCAGGCCAATAGAAGGTCGGAGCTCATCCAATTAGCGGTTCAAGGCTATTTGACCTTTATGGTTATGGGTGACACGGATGATGTATCTTTAAGCAGGACGACGAGGCAGAAATTCCTCCAGCATCTTGCGTTTGATTTAAAAGTTGAGCTTTTGAAGATATCAAAGGCAGGTCTGGTGCTGCGCGCCGAAGAGTTCGCAAAAAAAATGGACTACCCTATAGACGCGACGAAATTCATTGAGGGTTTCTTCTCATTTGGATTTTTGCGTGAAGAATTTGGCCATGTAGAATTTGTTTTACCATTTATGGAGAGCTACTTACTTGCAACTGAAATGTGCGAGAGGCCTGGTTCTGATATTAAGTATTTTGATTTTAGTTCTAGGTTTGTTGATTTTGGTACGCTTGATTTATATTGTGAAATGTCAGTTAATAATGGTTTGTTGGATATAATTAAAAATAGAATAGAAAATAGTTCGGCCGCGATATCTGAAATGTACCCCGAGGGGCACATAATGAATACTCATAGTCTCGACACGATTGGATTGTCGTGGCCAGCTCATGTTCGACGGGCGAGAAACGCGATTACAGAAGCAGTGGCTACAGTGCAAGAGGGAAATTCGGCTGCGAGAGAAAAGCAGGCAGCTTTAGATTTTACCAATCAAGTGCTGCTTCAAACTGAGCGGCATGCCTCTGACGTAGGAGAAAAGGACGAGGCTGAGGAGATTGTCAAAGAGCGGAAGCATTGGGCTGCATTCGATCTGATGATTGGGTGCACGGCATTATCCGCTGGCGCAGAACGGATTGAAGGAAAAACAAAGCAAGATTTGGTTGCCGGAATTCTAAAGCTAGCATCAAACATTATTAATGGCTGGACCCGAGATCGCTCAAGCATATCTGTCGAAGAGATAGCGGAAGATTTGAAGAGGTCCGAAGAGTACCTTGAATTTCGAAATGCTCTTTCTACTGAAGAAAAGCGAAATCGTATTGATAATTTGCTCGATCACATAGCAGAACGGCTGCAGATCGATATTTTGAGTGAGGCAACGGGTTTTGTTTTTTATGTCTTTGATGAGTTTGGGCGTCACAAAGTCCTCTCAAAATCCATCGAAGCGGTAAATACAAACAATGGAGTAGAGGAGGTTCTAAAAGGGTGTTGGATTGCGGATTTGGATACCCCTTCAGGAGTGAAGCTCATAGATGCAGCGCTCAAGAAAGTGAACCCAGGAGTCTTCTTTAGGGTAATGCTTAGTGAACACATATTAACCCGTGTTTATTGGGATCACTGGAACTCAAAAGACCGATTGTTGTTGTTGAACCTTGCAGACGAAATATTGAAGCCCACACGAATTACGCTAAGAAAAGCAGAAATTCAACGGGAGGCGAAATTATCCGATTCCCATGCCAGCGCTCAAAAAAGAAAAAGAAGATCAAGGCGCAAAACTAGAAAATAAAGTCTAATTGGCTTGCTGTCTTGGGCATTCGATATGAGACGGATTGCGGGGTGATACTATTGGTCTTCCCCAAGGAATCGTGTGGGACGACTAACCTACCTTATGTCGATAAGCACTCTATGGAACGTTGCCTGGATCGCAGATTCATCGAGTCATAAGAGGCCCTTAGCCAAATCTGCAATGATGAACGCAAATTCCCTAATCTGCGATCTGCGATAGCTAGAAAAGCCCAGATACCAATGCCCCGTGACGCTCAGATTGGCGAAAACGGAGGCATGGGCACCAGACCCCACCTACAATGAATTCCGCAAAAAATTGTATCTGTTCTTCAGGAAAGGCTATCGCGGATTTGCGTGGAAGCGTCGGGGCGAAGACTGACCAGCAATTCAGCGATTACCCTTTCTGACCTTGTATTAATTGATTACTCTGTGCCTCGGAGCGAAGACGCATCGTTCTGGGGCGTAGTAACCCCGTAGCAAGCGGTCTGGTGGGACCGCAAAACCACCCTTGACCTATGCGGTCGGGGAGCCTGTGACGTAAGTCCAGGGCTCTCCGCCTAAAGGTCACAGGGGCCGTCTTGCTACGGCTTACTAACTCCCCGATCACCAGGGTTAAGTGTAGTCACCTTGCGGTAGGCGTGCCGCAAGCTCTGGCTCCCACGATAGGGGATCGTCTGATGAGTGAACGCTTTAAGCAGTGCCGTCGCCGGCGCATGAATTCCGCTGTCGCCGCGCTGGCAATTGCGGGAACGGTAGCGGCCTGTCAGACGACGCAAGACCGTGCGCAACGCGCCGCCGATATCGAACGGGATATCGCCATCGCTCAGAAGCATTTCACAGATGCCGACAAGGAACTCTGCATCACCGACTTCAAGCGGAACATGCATGACCCGAGTTCCTTCGAACTGGCGGGGCCGCTTGAGATCAACCGTATCTGGATCGATACCACCTACGGGCAGAAGTGGGATCACCTGCCGCCCCGCCGCGTCGTCTACACGGCCCGCATCAGGGGGAAGAATAAGTTCGGCGGGTTGGTGCTCAATGAAATGCGCTGTATCTATGGCGTGATCGATACGGGCATCGTCTTTGCCGCTGCCAAGGGCAGATAGGCGGCCCCTGTCCCGATGATTTGGCTCATCGTCATTCTCCTATTCTGCATTCTGTTGGTCCTTCTGGGCGGCGGTAACTTCGTTCGGGCCACTCTCTCGTTCATTGCCTATGCAGGTATTTTTGTCTTGGTGGCAATTGCCAGCGGAGACCCCATCCGCGTTTTCAAATGGACGCTTTGGTCTTTCCCCGTGCTGGTGGTCTTTGTGTTGGCCGTTTACATCTACGACCGAAGAAAGAGCGGGCGTGACCAGCGACCGAATGCGCAAGGCATCGTTCGGCAATTCCTGCCCTCCGTTTGGGTCGGGTTGTCGCGAAATGATTACCTGGGCGCTGCGGCCATGGTCCTGGGCGTCGCTGCGATTTGCTTCTTCGCGCTCTACGCATTGACGCCGTAGTAAACAGGCCTAGCGACACAAACAGTAAGTCTGGATCGCGCGGGCTATCCTCCAAGAGACAAACGTCGTCTTTTGGCCTGCCATGTTTTGCGGGCAGAACCCCATGTCGAAATAGCAGATCAAAGGAGAGCGATTAGGTTTGCAGGCCAGAATTCGTGGTTGGCAAGGTCTGGATTAGACGAACTAAACCCACGTTTAATCAAGGTAAAGGCCATGCATCCCATCGTTCTCTATACCCGTGTATCCACCGACCGGCAGGGCAAAAGCGGCCTCGGGCTGGAAGCGCAACGCACCGTATGCCGTCAATTCGCCCTACAGAACGGATACGAGATCGTACAAGAGCATTCCGAGGTCGAGACGGGTAAGGGGGCCGACGCTATCGACAGGCGCCCACGCCTCGCTGCGGCTCTATCCGACGCTAAGAAGCGGAAATGCCCCGTGCTGGTCGCGAAGCTGGATCGTCTCAGTCGCGACGTGCATTTCATCTCAGGCTTAGTCGCTCGGAACGTCCGCTTCATCGTGGCGGAACTCGGCCCAGAGGTTGAGCCGTTCATGCTCCATATCTACGCCGCCCTGGCGGAGAAGGAGCGGAACCTCATCGCCGAACGGACAAAAGCCGCGTTGCAAGCCAAGCGGGCGGCGGGGGCGAGCCTCGGCAATCGGACGAACCTGGCCGAAGCGCAGTCCAAGGGCCTCAGGGAGCGCCTTCGTCGTGCCGATCAATTCGCCGCCAACGTGCTTCCCGTCATTCGCGACATCCAAGCCACGGGTGCCGTCACCTACACAGCGATAGCCGACGCCCTCAACATGCGTGGCATTGCGACGGCACGGGGCGGGGAGTGGTATCCAAGTACAGTTAGAAAATTGATGATGCGGAGCGTCCAGGAGGTTTGAGAGATAGGCTGCCATTTAGGTGTACGGCACTTCCGAGTCAGTGCTAGCATCCTTGAATGGTTTTGATCCCTGATGAACTTCCAGATTTTGTGCATCTTCATGCCAGCCGAAACGCACGGGCGTTTAGGAAGCAAAAGCAGTGGGAGAGCCTTCGGAAGGCGATACGGGCTGCTGAGCGAAACGGTATAGAGCCCAAGATTTGTGAAGCACTTCTTATCGGTGTTAAATCTTGCGAGGATTGGCGGTCTGACAAAAAACGCCAGTTTTGGTTAGGCCAATACCAATTGATGGCTGACGGCAGACGAGGGACGGCGGTCTTCCAAGGCACAGCAGACAAACGTGAAACTTATACCGAACGGTTTCTTGAGCGCGTTCAAACCTTAATCATACTTGGTTACATCGCTGCCAATGGGCGTACGCGGGTCGAGCGACGCAACTGGTATCCCTTGGCCAATGCATTCGAACATATCCTCACCATCAAGAAGCCGAAAAATACTGCGTACGATGCGAAGGAGCAATTGGTTGCCCTCGTTCGGAAGCGGCTCATTCGACTGCGGGACAGTTGTGACGGTGAATTACCTTGGGAGGCAGGTCATTCGTTGTTTCAGGAGGTGTACGATACTTTCTGCCGTTAAAAGCTGCGGGTAACTCTAAAACCGATCTTTCTCAGGCATTCTATGGATGATGGCCAAACCGACCCGCTTCGGCGAAAGGAGGCCCCGTCGTCTTAATAGGATAAGGAAAGATCAAATGCCTTTGCCGAATGCACATAGCCCAATCAGTGTCAGTAGCCTCTATCCTGATGCCATAACATTGAACTTTAGATATCGCGTTCCTCGTGCCTCATTCAGGAACGTTGCGAACGTTCTGGTACAGGAATTTGGGTTCCGTCGAACGCGAACGCAGAATGCGGCAAGCCGCAGAATGAACTTCGGACGCCTGACCAGTCAGGCTACAGCGGATCACGTCCAGTCCGTACGGCTCACGCGACCGCAACCAGACGCTCCTATTTGCATCTACGTGAAGGTCAATCCGCTCTCATATCTTCATTGTCTTCGAGAGGATTACGAAGGGGAGTGCGGTCGCAACGATGCGGTGAACTGGCTGCATCCTGAGGACATCGAAGACGACAACAATTTCGTCTTTGAAGTCGCCACTCAAATGGTTTGGACAATTGAGTCTGTTCTATCGGACTTCACCAACGAACTAGCCCAAGCCTTATCGCCGGAAGGCTATTCCACGCCCGAAGGCATTTCAGTTCGTGAGATGGAGATTGCACTCGATGTCTCCGCAGATGATCCGCATTCGTTGGTGCAGAGCCTAGCCCCTACCGTTCATCGTAGTTTCTCGCGGACACTCGAAAATCATTATGGGTCAAGTGCCCAGGGGTACGTGGAACGAGATCGAGAGCAATTACTTGTCTATGGCTTTGCGGGCCCAGATGAGCGCGTGAAGCTCTACGAAAAAACCAACAGGCGGGTAAGGCTGGAATGCGTTTTCGGTGTGAAGGCGTTCAAGAGGCATGGGATTAGTCGCTCAATGCGTCACGATGAAGGCCTGGAACTCGGCTCAATCATCGAAGACGTGGCGCGGGTGGCGTTCCCGCACATCGACTTAATCCATTCGAGCAGTCGTAACATTCCCCCGCCCCCAGGGGAGCCGCCAGAAGTCTTTTTTGCCAACGTTTGCAAACGAACGAGGACGCCTGAAAGGGCAGTGGACCTTTGTCGAAATCTCATTCGGCATGGTCGGATCAGAGGCGGCTTTGATCGAGGGTTTATCTCCAGACTGGTAGCGGATGGCATTCTGCGACGATTGCAGCATGGCGTGTACGTTGTGACGCAGACCTACGAACGTGCCGTAGAACGTCTGCGACTGCTTGATGAGGAATGGCAGAGTTTTTTGTGGAGGGCGGCGGCATGAGCGAAATAGCTACCGAACAGCCGCAGGCCCGCAAAAAGAAAAAGTTGCGTACACCTAAGGGCTTCCGCCGCCGGAAGAACCCAAACGGGTCTGCCCGTCGAAAAGGGCCGTCTCCGTCCTTGGTGAAGCTTCGCAAGCAACGGGCGGCCTGGCTAAAGCAGAAAGAGTTGGAGCGAACCGACAGCGATATTCTCGCTATTCAAGGAGTCGCCAAGCTCCTTCATGTCGCCATCGATACGGTGCGCAAAATCCCGTTCGCCGATCTTCCGTTCGCAAGACCTGGCCGCAGGAACCTGTATGCCAAGGAAGACGTGCTGCGATACCACCGCACGAAGATCAATGAGAGGCGGGACGCATCCGAGAATTCCAGGAGGCGCAGGCGCTTGTTAGACTCGGAAGCGGATAGTGTGCGGGGGCGTTCACAATGAAGGAGAACGCCATGACAACAGGACACCATTTCGGACCGTTCCTGGTCAGCCCGCAAAAACGAAACGGGAAGCTCAATGGTCAGTGGGTCGTCACCATCCCAAAGTCGATCACCGGCGACCAACGCGCCCGCAAGTTCTTCAAGAACCGGAAGCTTGCGGACGAATACGCCAAGCGGATGGAACGACGATACCGGCGCGGAGAGCTTTCCCAACCGGAACCATCGCCAAAGGTCAGGCTAACGTTTCGGCAAGCCGTGGAGGATTGGAAGACCTTGCAACGCTTGAGGGTCAGCACGAGCAAGAAGCGGGAGATATCCCTTAAAACGGATGGATACCGTCTGAGAGCCGTACTGGCATTTCTTGGGGATGATGAACTGGCAAAGATCACCGAAACCCGCCTTGTGGAGTTTCAGGACTATCGCTGCCAGCAGGGCAGAACGCCCGCGACGATCAACAGCGACATGAAGACCGTTGTGCAAATCCTCAATTGGGCTAAGCGCAATGGACATATTGCAATCGTCCCCCGCGTTGAGCGGATACCGGAAGAACCGTCGAATGCCGTCATTCCGACGCCGGCAGAAGTCGTACAGATCATCTCTAATCTTCCCGAAAGGCTCAGGCCGTTGGTCACGTTCATCGCGGAAACCGGATGCAGGTCAGGAGAGGCCTTCAACCTCACCTGGGATCGCATCTCGATTTCCGATGGATACGCCGACTTCAAACCGAAAGATGGATGGACGCCTAAGACCAGGGCATCGATCCGTCGGGTGCCTTTGTCCCGAAAACTGATCGGTATTTTGCGGCACTTGCCGAAAGATGGCGATTACGTGTTTCGGGGAAAGGTTCCCGACAGGCCGATCACGAACATCAAGAAAGCGTTCGACAAGGCCGTGAAGAAAGCGAACATCAAGCGAGATGGAAAGCCCGTCCACGTCACCCCGCATACGCTTAGAAAGGCCTATGCGACGTGGCAGGCGATTAACGGCAAGGTTCCCCAGCGGGTCTTGAAATCACTTCTCGGCCATTCGCCCACTTCCCAAGTGACTGACAGCTACTATGTCATCCCCCAGGAAGACGCGATCAAATCAGCCGTGTTCGAACTGCCATTCCAAGCCCTGGAAGGAGGAAACGAAGGCTCGGGGAATGGCAACAAGGTGGCAACAGGCTAGAAAATGGATATGACCTCCGATCAAAGCCTTGCCTTAACAGGTTGCAAAGCGTAGGTTTCCGCCGCGCTGCACCCGTAGCTCAGCTGGATAGAGCGCTGCCCTCCGAAGGCAGAGGTCGCACGTTCGAATCGTGCCGGGTGCACCATTTCCTTCAACCGACACATGCCTTCCCGTCTGCCATTCCGAGGGCCGCCGGGGGTTTTGGCCGCGGTGCATTCAACACTTGCGAGAGTGTACAAATCCCGCCATCATATTCATCAAATATAAAATGAAGGCCCGCGCGACGCCATCGTATCGCTTGCGTGCATTGTGAAACATCCCCGGAAACATCCAAGGACCCCGCCCCATGAAACATCTCCTGATCGCCCTGGTCTGTCTGTTCACCCTTGCCGTCTCGGCGCCCCCGCAGGCGGCCGCCGATGACGACGCCCTGGAGGTCAAGATCAACGCCCGCATGCCCAGCGTCACCGTGCCCACCGCCGACGGCCCGGTGAAGATCATGCGCAACCAGGACACCAACAACACGATCGACCCGGCCTATGCCAAGACGTCGCGCAAATGTCCGCCGTTCTGCATTCAGCCCATGCAGGTGGCGCCCGGCGTGACCACGGTCGGCGAGGTCGAACTTTTGGAATTCGCCAAGGCGGGCGGCAAGATGATCGACGGCCGCACGGTCGAATGGCACGTCAAGGGCACAATTCCGGGGGCCATCAACATGCCCTACACGCAAATGGCGGAACGCCTCGATGAAATCGGCTGCACCCGCGGCGCCGACAAGAAATGGGACTGCGCCAAGGCGGAAAAGGTTCTCTTGTTCTGCAACGGCCCGTGGTGCGGACAGTCCCCCATGGCGATCAAGGCGATGCTGCGCGAGGGCTATCCGGCGGACAAGATCCTCTACTACCGGGGCGGCATGCAGGCTTGGCACGTTCTTGGCCTGACCGTGGTCGAGGGTAATTTCTAGGCCCCGGCTTAATCCCCGGCCATCACATCAAAGGCGACGGAGAGCCGTTCCACGGGCGCATGGAACGGCACTGTCTCGTGGTACAGATAACTGGGAAACAGCAGCATCAGCCCCTCCCGGGGGCAGACCCGCGTCGTGATCGGTTCCCGCGTCGCGTGGAAATCAGCAGGCGGCCGGCCGAATTCGATCCAGCCCTGATGATCCGGATCATCGTTACGCACGACATCCGGAATTTCCGGATAAAAAACGCCCGACAGCCAGGCCGCCGGGTGGATATGGGCGATCTGATGGCCCCGATCTTCCATCACCACGCCCCAGATCGACAGCGCCAGCTTGTCCGGCCGCTGCGCCAGGAATGGATGATCGGGTTCCGGCGGCAGGGCCCTGCGATAGGCCTCAACCGCCCTCAGAATGGTTTGTTCAAGCCCGGCCACGGGACCCTTGTCGCCGATCGTCAGTTCCCCTGAATGGCGTCCCCGGCGTGTGGCGTGACTGGCGGGCGCATAGGCGAGGGACGGATGGGCGCGCAGATGGCGAGCCAAGGCGGCGTTGAAATCGGCGACGCTGGCAAAGCCCTCGGGCGGCGAAATCTCAATCGGCCTCAGCAATCGTTCAAAATCCAACAGCCGTGCCGCGCCGGCCCGGTCGCCGGCCTCGTTCAGGGCAATGGCCTGGAATGCCAGGGCCGAGGTATTGCCCGGATGACTGGCGAGAAAGGCCGCCGTCTCAGTGACGGCATCCTCGGGCCGGCGCATCTCCAGCAAAAGATCGCCCAGGTTGACCCGGGCTTTATCGTAATCGGGGGCGAGGGCGATGGCTTTTCGCGAGGCTTCGTGGGCGTCCTCCAGTCGTCCCAGTTCGCGCAGCGCATAGGCGATGTTGACTTGGGCGCCCGCATGGCCGGGTTCTCGGATCAGCACGGCCTCGTACTCGGTGATGGCTTCTTCCGGATGGCCCGTCTCCTGCAACAGGGTGCCCAGGTTGTAGCGTGCATCGGGGTTGTTCGGTTCCGCCGCCAAGGCCTGGGCATAGGCGGCGCGGGCCTCCAAAGGCTTGCCCGTTTCCTGCAGCACGGCCCCCCGGTTGGTCGCCGCGCCGGCGTGGCCCGGCTGGGCCTTGAGGGCCGCGTCATACTGGGCAAGGGCATCGGACAGGCGGTTCAGGGCCTTCAGAATATTACCCAGGTGGAACAGCGCCTCCGCATGATCGGGTTGATGGGCCAGAATGTGGCGGAAGGCGGCTTCGGCCTCCGTGAACTTGCCCGACACCTCCAACAGAACGCCCAGGTTGAAGCGCGCGCCCGTATGGTTTTGGTCGGTCCTCAGGACAGTACGATAGGCAGCCTCTGCGGCACCCCACTGGCCCATGTCGGACAGTACGTTCCCTCGATTCATCAACGCCTCGCCGTGGCCGGGATGAAAGGCCAGGGCTGTGTCGAACAGGGTCAAGGCCTCGGCCCGGTCACCCAGGTGAAAGGCGGCGACGCCGGTGATGTTGAGGGCGTCCGCGTCGTCCGGTGCGGCCATCAACGCGTCGCGCCCGGCGGCCAATGCCGCCCGCCAGTCGCCTTGGGCCAGCGCCCTGCGGCCCGTGTCGAGCAAGGCATCAATGGCCGGCGGGGCGAAGCCGGCAAGTCCCGGCGCGGCCGGGGCCGGTTGCGGCTGCGGGCGGGGTTTTGCCGTGGGCGCGGGCGGGGACGCGCGCTTGCGTTTTTTCGATGCCCCCGGATTGGCCCGCCGCTTCTGCTTTTTCACTTTGGCGTCTCCGGCTCCGGCTCCGGACCGTGGACCGGGGGTGCCGGGGCGGGGGCCGTGGTCTCTGAACTTGCGGCGCCGGGCTTGTCCTTCTGTCCCCATTCCATGGACCTCAGAACCTTCTGGAAT
This sequence comes from bacterium SCSIO 12827, assembly GCA_024397995.1. Lineage (NCBI taxonomy): Bacteria > bacterium SCSIO 12827. The sequence continues at coordinate 3,507,005 of CP073746.1, read as the reverse complement.
TCGCCGGGCAAGCGGGCGCGTTCTTCCGGGCTGGCAACGGCCCACAGCGCGATCCAGGCCGCCAGCGTAAGAAAGCAGAAGGCCGTGAACAGTTTCCCGCCCAGCGGCGCCACGCGGGTGTCGAACCAATGGCGCAGGGGGGCGTCGCCGGTCAGAAACCGACGGCGCAGCAGGACGCCGGCCACGGCGGCGAGCACCAGAATGATGACGAGTTTCCAACCGTTTTCCATGTGCTGATCCTATGCGCCCGCGAGGTGCATCAACACCCGGCGGCGATGTGCCTGGCGGCGGTGTTCGAACAGATAAATGCCCTGCCAAGTGCCAAGCATCACTTGGCCCCCGGTCATGGGGACCGATAGCCGAACGTTGGTCAGGGCGCTGCGGATATGGGCGGGCATGTCGTCGGGGCCTTCTGCGGTGTGACGGTAAAGGGTGGGATCCTCCTTCACCAGCCGTTCGAAAAAGGTCACAAGGTCGCGGCATACGTCCGGATCGGCATTCTCCTGAATGGTCAGGGATGCGCTGGTGTGACGGCAATACAGGGTCAGCAGCCCCGTCGTCATTCCCTGGCCAGCGGCCCAGGCCGCGACGTCGCGGGTAATCTCGTAAAGGCCGGGACCATCGGTGGCCACGCCAAGTTCATGCTGCGCCTGTCGCATGGGGGATGCTTAGCCTTCCCCAAGCCCGGCGGCAAGGGCTTGTCATATCCGTGTCGGACGGGTAATCAGGTTCGATAGGAAAAGAACATATGATGAACGAAATTGATGCCCGCGATACTCTGTCTCTGCCGGACGCACCCCGCCCGCAGGTGACCCAGGGCGTGACCCGCGGCGTCGTGCGCCTGCTCTGGCGCATGGGGTTCAGCCCGCTCACGGAATTCAAGCTGACGTCACGCCGCCGCATCGACGTGGCCGGCCTGAACGGCCAGGGCCGGTTTCTCTTCGTCGAGGTTAAATCGTCGGTCGAGGATTTCCGCGCCGACGGGAAATGGCACGAATATCCCGATTTCTGCGACGGGTTCTATTTCGCGGTGCCGCCCGGGTTTCCCCAGGACATCCTGCCGATGAATGCCGGGCTGATCGTCGCGGATGCTCATGATGGGGCGATCCTGCGGTCGGCCGACGAAACGCCCATGAAGGGCAACCGCCGGCGCAAACAGACTCTGACCTTCGCCCGCGCGGCGGCGGACCGGCTGGTGCGCGGCGTTTAGGTCTTCCGCCCCCGTTCGCGGGCAAGAAGGGCGCGTTTCCGCGCGACGCCCCAGCGGTATCCGGTCAGCGATCCGTTGGAGCCTACGGCGCGGTGGCAGGGAATAACCAGGGAGATCGGGTTGGTCGCACAGGCACGGCCGACGGCGCGGGCGGCGCCGTCGCGGCCCAAAGCCGCCGCCAGTTCGCCGTAGGTCCGCGTCTCTCCCGCCGGGATCGCGGCCAGGGCCTGCCAGACCCGCCATTGAAAGGCCGTCGCCCGCACGTCCAGCGGCAGGGATTGCGCCGTATCGGCCCCGTCCAAAAAGGCGACCACGCCTTCCATCAGGGGTTTCAGGGTCGCGTCGTCGCGGGTGATCTCGGCCAGGGGAAAGTCGCGGCGCAGCTCCGATTCCAGGGCGCCGTCGTCGTCGGCCAGCGCAACCATGCAGAGCCCCTTGTCCGTTGCCGCCGCCAGCACCTGGCCCAAAGGTCCCTCGGCGATGGCAAAACGGATCGTGGCCCCGCGTCCGCCGGCGGCATAGCTTGCCGGCGTCATGCCCAGCAACGCCGCGGATTTCTCATAGACCCGGGATGCGGAGCCGTATCCGGCGCCGTAAAGCGCCCCCGCCACGCCGCCGCCGGCCTTCAATCCCCGGCGCAGGCGTTCCGCCTTCACCGCGTCGCCGTATTGCTTGGGGCTGACACCGACCATGGCCAGAAACATGCGCTGCAGGTGGAAGGGGCTGTAGCCCGTGGCCTCGGCCAGGGCGTCCAGGGGCGGGGGGATCCCGGCCGCCTCGATCAGGCGGCAGGCCTCGGCCACGGCGGCAAGGCGCGGGTCGATGATGCGGTTGTTGTCCGGGCGGCAGCGCTTGCAGGGGCGGAACCCCGCACTTTCCGCCTGCGTGCCTGTGTCGAAGAAGCGGACGTTGTCCCGCTTGGGCCGGCGCGAGGCACAGCCCGGCGTGCAATAGACGCCCGTGGTGGTGACGGCATAGACGAAACCGCCGCCGGTGCGGCGGTCCAGAACTTGGCGCCAGCGGTCGTCTTCAAGGGTCGGGTCTTGGTGTGTTGTGTGATCCATGGGGAAAGCCTACGCCCAAGGCCTGGATCAGGCCATCCGAAGCTTGCGGGGTAATTCTAATCCGAGACAGGGCCGACCAGAAACAGCGCCGATCCTTCGTCACGCAGCCATTTTCGGCAGGCGTCCATATCGTCCGCCAGATCGCGCACCAGGCCCCAGAACCGGGGGCCGTGGTTGTGTTCGCGGATATGGGCGACCTCATGGGCGACGACGTAACGCAGCACCCGTTCCGGGGCCAGCACCAGGCGCCAGGAGAAATTCAGGTTGCCGTTGATGGCGCAGGAGCCCCAGCGGCTTTTCGTGTCGCGCAGGGTAATCCGCCCGGCGGTGACACCGAGGGCCGCCGAGGCCGCTTCGACACAGGGAAGGATGCGTCGCCGGGCATCCCGCTTCAACCAGTCGGCAAGCCGTCGTGGCAGATGTTCGGCCTGGCCGGTGACATGGATTTCCCCTTGGTCCCCGCTGTCCTCAACCCAAACGCCGCCGCGCGCGTCTGGGCGGTGGCGGATCATATGCGGGCGGCCGAGATAGGGGATGACCTGGCCGTCGGCGAAGGGCAGGGGCTTGGGGGCGGAGGCCAGACGGGCATGGACCCAGCCTGCCTGTTTCTCGGCGAAGGCGTGGGCCTCCGAGTCCGAGACCCAGGGTGGGCAGGTCACCACCGCCGTCCCCGTCGCCGGGTCGGCACGCAGGATCAGGCGCTTGGCGCGCTTGTTGCGGCGGATGGTGAGCGGCACCGCGCCGCCGTCGGCGCGGTCAAGGCCGTGGCCCAGGGTCTGTAAGGTCCGGCCGCTCCCGCCGTCGGTCAACTCAGGCCGCTTCTGCCATGGCCAGGCCGGCGCCATCGTATTCCTGATACAGGCGCTGGGTGGCGGCTGCGTCCATCGGCATGACCGGCGGGCGCATGTTGGCCCAGGCATTATCGCCCGTGTGACGGGCGACCATGGCCTTCAGGGACGGAATCAGCGGATAGCCGGAAATGATCTTGCGCACGGCGGCCAGCGGCTTCTGAAGCTCTTCCACATTGCCGTCGTCGCCGTTCGTGCGGTACTCGGAATAGACCGCTTGGGCCAGGTCGGAGGCGATGTTCGCGCAGGCCGTGATGCAGCCCGCCCCGCCTTCGCGCAGGACCGGCAGCATCAGATCGTCGGCGCCGGAGAACACGCAGAAGCCGGGGAATTCGTGGGCGGCGGTCAGCATGTTTTCCAGCACGCCGGACGAATCCTTCATGCCCACGACTGTGTTCGGGTATTCCTTGCGCAGCATGCCGATCAGGTTCATGGAAATCGGCACGCCCGACATCTGCGGGAAGTGGTAGAGGCAGATCTTCAGGCGGTCATCGCCGATGCGCTGGATGACTTCCGAATAGGCTGCGAACAGGCCTTCGTCGGACTGATTCTTATAATAGAACGGCGGCAGCATGAGCACCGCGCCGGCGCCGACTTCAAGCGCCTTCTTGGTGATCTCGACCGTGTCCGGAATGGCGCAGCACCCGGTGCCGGGCATCATGGTTTTGGTCGGCACGCCGTTCTCGGCCAGCTTGTCGAGAATTTCCAGGCGCTCGGCGACGGAAAAGGAATTGGCCTCGCCCGTGGTGCCCAAAACGCCCAGGCCGTCGCAGCCGTTGGCCAGCAGCCATTTGGCATGTGCCGCCATGCGGGCGTGATCGGGGCTCAAATCCGCATGCTGCGGGGTCAGGACGGCGGCATAGACGCCCGTCAGTTCCAGGTTGCTCGCACTCATGTCTTTCTCCTTCGCAGCGCTTTCCGGCCTGCTTGCCGGGCGGCGGGGCGGCTATTTGGGCCAGCCCACCACATGATTTTCCAGATCGTCGGTGTCGCGTTCGGAAACCACGCGGCCGCGCACCGAGATACCTGCATAATGAACCGTTTCCGCATCGCCGGAAACCAGGGGATGCCACCAATAAAGGTCCTGGCCTTCGGAAATCAAGCGGTATGCGCAGGTTGACGGCAGCCAACCCAGTTTTTTGACCATGCGCGGTGTCAAAATCTGGCATTCGGGGACGAATCGCTTGCGGTCTTCGTAACTGGAGCAGCGGCAGCTGTCCGTGTCCAAAAGGCGGCAGGCGACGTCGGTATAGAGAACCTCGCGCGTCGCTTCGTTTTCCAGCTTGTTCAGACAGCAGCGTCCGCAGCCGTCGCACAGCGATTCCCATTCCCCCTTGGACATTTCGGCAAGACCCTTGGTCTTCCAGAACGGCGGCGGTAGGTCGCGTTTCTTCTTCCTGAACAGCCCGAACATGGACGTTGTCTTTCCTTAAGGGGCAATGAAGGCCGACAGCATACTGCCCTCAGGCGCCGCTGTCCTCCCGGTCGATCAGGTGGACAAACGATCCCATGACACTGCCCCGCCGCCGGCCCAAGGCACCCAGATACATGCCGTCGGCGTTGGAGACGTGGAACAGAGGGGCATCAATGCTTTCGGCCAAGCCCTCGGCGATGATCGTCGCGTAATGGAATTCATGGCCGCGCAGCGCTGCGCCGGCCGGCCCGAACGGCCCGGTATCCGCGATGACCGCGCGGCGGTAGCCCAGGTGCAGTTTGCGTTGGGCGAACGACGTTTCAACGGGCAGCAGCCCGGCCATGGCATGGGCTTGGCCGTCGGCATCGGTCAAGACATCGCCCAGCACCATGTAGCCGCCGCATTCGCCGAACACGGTATGCCCTGCCGCCGCCATGCTGCGCAGTCCGGCCAGGAACCGGGCGTTTCCGGCCAGTCGCCCCGCATGCAGTTCCGGATAACCGCCGGGCAGATAGACCGCGTCGGCGCCGGCCGCCGGCGCCTCGTCATCCAGCGGCGAAAAGAAGGTGATTTCGGCCCCGGCATGGCGCCAGCCGTCCAGCACATGCGGATAGCAGAACGAAAACGCCCGGTCGCGGGCGACCGCGATTTTCTGGCCCAACGGCGATAACGGCAGGGCATCCGTGTTTGCGGTGGTGCCTGTGGCGTGAGCCAGGGCGCGCAGTGCCATCGTATCAACATGGGCGGCGACGGCTTCGGCAGCAGCATTCAGAAAGGCTTCCAGGTCACCATGCTCGCCCGCCTGCACCAAACCCAGGTGCCGTTCGGGCAGGGTCAGGTCCGCCAGCCGGGGCAGGCAGCCGAGTACGGGAATGTCCGAGTGATCCTGGGCCATGGCGGCAGTGAGGATATCCGCGTGCCGGCTGCTGCCCGTTCGGTTGAACACCACCCCGGCGACGGTGACGTCCGGGCGGTGACGGGCGAAGCCGCCGACCAGGGCCGCCGCCGACGCCCCCTGGGCCGCCGCATCGACCACCAGGATCACCGGCCAGCCGAAGGTGCGGGCCGCGTCGGCGGTCGAACCTTCGTCCAGCCTGGCGCCGTCGAACAGGCCCATGACCCCTTCGCAGACGATCAGATCCGCCCCCTTGGCGGATGCCGCCAGGACGGATGCCAAGGTCCCGTCCCGCATGGCCCAAAGATCTAGATTGGGGCAGGACCGGCCGCCGGCGGCCTGATGAAAGGCGGGATCGATATAATCGGGGCCGACCTTGGCCGAGGCCACGGCAACACCCGTGTCTCGGAAATGGCGCAGCAGGCCAAGGGTCAGCAGCGTCTTGCCGTTGCCCGACGACGGGGCGGCGATGACGATCCCCGGCGGCAACCCACCGGTCACAGCAGGGACTTGATCTTGGCCGCCATGGTTTCGGCGTCCGTCTGGGTGCTGAAATGGGTCAGGAACTTGCCGTTCGGCCCCATCAGATAGATCACCGATGAGTGGTCCATCAGATAGGCGTCCTTGTCCCCGCCTTCGTCCACGACCTTGGCATAAAACACGCGGTAGGCCTTGGCGACCTGCTTGATCTGTTCCGGCGTGCCTGTCAGGCCGACGATGCTGGGATGGAAGTGGGCGACATAATCCTTCAGCACCTCGGGCGTGTCGCGCTCCGAATCGACGGAGACCAGGATGGGAACGACCTTCGCCGCCAGGGGGCCGAGCTTATCCATGGCCGCCGAAATTTCGGTCAGCGAGGTCGGGCAGACGTCCGGGCAGAAGGTGTAGCCGAAAAAGATCAGCATGGCCTTGCCTTGGAAATCCTTTTCCGTCACCTGGCGGCCGGTGTGGTCGGTCAGGGTGAAGGGGCCGCCGATCTTCACTTCAGGCGCGGTGCCCGTGCGAGGTGAATCGGCCAGGCGCTGCTGCGCGATCACGGCGGCAACGGCGATCAGGATGACGGCCGCCAGGCCGAAGGCGATGCGGCGCACCAGGCGCAGGCGGGAAACGGTCTTGTTGGGTTGCTTGGTCATGGCCTCGTTGCCGGCTGTTTCAGCGTCTGGGAAAGGTACGGACTTTGTCCGCCTATTCAACCTTTGTCGGTCAGGAATGTGGCCGTAAATAGACCAGGTAGTAGGTTCCGGCCACGAACAATCCGCCGCCGACCATGTTGCCGAGTGTCACCGGCACGAGATTGCCCACGAAACCCGCGAGCGTTAGACCGCCCACATCCCCGGGAAGGCCTGCCGCCGTCACATAGGCGTCATTTCCCGCCGCCAGCATGCCCACGGGAATAAAGAACATGTTGGCGATCGAATGCTCGAAGCCCAGGGCGACGAAGGCGGTGATGGGGAACAGGATGGCGAAAATCTTGCCGATCACGTCATGGGCCGCGAAGCACAGCCAGACCGCGAGGCAGACCAGGGTGTTGCACAGCAGGCCGCGTACGAAGGCGGTGGTGAAATCCAGTTCGACCTTGGCGGCCGCGATCTTGACCGCCGTCGCGCCGACGGCGCCGGACCCCAGGTCCATATAGCCGGACCAATAGGCCAGAACGGCCATGGCGACGGCGCCGGCCAGATTGCCGACATAGGCCACGCCCCAATTGCGCAACAGCGCCATCGTCGCGATCTTGCGGTCGGCCCAGCCCATGACCAGCAGCAGGTTGCCGGTGAACAGTTCCGCCCCGCCGACCACGACCAGAACCAGGCCGAGGGAGAACGTGATCCCGCCCAGGATGCGCGACGGCCCCAGGCCCAGGCCGTGGTTGGTCATGGTCAGGGTGAACAGCATGGCGCCGAAGGCGATGAAGGCACCGGCCAGCAGGGCCAGGGTGAACAGCGGCAACAGAGGCAGCCCTGCCTTGGCCACGCCGGCAACCTCGACCCGCCGCGCCATCTGGGCCGGCGCATAGGCGTCGAACAGGCTCGGGTCCCGGCCCGGGGGTGGCGCTTGATCGGCCATGGGGTCACTCCTCCTTGGGCGGTTCGTTGCACCGGCATTCCCTCTCTTTGTTTTCCCCTTTGGGTCACGACGGGTCAATGCGCTAGATTCCCGCCATGCCCGCACGCAAACCGGATGGAAACCTGAAACGTGGCTGGACCACCGGCGCCTGTGCGACGGCGGCGACGGCGGCTGCCTATGAGGCCCTGGTCACGGGCGCCTTCCCGGAAGCCGTCACCATTACCCTGCCGCGTGGCGAGGAGCCGACCTTTGACTTGGCGCGCACGGGCCTGGACGACGGCAGGGCGAGCGCCGCCGTCATCAAGGACGCGGGCGACGACCCGGACGTGACCCATGGGGCCGAGGTCTCGGTGTCCCTGCGCCCGGGGGGCGCCGGGACCGGCGTCACCTTCCGCGCCGGGCCGGGCGTGGGCACGGTGACCCTGCCCGGCCTGCCCTTGGCCGTTGGCGAGCCCGCCATCAATCCGGGCCCGCGCAGGATGATGACTGGCGTGATCGAGGATTTGTCCCGGCGCCTGAACGGTCCCGGCGACGTCGAGATCACGGTCGCCATCAAGGACGGCGAGCGGCTTGCTGAAAAAACCATGAACGGCCGCCTCGGCATTCGCGGTGGGCTGTCGGTGCTGGGCACCACGGGCATCGTTATTCCCTATTCCTGTGCGTCCTGGATCCATTCGATCCACCGCGGCGTCGACGTGGCGCGGGCGGGCGGGCTTAGCCATATCGCGGCGGCCACGGGCTCGACCTCGGAAGCGGCGGTGAAGGCGCTTTATGATCTGCCGGACATGGCGCTGATCGACATGGGCGATTTCGCGGGCGGATTGCTGAAATACCTGCGCCGCCATCCCTTGCCGCGCCTCACCATCGCGGGCGGCTTCGGCAAGCTGGCCAAACTGGCGCAGGGGAATTTGGATCTGCACTCCGCGCGCTCATCCCTCGACATGAACAAATTGGCGGCGCTGGCCGCCGATGATGCGGCCCTGGCCGAATGCATCAAGACGGCGAACACGGGGATGGAAGCCCTGACCCTGGCCCAGGCGGCGGGTGTTTCGCTCGCCGACCGGGTGGCGGCTGGTGCGCGGGAGGTGGCCCTGGCGGCCCTGGCGGGTGACGTCGCGGTCGAGGTTCTGGTGTTCGACCGCCAGGGACAACGCGCCGGGCGCGCCGGTGGTTAGCACGCTCCTGATCCTGGGCGGTACGGCGGACGCCCGCATCCTGGCCGCCGCCGTGCAGGCACGCTGGCCGGATATGCGTATCATCACGTCGCTGGCAGGGCGCACGGCGACCCCGCGTCTGCCCGTGGGCGAGGTTCTGGCCGGCGGCTTCGGCGGCGCGGCCGGGCTGGCCGAATATATAAGGGCTGAACGCGTTACCGCCCTGATCGATGCCACCCATCCCTTCGCCGCCGAGATTTCGAAAAGCGCGGCAGAGGCCGCAACAATTGCCCATGTCCCGCGCCTGGTTCTGGCCCGCCCACCATGGCAATTTGTGCAAAATGCTGCAATGCAGCATGTGTGCAGCATAAGTGCAGCAAAATCAGCGCTGGAAAGTGCCGGGCAGCGCATTTTCCTTGCCATAGGCCGGCAAGAAGTTAATCAATTCAACACCTTAAAAGACCGCTTCTTTTTGCTGCGCTTCATCGACGCGCCTGCGTCGCCGCCGACGTTTGATCGCTATGAAGTCCTGACGGGCCGCCCCGGAACCTATGATGACGAGCGCCGAATGCTGCAGCAATTCTCCATCGATACCCTGGTTGCCAAGAACGGCGGCAGCGCCGCGTCGCGGGCCAAGGTCGATGCGGCGTTGGACCTGGGCTTGCGTGTGATTTTGATCGATCCGCCGGACCTTCCGCCGCCGCCCCATGCCGAAAGCATCGACGGGGCCCTCGCTTGGCTGGACAGTCTTTAGGAAGGTTGCACCTTCTTGGGGCGCAGGACGTGGTGGTGATGGGCGGCGTAAAGGGCTGAATCGTCGAACGCCGTTTCGCCGAGGGCGCGGCCGACCAGGATCAGGGCCGTGCGGGTGAAGCCCGCCGCCTTCACCTTTTCCCGGATATCGGCGAGCGTGCCTTCGACCATCTGCTGGTCCGGCCAGGTCACCCGGTAGGCGACGACCACGGGGCAATCGGCGCCGTAGTGCGGCGTCAGGTCCCGCACCACCTTGGCCAAGTTGTTGACGGATAGATGCACCGCCAGGGTCGCCCCGCTTTTGCCCAGCGTTTCCAGGTCTTCGCCCTTGGGCATGTCCGACGCCCGCACCGAGGTGCGGGTCAGGATGATGCTCTGGCTGACCTGGGGCAGGGTCAATTCGCGTTTCAACGAGGCCGCGGCGGCGGCGAAGGCGGGCACGCCCGGCGTCACGTCGTAATCGATGCCAAGCGCGTCGAGCCGGCGCATCTGTTCGGCGACGGCGCCATAGATCGACGGATCGCCGGAATGGACGCGGGCGACGTCGTGTCCGGCGGCGTGGGCCGTTTCGATCTCGGCGATGATCTCCTCCAGGTTCATCGGTGCCGTGTCGATCACGCGGGCCCCTGTGGGGGCTTCGGCCACGACCTCGGCCGGAACCAAGGACCCGGCGTAAAGCACGACCGGGCATGCCTTGATCAGGTTCAGGCCGCGCACGGTGATCAGATCGGGAGCCCCCGGTCCGGCGCCGATGAAATGGACGGTCATGTGCCGGTCTCCTGTTTCTGCATTTTCCCGGCATAGCCCCGGGGGGTATAGACCCAACGCCGGGTGCCGCGGGTGATCGCGCGGCTGTCGGAGGATCCGATCATCACCAGGGTCAGCATGTCGACCATGTCCGCCGTCAGATCCTTGAGGTCGATGATCTGGATGGTCTCGCCGTCACGGCCCAGATTGCGGGCCAGGATCACCGGTGTCTCCGGCGGGCGGTGAGCCATCAAGATGTCGCGGGCTTTTTCCAGCTGCCAGCGCCGGCGCTTGGATACGGGATTGTAGAGGGCCATGACGAAATCGCCCTCGGCGGCCGCGCGCAGGCGCTTTTCGATGACCTCCCAGGGCGTCAGCAGATCGGATAGCGACACGGCGCAGAAATCATGGCCCAGGGGGGCGCCGGCCCGCGCGGCGGCGGCCTGCAGCGCGCTCACGCCGGGCTCGATGGTGACGGCAAGGCGGTTCCAGCGGGGATCGTTCCCGCGGTCGATCAGCTCCACAACCAGGGTCGCCAGCGCATAGACACCGGGATCGCCGGAACAGACCAGGGCGACCTGCCTGCCCTCGGCGGCAAGGTCGAGGGCCTTGCGAGCGCGCGCCTCTTCTTCCGACAGGTCCGAGGAATGCAGCGCCTTGCCCTCGGCGGCGGGGCCCAGCAGGTCCAGGTACAGGCCGTAGCCGACCAGGTCCGTCGCCCCGGCCACGGCGCGGGAGACGGCGGGGGTGCGCCACAAGGGTGCGCCCGGCCCGGTGCCGACCACGGTCAGCCGTCCGCGTGCCCGGCCCACGGCCGATGCGTCGATGTTGCCGCTGGCCCTTGCGATGGCGCAGGTGGCGCGTTTGGATTTGCTTTTTTCCACGATCAGTTCGGCCGTCGGCCCGGCGGCGGCCAGGGCCGCCCCTTCGGCGACGCCATGGCAGCCGACTTCCTGGAACACGACGTCCGACGGATTGGCGAGGCGCGGGGTCTCGGCCTCCAGCGTCGCCGCGTCGAAGAACCGAACCGGCACGCTCAAGACGTCGCCGAGATCGTTGACGGCGGCTTCGTCCATCTTCACGTCGATGGTGGCGACGCAGGCAACGGCCCCCGGCGCCAGCCTGTGTTTGGCCAGGGTCTCGGTGACAAGGTCCCGGACTTCGGCGGGATCGGCGTCGCGCTCACAACCGACGCCGATGACCAGCACCGGCGGGTGCAGGACCAGATCGTCCGTATCCCCTTGGGCGCGGTCGGTCACCAGAATGCCGGGCCGTGCCGACGGATCGATGGGCAGGTCAGTGTCCGTGAGCCAGCTTGCGTCGCCGGCCTGAACGTTCAGGCGCACGGGATCGCCCGCCAGCAGGGCGGCGGCAACGGGAAGGGATTTCTTGCGGTTGGCCACCATCCAGCCCGCGGGCGGGTCGTCCACGCCGATGCCGTGGCGCAGGTCGCCGGTCGTGGTCACGGCGGCGCTGATGCCCAAGGCTTTGGCGATCTCGCGGGCCAGAACGTTGGCGCCAGAATGCCCGCCCAACAACGGCACCACGGCGCTGCCGTCCTCGGCCACGGAAATCACCGGCGGCTCGGCGACCTTGTTGGCCAGCAGCGGGGCCAGGGCGCGGATCAGAATGCCCGAGGCGAAGATGCCGATCACCGGATGCCCGGCCTGAAACAGGCGGGCGGCATGGCTGGTGGTTTCGTCGAAGAAGTCATCGGCCTCGGCAACGCGGCCGACCCGGCCATGGACCAGCGCGCCCGGAATGACGCTTTGCAGGCGGCGGGCTAGGGCCGTCCCCGGTTCGGTCACGGCGAGGATGACGGGTGGGGCGGCGGTCATGTCTGGGGCTCCGTGGTTTCGACATCCTCGGGCGAGCGCACCAGGATCATGGAGAAATAGGGGGCGGTGTCGGGGGCATCGACAAGCGGCATGACTTTCTGATCGGCCATGGTCGCGCGCTCGACATACTGCGCGCGGTCGAGCCGCCCCAGTTTTTCGATCACGCCTCGGATCTTCGGCAGGTGTCGGCCGACCTTCATGATGGCGGCGGCTTCGGATTTTTCCAGGCGGGCTTCCAGGTCGGCCTCGTCCAGTGGCCCCGGGATCACCGTCAGCACCTGGTTTCGTGACACCAAGGGCGCGCCCGCCATGGCGGCACAGGCGGCGAGCGACGACACGCCGGGCACCACCTGGGTCGGATAATTTTCGGCCAGCCGCAGGAACAGATACATGAACGAGCCGTAGAGAAAAGGGTCGCCCTCGCACAGGATCGCGACGTCGCGCCCGGCGGCGAGGTGCCCTGCGATGTCCCGGGCATAGTCATCGTAGACGTCGTTGGCAGGAAAGCGTCCCGGCACCATGGGCGTGACGATGGCGATTTCCGTCTTGCCCGCCGGAATATGCGGGGCCGCGATGGCGCGGGCCAGGCTGTCCGTGCCCGCCGCCGCCGGATAGGCGATGACGGGGGCCTGGGCAATGACCTTCACGGCCTTCAGCGTCAGCAGGTCCGGGTCGCCGGGGCCGACGCCGACGCCATACAAGGTGCCGGGTTTGCTCATGACTTGGTCACCGCCCACTGCAGCACATCCATCAAAGGCCGCATGCCGGTCAGGCCGCCGACCGCGTCAGCGCGGGCGACGGCGATGCGGGTCAGCTCTCCGCCATGGGCGCGATGGTTTTGAATCAAGATCTCCTGGGCTTCCAGGGTCACGCCGTTGGCGACCAGACGCCCGCCGGGTTTAAGGGCGGCCAGGGCGCCGTCGATCACGCCGGGCCGGGACAGGCCGCCGCCGACGAAGACCGCGTCGGGGGCGTCCCCGGCTTGCGTGAAGCATTGGGGGGCGTCGCCCTTGATGAGTTTCAGATGCGGCACGCCGAGGTTGTTCGCATTGGCTTCGATGTCGTCGAAGCGGGCCGGGTCGCGTTCCATGGCGACTGCCTGCGCGTCGGCCGCCGCGCGCAGCCATTCGATGGCGACCGCCCCCGATCCGGCACCTACGTCCCACAGCAGTTGCCCCGGCAGGGGCTGCAGGCGGGCCAGGGTCGCGGCGCGGACCTCGCGCTTGGTGATCTTGCCGTCGTGACGAAAGGCAGCCTCGGGCAGGCCCGGGGTTTCCGGCCAGACCGTCGCCCCCGGACTCGGCCACAGATGAAAGGCGATGACGTTCAGGTCCTTGACCCGCCGGCCTTCCCATTCCTCGGCCACGGTGTCGTAGCGTCCTTCGTCGGGCCCGCCCATGTGTTCGAACACGGTCATGGGACTTTCCCCGAAACCGCGCCGGCACAGCAATTCCGCCGCGCGCGCCGGGGTCTCGCCGTTGCGGGCCAGGATCAACAGGCGCATGCCCGGCAGCAAGTGGCGGTTCAGGATCTCGACCGGGAAGGCGTGGCAGCTGACCGTGCGCAGGGTGCCATCGGCCAATGACCAGCCCATGCGCGCCGCCAAAAGGGCGAAGGCGCCGGGGGCGGGCAGGATGTTCATGACCTCGATGCCGAAGCGCGCGACCAGGCGCTTGCCGATGCCGAAGTTGAGCGGATCACCCGAGGCGAGCACGCAGACCTGCCTGCCCGCATGTTGTTCGATGGCGGCGATCCCGGCGTCCAGGCCGTTGGCCCAGGTCAGGCGCGGCCTGGCATCGGGGGACAGTTTGCCCAGGTGACGGTCGCCGCCGACCAGGACATCGGCGGCTTCGATCAGGGCGCGGGCGCGGGCACTCAGGCCGCCCAATCCGTCCTCGCCGATGCCGATCACGGAAAGCCATCTATCCATTTTGTGCCTCCGGCTGCTCAGGGGCGGGGCAAAGCGCGTTCACGGCGGCGGCGGCCAAAGCACTGCCACCCTTCTGACCCGGTAAGGTCGTGAACGGGATATCGCCCGCATGGTCGATCAGGACTTGCTTGGATTCCGCCGCGCCGATGAAGCCCACGGGAAAGCCCAGGATGACCGCCGGCTTGGGCGCGCCTTCGGCCAGTAGTTCCAACAACCGGAACAGGGCCGTCGGCGCATTGCCGATGGCAACCACCGCCCCCGCCAAATGCGGAACCCAGGCATCGACGGCGGCGGCGGAGCGGGTGGTGCCCAGGGCCGCCGCCCGTTCGCGGACGCCATCGTCATTCAAGGTGCAGATGATCCTGTTGTTTGCGGGCAGGCGATGGGCGATGACGCCGCGGGCGACCATTTCCGCATCGACCAGGATGGGCGCCCCCGCCGCAAGGGCGGCCTTGCCGGCCTGCGCCGGATCGCCGGACAGCACCAAATCCGCCGCGATCTCCGCCATGCCGCAGGCATGGATCAGGCGCACGGCCATGGCCCGTTCGGCGCCCTTGAACCGCGACAAATCCGCCGCCGCCTCGATGGCGGCGAAGGAACGGCGGTAGATCTCCGCCGGGTCGCGGACGTAATCGAACATCGCGTCCCCGGGTCAGTTGTCGGCGTCGTGGGAATGCGGATGGGAGTGCCCGTGGCTGTGCCCGTGATCGTGAGAGTGACCGTGGTCATGGCCGTGCCCGTGATGATGATGGCCATGCTTGCCGTGATGGATACCATAATCTTCAGCCCCGTGGCCGTCCGTGCCGATGCCGACCACATGGTGGTGGTGGCCGACCTGGGCGGCACCCTGGTCGTCCTCATAGCCGATGATCTGCTCCCGGTACTTGCACAGCAGGCAGTTCATCTTGTTGTCGCCGTTGAGCGCTTCCTCGACCCGGTCGGCGAAGCAGTCGATCAGGTCCTCATGGTCGTTCAGGTAGGGCGCCTTGACGACATCAACCTCGGGGTGCGCGGCGGCGCAGTCATCGGCCCAGCGGTAGATGCGGTTGACCAGGATGCCGGTGAACAGGAAATAGGGGAATACGATGATGCGCTTGAACCCGAGCTTCACCGCCTTGTTCAATCCTTCGTCGACAAGCGGATAGGCGACGCCGGAATAGCTGACTTCGGCCCAGCCGAAATCCATGCCTTCCCACAACATGCGCGCGACCTTGTTGACGTTGGAATTGGCGTCCGAATCGTTGGTGCCGCGCCCGACCACCATCAGAAGCGTGTCCTTGCGGGCGATCTCGCCGGTCGCGTTGGCGGCGGCCTCGGCTTCTTCGATGCGGACCTTTGCCGCGCGCAGAAGCCGGGCGTCGATCGCCAGTTCGCGCCCAAAGCGCACATCCAGGTCCGGGTGCGCATGGGCGAAGCTGTTGATCTCCGACGGCAGGTCGTTTTTCACATGCCCCGCCGCGAACAGCATGCCCGGCACGCAGATGATGCGGTCGACGCCCCGGTCCTTCAGCTTGTCCAGGCCCGTGCGGATGACGGGGGTGGCGAATTCCAGGAATCCGCTTTCCACTTCGTAATCGGGGAATCGCTTGGCCAGATGGCCCGCCAGGGCGCCGAATTCATCGACGGCCCCTTGGTCGCGGCTGCCGTGGCCGCAAATCATGATACCGGTCTTGCTGGAATTTTCAGTCGTATTGGGCATTCGCTTGGTCCTTGCCTTCGAGCGACCGCCGGCGCCATTGCCGGCGGAATGGTCTGGTTTTTCGCCGCCTGGTCATTGCCTCCGGACGGGAAAGTGGGCCGACTATACAGGTTTCAGGATGGGGGGAAAGGGTGACGCGGCGTCAACCGGCGGGCACGGGTCGTCCGTTCGCTTCGGTGTCTTCCGGGGGTGCCGATTCGCCACCGTCCTCAGCGGTTTCCGGGGCCGCCTCTACCGCGGGCTCTTCGGCCTCCGGCGGCTCGGGCGGGGGCAGGCCGGCCCGACGTTCCAGGTCCTGGGCATCTTCCTCGCGCCCCAATGCACGGAGGGCGGCGGCCAGGTTGACCTGACTGAGGGCGAGCGAGGCATCGCCCGGCATCAAATGCTTTTCCTTGATCGCGACGGCACGGCGGAACAGGGGTTCCGCCGCCTGGGTCTTACCCCGTCGCCGGTAATAAAGACCAAGGTTGTTGACCACGGCGGCGACGTTGAGATGATTGTCGCCCCAGGTTGTCTCGTCGGCGGCAAGGGCACGCTGATAATACAGTTCCGCGGCTTTGGCATCGCCGGCCAGGTCGCAGGCCAATCCTAAGTTGTTGAGGATGCCGCCCAGGTCGGGGTGGCCCTCGGCGCCGGATTTTTCGAGCAGGTCCAAAGCGGCGGCGAAATGCTTGCGCGCGGCTTTGTAGTCTTCCCGGCCGTGGGCCAGGGCGCCCAGCCGGCCCAGACATTCGACCCGCAGTTCCAGGTCATCCTCGGGCACGGCGTCGGCGGCCAGCCGGAACAAGGTCGTGGCCTCTTCCGCGTCGCCACGCGCCGCCAGAAGGTCACCCGCGACCAAGCGGGCCAAGGCCGCGGCACGGCCATGGATACCGGCGGTCCAGGCATGTTTGTGGCCGGTGGTGTCCTCTTCCTCGGCGGCGCGGATCAGCAGGTCCGTGCCGCGGGCGATGTCGCCGGAAGCGATGGCGCCCCGGGCGTCATGCAGCAGCTTGGCTGCCGCCGGTGACCCGGCGCTGACAGTGCCGAGCCGGGCGCGCAGGTCGTCCAGTTCGCCCGCGAAAGATCGCAGCCGCCCGTCACGTGCCTGATCGTCGATCCCTTGGTCGGCGAGAATTTCGGCCAGGCCCTGAATCTCGGGCGTGTCGGGCAGGGGGGCCGGCTCCATGGGAGCGGGCGCCATTACGTCGACCGGGGGCGTGTCCGCCGCGGTCGGCTGGCTGCGCAGGATGGGGTCGGGACGGTCCAGGCGGTCGCCGCCGCGAAGCCTGCGGCCACCGAACAGCAGTACGCCGATTAGCGCCAGCGCCCCCGCCCCGGCCGCGGCAAGCACCCAGGTCGGCATCGTCGCGACGGTTTCCACCAGCGGCACCCATAGGTCCGCGGTCGAGTTCAGTACCCCGTCACGGATCAGTACCAAGTCCGACAGAAACTGTTCCATAACCGGAAAAAATACCCGCCCATGCTGATTTTGCACAGGGGAATGGCCCAATCGCCCGTCTGCGGGGCTCTGGCCGGGGCTGGGCGGTGGCGATGTGGCGTGGCGGCATGATCCCGCCGGCCCCACGATTCGCGGGATGAGTCAGCCCGCCGGGCGGAAGGCCGGGTAATCGAAGGGCAGGGCGTCCCGGTGTAGCAGGGCCGCGCGGCGGGCCCGTTCGTCCTCATCGTCGAGGTTGCGTTGAACAAAAGTTTCGACCGTGTCGGCCAGGCCGTGCAGGGCGACCAGACGCTGGATCAGGTCGCGTTGAGCCAAGGCGGGATGGCTGCGATCCCGGGCGGGAATCTCGGCAAGCGGCACCGGGCGGCCGTCAATGGCGAGCGCCCCCCGGGTGCAGATATAGGCGCCGGCGCGGCTCACGGCGGGGCCGAATTCGACCTCGGCCTCAAGCTCCGCCAACTCGCCGTAAACATAATTGCCGCGCGTGGTCTCCGTGGTGTGCATATGGGCGAGCTGGGCCGGGGTCAGCCAATTGACGAACAGCGATACTATGGTGCCGGGGGCGGGATGCAGGGTTGCCGGAACCGATCCGTAGCGCGCGAAATGGGCGCAATAGACGCTGTCGAAATTCTTCAACTCCAGGCGCACCACGGGGATGGGGCCGTCCTCGGGCCGGGCGAATTTCCAGGTCAGCGCCGACGGCGCCTGGTTCGAGCCGCAGGCAATCACCGGCACGCGATCGGCCAGGTCGCCGCCCGCGAGGTCGTGGAGATGGGCGTCGCTGTCGACTGGTTGGACATGGCCCGCGTGGATCACGAACGACCGGTCGGGCACGTCATAAGGATAGGCCAGCCCCCGGGAAACGGACCGGGGGCGGCGTGGACGGTCGGATGAGGTGGGCGGGTTATTCAAGGTATTTGGCGATGTCCACGTCGTCGATCTGATAGGGCTCCAGGAACCTGTCGGCGTATTCCTGGAACACGCCGGAAGTCAGGAACAACTTGAACAATTCGCTGTCGATATGCGCGTCCTTTTTCATGAACGACATGATCTTGATGCTGTCCGATAGTTTCTTCGGGTCCTTGTAGGGCCGGTCGGCGGCGGTCAGGGCCTCGAAGATGTCTGCGATGGCCATGATGCGCGCCGGAACGGACATTTGATCCTCGGTCAGCTTTCGGGGATAGCCCGTGCCATCCATCTTTTCGTGGTGGCCGGCGGCGTATTCCGGCACCCGCTTCAGATGCTTGGGGAACGGCAGCTGTTCCAGCATGATAATGGTCTGCACGATGTGGTCGTTGATCTTGAAGCGCTCTTCCTCGGTCAGCGTCCCGCGGGCGATGCACAGGTTATAGATTTCGCCGAAATTGTACTTGTGCTCGGGGATGTTCAGCTTGAACCCGAAGGGGTTGTCGGGCTGGGCGGCGGGCTCCAGCGCGTCGCGGAAAACGACATGGTCGTCGCGGTCAGCCAGAAGGGATTCCTTGGCCGGCACCGGCACGGGCGGCATGCGGTCCTTGCGCTTGCGTTCTTCGAACGACAGGCCCAGACGGTCGTCCAAAGTTCGCGTCCACTGGGTCTGGGCGATCTCGCGGATGCGGTCCTGGTCCTCGGGCGCCATGAATTCGTCGCCGACGTTAGCCTTGGCGACGAATTCCCAGTCCGCGTCGATCTTGGCCAGGGTCGCGTCCAGTTCGGCCTTCAGCGCGTCCGGGTCGCCTCGGCCCTCAAGCCGCGCCTTGTAGTACTCGATTTCGGCCTCACGCTTGACCACCTCGAAGCGCATGCGCACCTCATGAACCCGGTTGTAGATGGTTTCCAGTTTCACGGCCTTGTCGACGACGTATTCCGGCGTCGTGACCTTGCCGCAGTCGTGCAACCACGCCCCGATGTGCAGTTCGTACCACTGCTCTTCGGTCAGGTCGAAATCCTTGAACGGGCCGTCCTTGTCGTCGCAGGCGGCCTTGGCCAGCATCTTGGTCAACTCGGGCACGCGCTGACAGTGGCCGCCGGTATAGGGAGACTTGGCGTCAATCGCCGACGCGATCAGCTCGATGAAACTTTCCAACAGCTTGCGCTGGCTTTCCAGCAACTGCTGATTGTCGAGCGCCACGGCGGCCTGGGAGGCGAGGGCCTCGACCAGGGGCTGAATTTGCTTGGAGAAATCGATGACCGTGCCCGACGCATCAGTGGCATTAAGCAACTGGATGACGCCGATGATTTCATCCTGGCTGTTCTTCAGGGGCACGGTGAGGAACGATTTGGAACGATAGCCCGTGCCCTCATCGAATTTCTTGGTGCCGGAAAAGTCGAAATTCTCTGCCTCGTAGGCGTCCTGAATGTTGATCGATTCGCCGGTCAGAGCGCAGTAGCTGGCGATGTTTTTCTGGTTCGGCTGGCCCGTTTCCGGATCGAACAGGCGGATCGGTGGAAAGGTGATGTCCTTGCCCGTGGTGCCGCCCAGCGCGATGTTGAGGGAATCGGTGCGCATGATCTCGAACTTCAGCGCGTCCTCTTCCGTCTTGATGTAAAGGGTCCCGCCGTCAGCCGAGGTCAGGTCCTTGGCCTCCAAAAGTATCTTTTCCATCAATCGGTTGATGTCGCGTTCGGCTGACAACGCGATGCCAATATCGATCAGGCGCTGAAAATTCTTCAGCGCCGGATCGGTCTGCGCAGTCATTGCGTCACCGGACATGTTTCACCAATGAGGTCTTCACTTCCCGTCGTGCCTTGGAATTTTTCCGGCCTCTCCAACCGGACTTCCCTAGAAATCCTAATCTGCCGGTGTTTATAGGGAGTTAATGTCATTTACCGGCACCGGAAAGGGTATCCGCCTTTGTCCCTCATGACAACTGAACGCAGTTTGGCGGAGAATTGGCGTAAGGGATGGCAATTTCACCTTTTGCCCCATGGTTTCAGCGGCTAACGTCGGCGCGCGCCGAAAAACCTGCCCCGGCGACAAGGAAACCGCATATGGCTTATGCCTCGCTCAGGGATTTTATCTTCAACCGGCTGGAGCCGGCAGGCCGTCTTGTGCGCGTCAAAACCCCCGTGTCGCCGGAATTGGAGATGACGGAAATCCAGACCCGTCTGATCGCCGAGGGCGGTCCGGCCGTGCTGTTCGAGAACGTCGTGCGGCGTGATGGCAAGGGTTACGGCATGCCGGTCCTGGTCAATCTGTTCGGCACGGTGGAGCGCGTCGCCTGGGGCATGGAGCGCGAACCGTCGGAACTGCGCGAGGTCGGTGAGACGCTGGCTTTTCTGCGCCAGCCTGAGCCGCCGGAAAACCTGCGCCAAGCCATGGACATGCTGCCGCTGCTGAAAACCATGGTCGCGATGAAGCCGAAAACGGTGAAGACCGCGCCGTGCCAGGAAATCGTCCTCAAGGGCGACGATATCGACCTTGCGGCCCTGCCGATCCAGACCTGCTGGCCCGGCGAACCGGCCCCCCTGATCACTTGGCCGCTGGTCGTGACCCAGGGGCCCCAGGCCGGGCAGAAGGGTGGGGACAAGCGCGACGGCTTCAACCTGGGCATCTATCGCATGCAGGTAACGGGCCGGAATACCACCCTGATGCGGTGGCTGAAGCATCGGGGCGGGGCGCAGCATCACGCCCGGTGGAAGGAAACCCGGCCCGAGCCGCTGCCTGCTGCCGCCGTGATCGGCGCAGATCCGGGCACCATTCTGGCCGCCGTCACACCGGTGCCGGATACCCTGTCGGAATATCAATTCGCGGGGATGCTGCGCGGCAAGCGGGTCGATCTGGTTGACTGCAAGACCGTGCCCTTGAAGGTCCCGGCCGAAGCCGAGATCGTCATCGAAGGTCATGTCTCGCTCGAGGATTACAGCGACGAAGGGCCCTACGGCGACCACACGGGATATTACAATTCGGTGGAGCCGTTCCCCGTTTTCACGGTCTCGGCCATCACCATGCGACGGGACCCCATTTATCTGTCGACCTATACGGGCCGTCCGCCGGACGAGCCGTCGATCCTGGGCGAAGGTCTGAACGAAGTCTTCGTACCCCTGTTCCGCCAGCAATTCCCCGAAGTGGTCGATTTCTGGCTGCCGCCCGAGGCCTGTTCCTACCGCGTTGCCGTGGTCTCCATGAAGAAGGCCTACGCCGGGCACGCCAAACGCATCATGATGGGGGTGTGGTCCTACCTGCGTCAGTTCACCTACACCAAGTTCGTGATCGTGGTCGACGACGACATCAACGCCCGCGATTGGAACGACGTGATCTGGGCGATCTCGACCAATGTGGATCCGGCCCGCGACGTGACGATGATCGAGAACACGCCCATCGACTATCTGGATTTCGCCTCGCCCGAACCGGGGCTGGGCAGCAAGATGGGCATCGACGCGACGGCCAAGATGGGGGCGGAAACGCACCGAGAATGGGGCCGCAAGATCCGCATGTCGGATGACGTGATTGATGAGGTCACCCGCAAATGGGCTGATTACGGCCTGCCGGGATCGGGCAAGCCGATCTGGAAATGACGCCTTAACAGGCCTCGGCGAAGCTGAAATACATGTCACGGGCGTTCTGGAACACGGGGCCGGGACGCAGGGGACGTTCGTCCAACTGGGTGCAGGGGATGACCTTGGAATAGTTGCCGGTGGCGAACAGTTCGTCGGCGTCAAGCAGGTCCTCGAAGCTAATCGCGCGTTCCACGACTTCGATGCCGGCCTCGCGCAGAAGTTGGATCACCCGTTGGCGGGTGATGCCGTCAAGGAAGGTGCCGTTGGGCGCCGGCGTGTGCACGGCACCGTCTTTCACCATGAACAGATTGGCCGACGAGAATTCGGCCACGTTGCCGTCCGGGTCGAGCATCACACCGGTATCGAATCCACGTTCGTTGGCGTCGGCCACGGCGCGCGACACGTTAGGGTACAGGCAGGCGGCCTTGGCGCCGGTCGGCGCCATGTCGGCGGTCGGGCGGCGGAACGGCGACAGGCAGGCCTTGAAGCCGGTCGGTGCGGGCAGGGTCGATTCTTCCACCGTCAGGACGAAATGGGTCGATGCGGGGTCGGGCACGACGAACCCGCCCGAAGCATAGAACAGCGGGCAGATGTACAGTTGGGCGTCGTCGGGGAATTGCTGGATGCCTTCAAGGGACAACTCGACGATGTCTTCCGTCGTCACGTCAGGTGCCATGCCCATGATGCGGGCTGACTGGATGGCACGCGCGCAATGGGCTTCCAGATCGGGAACCTTGCCGGCCATCGACCGGGCCCCGTCGAACACGGCGGACCCTAGCCACATGGCGTGATCGGTCGCCTTCGCGACGGCGGGCTCGTCATCGTGCCATTCGCCGTCGACCCAACTGATGGCGTTGCCGCCTCTACTTTGTCCATATTTCATGGCATCGGCCTTTCAAAACTCCCAAAGCCAGCGCCACTCTCTTCGCATATGCAGCATACCCCTTGGGGGGCGAAAGGCCAAGGGTGGGGCGGGAAATCAAGTAATTACAGTTATTTGTGGTGGAATTTCAACGTCTGATGGAAAGTTACCCCGGGGGGGCGGCCTACTGGCTGGCCCAGACGACGCGGGAAATCCATTCGACCTGGGCAAGGTCCAGGGACCGGTCCTCGTGCGCCGGGTTCAGGGATTGCAGATCAATGTGACGCGCCGTGCGGCGGATCAGCACCTTGGCCATGACCTCGCCCTCCGTCGTTTTGACGACGACGCGGTCGCCGCGCCGGACCGAGGCATGGGGGGCGACGATGATGGTATCGCCGTCACGGAACACGGGCTCCATGCTGTCGCCGTTGATTTCCAGGGCGAAGGTGTTGGGATCGTTCAGGCCGGGGAAGGGGATTTCATCCCAGCCGCCGCCCACGGGGTATCCCGCATCGTCGAAGAACCCTGAATTTCCAGCCTGGGCGAAGCCGATCAGCGGCACGTTGCGGTAGACGCCGCCACCTTCGGTCTCGTCCACGTAGGACACCCATTCCGACAGGCTGGCCCCCGTGGCCTGCAGAATCTTGGCGATGCTTTCCGTCGACGGCCAGCGCAGCTTGCCGTCGCGTGTCGTGCGCTTGCTCTTGTTGAAGGTGGTGGGATCAAGGCCGGCCTTGCGGGCAAGCCCGGAGGTCGACAGGCCATGTTCGCGGGCCAGCCGGTCAACTGCATGCCATACGCTTGAATGCCGCAACATGGGAACATTGTCTTACAATTTGTGGCCAATTTCCATAGCGAATCGTCATAGAGAGCCGATTTTGAGGTGAGATGGGTTCGCAAGATATATAGGAAAATCAACCTTAAAAATTATTGACATGGGAATTTTAGACTGGTTATTTGTATATGTTCTTGAAATGTTCTTTTCTATTTCAAGCCGTAAGGAGGCCGCCCCCGTGAAACGCAAACGCTATTTCCCGCGCCCCCAGCCCGCCGGCGCGGTCCGGCCCTTCGACACGGCGGAAGAGGCCTGGTTCTGGTTCATGCGCGCCCATCGGGCGCGACGCGACGGCCAGCGGTTTGAGGGTGGCGGCGGCATGGCCCGACCGTGCGAAGCCGACGACGTCTACCTTGCCGCCGTCTCCCTGGTGCGGGCGCGGGTGCTTAAGGCGCTGCATCTGCGCACCTTGTTGGAATTCGGCGCCCGTGATCGCCCCCCCGACGCCCGCCTGCGCGACGAGGCCTGGCCCGCCCGCCTGTGGGACGAAGCCCTCGACCGCATGACGACGGTGCTGCGCCGCAAGGGCATCCTGGCATGAGCGACGACAAGGTCCTGGCCGGCCCGGATCTGGCCGTGGTCGCCTTCACCGGGCGGGCGACCCTGCCCTGGTTGCGCCTGCTGAAGCCCGGGTTTCGTCACTGCTTCGTGCTGCTGCGCACGCAGGGCAATTGGCTCTATTACGATCCCATGGCCCATTACACCTTCGCTTCGGCGATCGGGGCCTATCCGCTGCTGGGCCTGTTGCGCGTGTTCCGCCGCCGGGGCTGCCGATTGCGTTTGGCGCGGCCCCACATGCCGCCGCCCCGCGCCCAGGCCTGGCGGCCCTATACTTGTGTCGAGGCGGTCAAGCGGGTGCTTGGCCTGCAGGAACCTTGGGTTTTGACGCCTTGGCAGTTCTACCGATGCCTCAGCCGGCGGCGGAAAGAAGCCGCCCGGCGATGATGGCGGCCAGCACGATCAGCCCGAAATCCCGGTTCGACTTGAACCGCGCCAGGCAGACCTTGGCATTATCGAGATCGAGGCTGCGCACCTGCCAGGTGAGATGCAGTCCTGCCACGGCCAAACCCGCGAAATAAATCGGGTGCAGGGCCGCGTGCACGCCCGCCGCCGCCAGCAGGGTGATCGTGCCGCCGTAGAACGCGGCCAGCCAGGGGCGGGTCGCATCACCAAACTTTAAGGCCGTCGACTTGACGCCGACCAGGACGTCGTCTTCCTTGTCCTGATGGGCATAGATGGTGTCGTAGCCCATCGTCCACAGCAGGCCCGCGGCGTAAAGCAGTACCGCCGGGGCCTCCAGCCCGCCCGTCACCGCGGCCCATCCGACCAGCGCGCCCCAATTGAAAGTCAGGCCGAGCACGAACTGCGGCCAATAGGTGACCCGCTTGGCGAAGGGATAGAGGGCGACCAGGAGCAGCGACGCTGCTCCCAAGGTCACCGTATAGGTGTTGAATTGCAGCAGCACGGCGAGCCCAATTCCAAGCTGCAGGGCCAGGAACGCCAGCGCCTGGACGACCGAGATCTGGCCGGACGTGATGGGCCGATCGGCCGTGCGCGCGACCTTTTTGTCGATATCCCGGTCGGCGATGTCGTTGATGGTGCAGCCCGCCCCCCGCATGACCAGGGCCCCCACGGCGAACAGAGCCATGAACCAGGGGTCGGGCCAGCCCGGTGCGGCCATCGCCGTCGCCCACCAGCAGGGCAGCAGCAGCAGCCAGGTGCCGATCGGCCGGTCCAGGCGCGCGAGGCGCAGATATGGCCTGAGGCCTTCCCCCGGGACTCGGTCAATCCAGCTTTGCGGCGGAATGTCCGAGGCCGAAACTTGTTGTCGTTCATCCATGGCCTCAAGTAATAGGGGCGGGACCCGCGACATTCAAAGGGGAAAAGCGCCATGGCGGCAGGGATCCGCCTCTACGTCGACAGCCCCCTTGGGGCCGGCGCCGCCGTCGAGGCGACGGCCGACCAAGCCCATTACCTGGGCCGGGTCATGCGCTTAGGTGTCGGCGATCCGGTCCTGCTGTTCAATGGCCGTGACGGCGAATGGCGGGCCGAGATCGCGCGCATGGACAAACGCGCGGCCGAGATGACCATCCGGGAAAAAAACCGCGACCAGACCGAAGCTGCGGGCCCCTGGCTCGCCTTCGCGCCGGTGAAGAAGACCGGCACCGATTTCATCATCCAAAAGGCGACGGAACTGGGCGCATCGCGCCTGATGCCCGTCGCCACGGCCAATACCCAGACCGGGCGCACGAATACGGAGCGCCTCCGCGCCCAGGCGGTCGAGGCGGCGGAACAATGCGAGCGCTTGACCCTGCCCGCGGTTTCAGACATGACCGATCTTGATACTCTGCTGGCCGATTGGCCCCAGGATCGGCCCCTGTTCGTCCTGGACGAGACCGGGGGCGGCGCCCCCCTTGCGGCCGTTGCCGCGACCGCGGGCGCGGCGGTCGGATTTTTGGTCGGCCCGGAAGGCGGCTTTCAGGCGCGGGAACTTGACAGGTTTGCTAAGCTTCCCTTCATCACCTCGGTTACGCTGGGTCCCCGCATCCTGCGCGCCGAAACGGCCTGCCTTGCCGCCCTTTCCGTATGGCAGGCGGTTGTAGGCGACTGGACCTGACCAAATATAGGAATGGCGGACCTTTTCTTCTCCTTCTTGCCGCCATTCCCTCCAACGACGAAAGACCCGGCCATGGCCAATGACAGTTCCCCCAAGTCCCAGCCCATTACCGACAAGGCCACCCTGGTCGAATATCTGGAAGCGGGCTGTAAGCCCGCGCGCGACTGGCGGATCGGCACGGAACACGAAAAATTCGCCTACGATCTGAAGACCCTGCGTCCGCTGACTTATGATGGGGAGCCGGGCGTGCGCCAGATGCTCGACGCCTTGACCCGCTTCGGCTGGACCCCGGTGCTGGAGAAAGGCAACGTCATCGCCCTGTCGAAGCCGGACCGCAGTTCGATTTCGCTTGAACCGGCGGGGCAGCTCGAATTGTCGGGGGCACCTGTGGAAACCATCCACCAGACCTGCGGCGAGGTGACGGAGCATCTGAAACAGGTGAAAAACGTGGCCAGTGAGCTCGGCATCGGGTTCTTGGGATTGGGCTACAATCCGAAATGGACGCGCGAAGACATGCCCTGGATGCCCAAGGGCCGCTACGCGATCATGCGGGAATACATGCCGACCAAGGGTTCCCTGGGGCTTGAGATGATGCAGTCGACCTGCACCGTGCAGGTCAACCTGGACTTCAATTCCGAAGCGGTGATGCGCCAGATGTTCCGCGTCGCCCTGGCGCTGCAGCCGATCGCCACGGCGCTTTGGGCCAATTCGCCGTTCCGCCACGGCAAGCCCAACGGCTTCCTGTCCTACCGCTCCCACATCTGGACCGACGTCGACCCCGACCGCTGCGGCACTCTGCCCTTCGTGTTCGAGGACGGCTTCGGGTTCGAACAATATGTCGACTACATCCTCGACGTGCCCATGTACTTCGTCTACCGCGACGGCACCTATATCAATGCCGCCGGGCAGTCGTTCCGCGATTTCATGGCGGGCCGGCTGCCGGCCCTGCCGGGTGAACTGCCGACCATGAAGGACTGGGAAGACCACATGACCACGGCCTTCCCCGAGGTGCGGCTCAAGACCTTCCTGGAAATGCGCGGTGCCGACGGTGGGCCTTGGGCCCGGCTGTGCGCACTGTCGGCCTTCTGGGTCGGGCTGCTGTACGATACCGAAGCCCGCGACGCCGCCTGGGACCTGGTCAAGGACTGGACCGAGGACGAGCGCGAGGCCATGCGCCGGGACGTGCCCAAGACGGCGCTGAAGACCTCGTTCCGCGACAAGCAGGTCAAGGACATCGCCTGCGAAGTCCTGTGCATCGCCCGCCAGGGGCTGAAGAACCGGGCCCGTCTCGACGCCGTCGGCCTGGACGAAAGCCATTTCCTGAAGCCCATGCACCAGATCTGCGATTCCGGCATGACCCAGGCCGAGGAGCTTCTGGTCGCTTACGAACGCCGCTGGAAGGGCAACATCGATCCTGTGTTCACGGAGTACGCCTACTAACTTTGCTTGCCCCCGGGCGGGGCGCGGGGTTAGGTTCCCGCTCCATTCCGCCCGAGAGACCCGACCCATGACCGATCTGCGCGACATCGCCGAAAACGCCAACGCCTGGCCCTTTGCCGAGGCCCGCGAGCTGCTGAAACAGCTCGGCGGCAAGCTGCCGGAAAAGGGCTATGTGCTGTTCGAAACGGGCTACGGCCCGTCGGGCCTGCCGCACATCGGCACCTTCGGCGAGGTCGCGCGCACGACGATGGTGCGCCACGCCTTCGAAATCCTGACCGGCATGCCGACCAAGCTGTTCGCGTTCTCGGACGATATGGACGGGCTCAGGAAGGTGCCGGAAAACCTGCCCAACCAGGACATGTTGACGGAAAACCTGGGCAAGCCCCTGACCTCGATCCCCGATCCCTTCGGCACCCACGAAAGCATGGGCCATCACAACAACGCGCGGCTGCGCGCGTTTCTTGACGGCTTCGGCTTCGACTACGAATTCAAAAGCTCGACCGAGTGCTACAAGGCGGGGGATTTCGATGCCACGCTGCTGACCCTGCTGCAACGTTATGACGCGGTAATGAAGGTCATCATCCCGACGCTGGGCGAAGAACGGCGCGTGACTTACAGCCCCTTCCTGCCTGTTTGTCCCAAGACCGGGCGCGTGCTGTTGGCCCCCGTGTTGGAAACCAACCCCGATGCCGGCACCATCGTTTACGAAAACGAAGACGGTGAGAAGCTTGAAACCCCTGTCACCGGCGGCCATTGCAAACTGCAGTGGAAGCCCGACTGGGCCATGCGTTGGACGGCGCTGGGCGTCGATTACGAAATGTCGGGCAAGGATCTGATCGAATCCGTGAAGCAGTCGGGCGCTATCTGCCGCATCCTGGGCGGCAAGCCGCCCAAGGGCTTCACGTATGAGCTATTCCTCGATGAAAACGGCGAGAAGATTTCCAAATCCCGCGGCAACGGCCTGACCATGGAAGAATGGCTGGCCTACGCGCCGCCGGAAAGCCTGTCCCTGTTCATGTTCCAGAAGCCCAAGACGGCCAAGCGCCTGCATTTCGACGTCATTCCCAAGAACGTCGACGACTATCTGTCGCACCTCTCCGCCTATCCGGGCCAGGACGACGCGCAGAAGCTCGCCAATCCGGTCTGGCACATCCATTCCGGCAATCCGCCCGCCCCCCAGGCGGCGCTCAGCTATTCGATCCTCCTGAACCTCGCGGGCGTGTGCGGGACCGAGGACAAGGACGTGCTCTGGCATTTCATTTCACGCTACCGCCCGGACCTGACGGCGGAAAACGCGCCGTTCATCGACGGGCTGGTCGGCACGGCCATCGCCTACTATCGGGATTTCATCAAGCCGGCCAAGGTCTACCGTCCGCCGACGGAAACCGAACGCGCGGCCCTTCAGGACCTGGCCGACACGCTCAAGGCCATGGACGCGACGGCCGAAGCCGAAGAGTTGCAGACCCAGGTCTACGAGGTCGGCAAGCGTCACGGGTTCGAGAACCTGCGCGACTGGTTCAAGGCGCTTTATGAAACCCTGCTCGGCCAGTCCCAGGGCCCCCGCATGGGCTCCTTCATCGCGCTTTACGGCGTCAATGAAACGGTCGCCCTGATCGACCGGGCGCTCAAGGGCGAGGATCTGGCGCAGAGCGCCTGACGCAAAAGCTAATACGAATTCAAAGGACTACGCCCCGGTGCCGCCCACCGTCAGCTGATTGACCAGCAGCGTTGGCTGGCCGACGCCGACGGGCACGCCCTGGCCGTCCTTGCCGCAGGTGCCGATGCCCGGGTCCATTTCCATGTCGTTGCCGACCATGCCGACGTGGTTCAACACGTCCTTGCCGTCGCCGATCAGGGTCGCCCCTTTCAGGGGGCGGCCGACCTTGCCGTTTTCGATCTCGTAGGCTTCCGTGCAGGAAAACACGAACTTGCCCGACGTGATGTCGACCTGACCGCCGCCGAAGCTGACGGCGTAGACGCCTTTCTTGACCGAGGCCAAAATCTCCTTGGGGTCCTTGTCGCCGCCCAGCATGTAGGTATTGGTCATGCGCGGCAGGGGCTGATGGGCGTAGCTTTGGCGCCGCCCGTTGCCCGTGGGCGCCATGCCCATGAGCCGCGCGTTGGTACGGTCCTGCATGTAGCCTTTCAGGATGCCGTCTTCGATCAGCACGGTGTTTTCGGCGGGCGTGCCTTCGTCGTCAATGGTGAGGGAGCCGCGCCGGTCCTGGATGGTGCCGTCGTCGACCACGGTCACACCCTTGGCGGCCACGCGCTCACCCATCAATCCGGAAAACACGGATGTCTTCTTGCGGTTGAAGTCACCTTCCAGGCCATGGCCGATGGCTTCGTGCAGCAAAATGCCGGGCCAGCCCGGGCCCAGGACCACGGGAACCTCGCCGGCGGGGGCGGGGACGGATTGCAGGTTGACCTCGGCCTGGCGGAAGGCCTCGTCGACCACCGCTTTCCAACTGGCCGCATCCATGTAGCGTTCATAGGTCACGCGGCCGCCGACGCCGTAGCCGCCCGTTTCCATGCGGCCGTCCTGTTCCAGCACGACGGAGACGTTCATGCGCACCAAGGGGCGGATGTCGGCGACCCGATGACCGCCCGAGCGCAGGATCTGCACCGCCTGCCAATTGCCGAGGATCGAGGCCGAGACCTGGCGCACGCGGGGGTCCTTGGCGCGGGCATAGGCGTCGATGGCGCGCAGCAGGTCGACCTTTTCCTGAAAATCGACCAGGGCCAGGGGATTGTCTTCCATGTACAGCGCCCGGTTGGTGCCGTTCGGGGCGGCGGCGAGGCTGCCCGTATGGCCCCGGCGCACGGCCTTCACCGTCTCCCCAGCGCGGCCGATGGCGGCTTCCGACAGTTCGGAGGCATGGGAATATCCCGTGCTTTCGCCCGCGATGGCGCGCAGGCCGAAGCCCTGGGCCGTGTCGAAATTGGCGGTTTTGATCTGGCCGTCGTCGAGCACCAGGCTTTCAGATTGCCGGTATTCCAGGAACAGCTCTCCGTCGTCCATGCCGGTCAGGGCGTCGTCCAGCATGCCTTGCACGCGGTCCCGGTCCATGCCGGTACGGTTGAAGAACAGGTCGTCGGTGGCGGCAAGATCGGTCATGGCATCCCTTGGGGTTAAGCGGCGGGGCGAAGCGGCGGCGTTGAAATTTAATGGGCGCGAAACGCCCCTGTCCTGGTTATATAGGGATCGTAGAAGGTATTTTCGAGTATACGGGTGACCATGTTCAAGGAACATCCCCTGCGCCGCGCGCTCGCGGAAGAAATTCACGCCCGCCCGCCGGCCAATCTGGCGGCCCCCGTACAGGTCTCGCACATCGCCCTGATTTCGGGCGAGGACGGCATGGCGCCCCACGTCGCCCATCTGGAAGCGCTCTGCAAGCACTTCCGGGTCTCCCCGCCGTCGGCGGACGCGACCCATTTTTCCGCCGACCTGGGCGAAATCCGCCTGACCTGGGAACGCCATACGGAATTCTCCACCTTCACCATCATCCGCCCAGGCGCCTTTGCACAGCCGTTCAAGGGAACGGCCGTGGACGGCCTGCCCAAGGATTGGCTGACGAACCTGCCGGGCCAGGTCATCGCCGCCTGCCATGTGGCGGTGGAAACGGGCCAGGGCAGCCATCGCACGCCCTCCGACCTGGCCGGGCTGTTCGACAACAATCCGTTGAACGGCTCCATCGTGTCCGGCGGCAGCGCCTGGCTGTGGACGGATTTCCAGCTTCACTCGGACGGCTTCACCCGGTTTCTGTTCAATGTCGGCGAAATTACGCCGCCGACCCTGGGCCGGCTGGTCCAGCGTATGTTGGAGATCGAGACCTACCGTATGATGGCCATGCTGGCCTTTCCGCTGGCCAAGGAATCGCGCCCGCGCCTGACGGCGGTGGAAACCAAACTGGGCGGCATCATCGCGCGGCTGGGTACGCGCGAAGCAGTCGAGGACGAACGTCAGCTGCTCGACGATCTATCGGCCCTGGCCGCCGAGACCGAGGCCGTCAACGTGGCGACCGCCTATCGCTTCGCCGCCGCCCGCGCCTATCATGAACTGATCAAGCGGCGCATGGCGTCGATGCGCGAGGAACGCATGGAAGGCGTGCCGCCGGCCATGGATTTCCTCGATCGCCGCTTCGCCCCGGCCATGGAATCCTGTGAAAACCTGGCGACGCGGGTGGAAAGCCTGTCGGGCCGTATTTCGCGCGCGACCTCGCTGCTGCGGACCCGGGTCGACGTCGCGCTGGAGGCCCAGAACCGCGACCTTCTGGAATCCATGAACCGCCGCGCGCGCCTGCAGCTGCGCCTGCAGGAAACGGTCGAAGGGCTCTCCGTCGTCGCCATCAGCTATTACCTGTTGTCGCTGGTATCCTACCTGGCCAAGGGGGCGAAGACGGCGGGGCTGTCGCACTTTGATCCCTATGTCGTCGTCCTGGTCGCCTTCGTGCCTGTGGTCGCCAGCATCTGGTACGGCGTCAAGCGCATGCGCCGGGTGATTTCAAAATCGGCGGACGGCAAGCCGACGCCGGACCTTTGACCGGCTGCAAACGGTCATTTTTCAGACGGCGTTCAATCGTCCCGCACACGGCCGTTCAATGCGCCGCCGCGAAATCCGCCAGCAGTTGCGTGAATTCCTCGGGCGGGGGATATCCCGCATAACTGCGCCTTGCCGGCGTGTCGGCCCAGGGCAATTTTTCCGCCGTCATGGTCTCGATGAACGGCTTGGTCCAGACGGGGTCTTGGAACAGGGTCGGGCGGACATTGACCAGTTCGGGCAGGGCCGTGATCCGGGTAAACATCCAGGTTTTGCAATCCGGACAGAAATAGTGGTCCAGGTCGGGGCCCTGGATGCCGCCCTTGACCGGTGTGCCCTTGGTGACCCGAAAGGCCGTGGTCGGGAACAGGGCGGACAGGGAGTAGGCGCTGGCGCTCATGCGTTGGCAGCCCCGGCAATGACAGGCCGACGTCATCACGGCGGGGGCGGAAACGTCGAACGTGGTGTTGCCGCAACGGCAGGCACCGGACAGCGGCGGTTGATCGTCTGGCACGGTATGCTCCTTCAGAATGCTGGCAACATACCGTGCGCCGCCGTCCATGCCGAGACACTTGCGGGCCCCATTGGCCCTTGACGTTTTCCGGGGCGGCTGTATTTTTCAGCTTCGTGGTGATTTGTTCGACCAGCTTGCGGCCACGTTAAAAATCCCGCTAAACGGTCTGTGGCGTTCTCGCCCTGACCCTTAATTCTTAGCGGTCGGGGTTTTTTATGGCCGGGCCGAACCTGTAATGCAGCCTGCCTGGAATGATGAAGAGAGCGTGAGATGACCGACGACAACAACAATCCCGAAACCTGGCGCCCGGCGACCCAGATGGTGCGCGGCGGCACCTTTCGTTCCAATTTCGAGGAAACGTCCGAAGCCATCTTCGCGACCTCGGGTTATGTCTATGCCTCGGCGGAACAGGCGGAACAGTCCTTCAAGGGCGAGATCGAGCGCTACATCTATTCGCGCTACGCCAACCCGACCGTCTGCATGTTCGAACGTCGCATGGCGCTGTTGGAAGGGGCCAAGTTCGGCATGGCCTTCGGCAGCGGCATGGCGGCCATGTTCGCCTCGCTCGCCAGCTTCGTGAAGGCCGGTGACCGGGTCGTCGCGTCGCGGGCCTTGTTCGGCTCCTGCCTTTACGTGGTTCAGGACCTGCTGCCGAAATACGGGGTCGAGACGGTCCTGGTCGACGGCACGGACCTGGCCCAATGGGAAGCGGCCTTGTCCAAACCGACCGTCGCCGTGTTCCTGGAAACGCCGTCCAATCCCTGTCTCGATATCATCGACGTCAAGGCCGTGGCCGACCTGACCCACAAGGCCGGCGGGCGGCTGATCGTCGACAACGTGTTCGCCACGCCGGTATTGCAGAAGCCGCTGACCCTTGGCGCCGACATCGTGATGTATTCGACCACCAAACATGTCGATGGCCAGGGCCGCTGCATGGGCGGCGCGCTTTTGACCAATGACGAAGCCTATTACACGGACCATCTGGTGCCCTGGATGCGCCATACCGGCCCGGCCATGAGCCCGTTCAACGCCTGGACCATGCTGAAGGGGCTGGAGACGATCAACATCCGCGTGCGCCAGCACTGCGCCAACGCCCGCGCCCTGGCCGAATTCCTCGAAGGCCGGACAGGCATCGTCAAGGTGCTCTACCCGGGCTTGAAATCCCATCCGCAGCACGCCCTCGCCATGCAGCAGATGTCCGGCGGATCGACCATGCTGTCGTTCGAACTGGCCGGCGGTAAGGCGGCTGCGTTCCGCTTTCTCAACGCGCTCAACCTGGTCGATATTTCCAACAACCTGGGCGACACCAAGTCGCTCACGACCCATCCGGCGACCACGACCCATCAGCGCCTGACGCCGGAAGACCGCGCCGCACTCGGCATCGGCGACGGGCTGATCCGGCTGTCGGTCGGGTTGGAGGACGTCGAGGATCTGAAGGAAGATTTGGCGCGGGGGCTGAAGGCGGCCAACGGCTGACCCTCTTAGAGGGCAGCCAAGAGAGGGACTACTTCTGTACCCAGGGAAGGCCGTCGACTTTCCAGCCACCCATGGTGCCGCGGTGATTGGCGCCGTCCTTGTCGCCTTCGAAGCCGGTCAGGATGTTATAGGACTTGGCATAGCCCGCTTCCGTCGCGGCCTTGGCGGCGGCGATGGAGCGCACGCCCGAACGACACAGGAACAGCACGGTCGCGTCCTTGTCGACGACCTGGTCTTCCAGGTCGTCCGTGAATTCCGGATTGACGTCACCCTTGGGAAACAGAACCCAGGAAATCATCCGCAATTCCTTGCCCAGCGGCGACAGGTCGGGCAGGCCAACGTAGGCCCATTCCGCATGGGTGCGCACATCGACCAGCACGGCCTTGGGGTCCTTCTGAAGAAGGTCCCAGGCGTCCTTGGGTGTAATGTCTCCGGCGTATCCGTCAGTCATGGAGTGTCGTTCCTGGTTCGCTCGGCCCGTTCCGAGACGCGGCCCATGTATCGCGCAGCCCGCCCTAGGCGTCCAGCACTTTCAACATTTCCGGGACAGTGACGAATTTCTCGCGTGGATTGCCTGAGCCCTCGGCGCGAGCGACCTCGGCGGCTTCGATCTTTTTCCAGTCGTCGAAGCTGACGGCGCGCACGCCGCGTTCCGAAAGCAGCGGCTCCAGGGCCGCGCGTCCCGGCTTTCCCGGTGCGTCCTTGAAGTCTTCGCAGATGTATTCAGCGACGGTCACGCCGTCGGGCCGGTTGGAGGAAATCACCCCCGTCGGCCCGCGCTTGATCCAGCCGACGGCATAAAGCCCGTCATCGACCCGTCCGTTTCGGTTGGGGATGATGCCGGCCTTGTCGTCGAAGGGCGCCCCTTCGATGGGGTCCGACCGGTAGCCGATGGCGGCGATCACCAGGCCGCAGGGAATTTCGAACATTTCGCCCGTGCCCTCGGCGCGGCCGTCGACGACGCGGGTGCGCTCGAAGCATACGGCCTCGACCCGCTGATCCCCCAGGATCGCCACGGGCTGGGCGAAGAACTCGAAATGAATACGCTTCGGCTTGGCGTCGGGATCGTTCGTCGCATAGTCGCGCAGGTTCGCCAGATTGCGTTCGGCCAGGCGCTTTTCGCGCGGGTCCATGTCGTCGGGGGCGGCGTCGGGCAATTGTTCGGCGCGGGCGAGCGGCACGGCTCGTTCAAGGTCGGCCAGTTCGCGCAGTTCCACGTTGGTGAACTTGGCGTCGAGCGGCCCGCGCCGGCCGGTCAGGTAAACATCGGTCAGGGGCGCCGTCTCGATTATTTCCATGGCATGGGCGGCGATGTCGGCGCCGGCCATGCCTTCGCGGGATCGCACCAGCACCCGGGCGCAATCCAGCGCCACGTTGCCGTTGCCGATGACGACGGCGGCGCGGATGTCGAGGTTCGGCTCCAGGTCGCGGAAATCGGGATGGCCGTTGTACCAGCCGACGAAGGCGGCGGAACCGTGTACGCCGTCCTTGTTCGACCCTGGGATGGTCAATTTGCGGTCGCTGGGCGCGCCAACGGCCAGGACCACCGCGTCATACATCTCGCGCAGCTCGGCAAGGGAGACATCCTTGTTGACCTCGACATTGCCGAAATAGCGGACTTGCTCGAACAGGGCCGTCTGTTCGTACTTGCGCGCGACCTTTTTGGTGGTCTGATGGTCCGGTGCCACGCCGCCCCTAATCAGGCCGTAGGGCGTGGGCAGGCGTTCGATGATATCGACCTGCACGTCGCAGCCGCCGTTAACGAGCGCGTCGGCGGTATAAAACCCCGCAGGGCCGGACCCGATAATGGCGACGGAAATTGTCATCCGTCTTGGTTAGCCCCTACCTACGGTAAGGTCAATCCACCGTCCACGTTCGCCCGGCGCGAAGCAGCTTGTTGAAGTCCGGTTTTTCGGCCGGGGTATGGCTGTGGACCAGGTCGGTCACTTCCTCGTCATAGCTTTGCCCCGGCGCGCAATAGAGCACGCCCAGCGCCACGGGCATGGCCGGCGGCTCCATATGGGCGAGCAGGGTGGCGATCATCCGGTTGGTTTCGTCATGGACCAGGATGTCGGTCTCGTTCACGCCGTTCTCGCCGATCACGACGGCTTCCAGGGCCAGGGTCTGGGTGTTCAGGCGCAGGCCCTTTTCACCGTCCTTGCCGAAGATCAGCGGCTTGCCGTGCTCGACATAGATCTGCCGGTCCGACGCCACGTCGCGGCCCGTGAAGTTTTCGAACACGCCGTCGTTGTAGACCTTGCAGTTCTGGAAAATTTCGACGAAGGACGTGCCCTTGTGGGCATGGGCGCGGGCCAGCACGCCGGGCAGGTGTTTCTGGTTGGAATCGATGCCGCGGGCGATGAAACGCGCGCCCGCGCCGATCGCGAACACCGTGGCAGAGGCCGGATTATCCAGCGAGCCCCAGGGGGTGGAGGGCGAGCGCGTGCCCTGGCGCGATGTCGGCGAATACTGACCCTTGGTCAGGCCGTAGATTTCGTTGTTGAACAACAGGAACTGCAGGTCGACGTTGCGGCGCAGCAGGTGGAACAGGTGGTTGCCGCCGATCGACAGGGCGTCCCCGTCGCCGGACACGACCCAGATGTCCAAGTTCGGATTGGCCAGCTTCAGACCTGTGGCGAAGGCCGGGGCGCGGCCGTGGATGGTGTGAAATCCATAGGTCTTCACGTAATAAGGAAAGCGCGCGGCGCAGCCGATGCCCGATACGAACACGGTGTTTTCGGGCCTGGCCCCGATGTCGGCCAGCGTCTTCTGTACGCCCTTGAGGATGGCGTAATCGCCGCAGCCGGGGCACCAGCGCACTTCCTGGTCCGTGGCGAAATCCTTGGGCGTCAGTTTTTCAGGCGGGGTGACGACATTCATCTTAGCTCTCCAACCGGGCGCGGATCGCGTCCTCGATTTCGGTGATCTTGAAGGGCTGGCCGGACACCTTGTTCAGGCCCTCCGCCGGCACCAGGTATTCGGCGCGCAGCACGTTGACGAGCTGCCCATGGTTCATTTCCGGCACCAGAACCTGCTCGAACCCCTTCAGCAGGCCGCCCAGATTTTCCGGGAACGGCCAGAGGTGGCGGATATGGATGTGGCTGACGTCCAGCCCCTCGGCCTGCAGGTTGGCGACGGCGCGGCTGATCGGCCCATAGGTCGATCCCCAGCCGACGACGGCCAATTTGCCCGACGTGTTGCCGTCCTCGACGCCTTGGGCCGGAATGTCCTTGGTGATGCCTTCGATCTTGGCGAACCGGGTGTCGGTCATTTTCTGGTGGTTGTCGGGATCGTAGGAGATGTTGCCGGAATCGTAATCGCGCTCGATCCCGCCGATGCGGTGTTCCAGCCCCGGCGTGCCCGGCACGGCCCAGACCCGGGCCAAGGTGTCGTCATCACGCAGGAAGGGATGGAAGCCGTCCGGGTCGGTGCGGAAATTGACCGGGATTTTGGCGTAATCGTTGATGTCCGGAATGCTCCAGGGTTCGGCCGCGTTGCCGATGTAGCCGTCGGTCAGGATAAACACCGGCGTCATGTACTTGATGGCGATGCGCACGGCCTCGATCGCGACCTCGAAGCAGTCGGCGGGCGAACGGGCGGCCAGCACGCAAAGCGGGCTGTCGGCGTTGCGGCCCAAAACGGCCTGGTACAGGTCCGACTGTTCCGTCTTGGTCGGCATGCCGGTGGACGGCCCGGCGCGTTGCGAGTTGACGATGATCAGCGGCAGTTCCGTCGAGATGGCAAGGCCGATGGCCTCGGTCTTGAGCGCGATGCCCGGGCCCGACGACGAGGTCACGCCGAGCGATCCGCCGAACGACGCGCCGATGGCGGCGCAGGCGGCGGCGATTTCGTCTTCCGCCTGGAAGGTCACGACGTTGTGGTCGATCATCTTGGACAGCGAATGCAGCAATTGCGACGCCGGGGTGATGGGATATGACGCGAACACCATTTTGATGTCGGCCAAATGCGTGCCCGCCGCCAGACCCCAGGCCAGGGCCTCGGCTCCGGTCACCGTGCGGTAGGTGCCGGGCGCGATGTCGGCGGCGTCGACGTGGAAGCCATGCACGCCGTCGGGCAGTTCCATGGTTTCGGCAACCGTATGGCCCGCGTCCATGGCGGCAACGTTGGCGGCGGCGACGTCCGGGCGTTTGCCGAATTTGGCGATCAGCCAGTCGGCGGTCGGTTTGCGGTCGCGGCCGTACATCCAATAGACGAAGCCCAGCGTCCACATGTTCTTGCAGCGAAGTGCTTCCTGCTTGGATAGGCCCGTGTCCTTGACCGCTTCCATGGTCAGCTTGGAGATGTCCAGCGCGACCAGGTGATAGCCGTCCAGGCTGCCGTCTTCCAGCGGGTTGGCGTCATAGCCCGCCTTGCGCAGATCGCGTTCGCCGAAGCTGCCGGTGTCGGCGATGATGACGCCGCCTTGTTTCAAGCCATGCAGTTCGACCTTCAGCGCCGCCGGGTTCATGGCGATCAGCATGTCGAAGGCGTCGCCCGCGGTCTTGATCACGCGCGATCCGAAATTGATCTGAAACGACGACACGCCAAAGGTCGTGCCGGCAGGGGCGCGGATTTCCGCGGGGAAATCGGGGAAGGTCGACAGGTCATTGCCGGCGAAGGCGGTGGCCAGGGTGAACTGCCCGCCCGTCAACTGCATGCCGTCGCCGGAGTCGCCCGCAAAGCGGACGACGGCGGATTCGACGGTTTCACGATGGGAGGGGTCGGAGGTCTTTTCGGCAAGCGCGGTGTTGGACATGTTTTGGCGATCCATTGACGTTCAACCGGCGTTTATGAAAACGGCGGTTGCGATGTGGGCTCACGACCGGCGCCCGCCGGCCGTCGATGCCTTGAAGAACCGCCCTGCGAGGCCGTTACTTCATGATTGCAAATTATCTAGTGCACCCCATGGCGCAGAACAACCACAGTTTAAGTAGTGTTACAGTCCACGATTATCCTGGCCCCAGGACCCCTGCGGACCATATTTAAGACCAGAACCCATCCTGCATCCACAACCAAGACGGAACATCATGACCGCCACAGGCAATATTATCGACCGGCTTCAATCACTTATCGGCAAGGCCGAGGCGCTGGGCGCCGATGCGGCGGACGCGGTTTTTGTTCGTTCGGCGTCGTTGTCACTGTCGCAGCGGCTGGGTAATCCCGAAGATTTGATGCGTTCGGAGGACAATGATCTGGGCCTTCGCGTGTTCGTCGGCAAACGCCAGGCGGTGGTTTCGTCCTCGGATATGTCCGATTCGGCCCTTGATGAATTGGCAGAGCGCGCCGTCGCCATGGCCCGTAACGTGCCCGAGGACGCGTTCTGCGGCCTCGCCGATCCGGACCAGTTGGCGACCGACCTTGCCGACATCGATGACTTCGATCCGATGGAGCCTGCGGCCGACGATTTGATCGCGCTCGCGGCCCGGACCGAGGACGCGGCCCGTGCCGTGCCCGGCGTGACCAATTCGGAAGGTGCCAGCGCCAGTTGGGGGTCGAGCGAGATCGCCCTTGTCACCTCCACCGGCTTTGCACAGACGCGTAAGTCGTCCCGCCACAGTATCGGTGTTTCGGTCCTGGCCGGCACCGGCACGGCGATGGAACGGGATTACGACTACGACACCAAGGTGTACGGAAGCGACCTGGCCGATGCGGAAGCCATCGGGCGGTCGGCCGGTGAGAAAGCGGTCAAACGGCTCAATCCGCAGAAGGTGTCGACCCAGCAGGCGCCGGTGATTTTCGATCCGCGCGTCGCCAATACGATTCCGGGCCATATGTCGTCCGCTATCAACGGGTCTTCCGTGGCCCGCGGCACGACCTTCCTAAAGGACGCCATGGGCACGCAGATTTTTGCTGACGGCGTGACCATCGTCGACGACCCGCATCGCCGCCGCGGCCTGCGCTCCAAACCCTTCGACGGCGAGGGCGTGGCGACGCGGCGCTTGAACGTGGTCGAGGACGGCCGCCTGACGACCTGGATTCTCGACTGCCGCTCGGCCCGGCAACTGAAGCTCGTGACCACGGGCCACGCATCGCGCGGCACCTCGTCGCCGCCGTCACCGGGGGCATCGAATCTGTACATGGAAGCGGGCAGCGTTTCGCCCCAAGACCTGATCGGGGATATCAAGCAGGGCCTGTATGTGACGGAGCTGATCGGCATGGGCGTGAACGGCGTGACCGGCGATTATTCCCGGGGCTGTTCCGGGTTCTGGATCGAGAACGGCGAACTGACCTTTCCGGTCAGCGAACTGACCATCGCCGGCAACCTGAAGGACATGTTCATGGCCATCACCCCGGCCGACGATCTGGAATTCAAGTACGGCACAAACGCGCCGACCCTGCGCATCGACGGCATGACCGTGGCCGGCAAGTGACGGGGACAGAGACCATGACCACCAACCGCCAGATTATCTTCAAATCCCGGCCCGAGGGCTGGGTCTCCCTGGACAATTTCGCCGCTCGCGACGCGGTTCTGCCCGATGTGGGCGACGGCGACGTCCTGGTGCGCGCGATCTACATGTCCTTGGACCCCTACATGCGGGGGCGCATGGACGCGGCCAAGTCCTATGCCGCTGGGTTCCAAATCGGCGAACCCCTGCAGGCCCGCGTGATCGGCCGCGTCGCGACGTCCCGGAACGCCGATTATCCGGAAGGCACCCTGGTGTTCGGCACGCTCGACTGGGCCGATGTCACCCTGGTGCCGGGCGGTAAGGGGCTGAAGAAGATCGACCCCGCCGCCGCCGATGTGCCGCTGACTTGGCATCTGGGGGCGCTGGGCATGCCGGGGATGACCGCCTGGGTCGGGCTCGGCTTCACCGACCCGAAACCGGGCGACACCCTGTTCGTCTCCGCCGCCTCGGGCGCGGTCGGCCAGATCGTCGGCCAGATCGGCCGCCTGCGCG
The DNA here is from genome assembly GCA_024397995.1 of bacterium SCSIO 12827. Taxonomy (NCBI): domain Bacteria; species bacterium SCSIO 12827. The sequence continues at coordinate 3,466,286 of CP073746.1, read as the reverse complement.
GCTGCCGGGTGGTCGGCACGGCGGGCACGGACGCCAAGGTGGCCTACCTCACGGACGACCTCGGCTTCGACGCGGCCTTCAACTACCGGGCCGCCGGCGACGATGTGCTGGGTGCGCTTCAGGCCGCCGCCCCCGACGGCATCGACATCTATTTCGACAACGTCGGCGGGCCGATCCTCGAAGCCGCCCTCGACGCCGCCAACCGGTTCGCCCGTTTCGTCGAATGCGGCATGATTTCGCAGTACAACCTGACCCGCGACGAGACGCCGGGCATCCGCAACATGACCCATGTGGTGCGCAAGGCGATCCGCATGCAGGGCTTCATCGTCTCCGACCACGCCGCCCGGCGTGCCGAATTCGATGCGGAGATGATTGATTGGCTGAAGGCGGGAAAGATCAAATACCGGATCGATGTGGCCGAGGGCCTGGACGCCGCCCCCGCCGCCTTCATCGCCATGCTCAAGGGTGAGAACTTCGGCAAGCAGGTGGTGCGGATCAGCGCCGAGGACTGATCCCTAGACCAGCTTCGGGAAATCCGTGACGCCGACGTCGTGGCCCATCTGGGTCAGGATCGTCGTCAACTGCCCCCGGTGGTGGGTCTGATGGTTGAACATATGGCTGACCAGGATCCAGCGCGGCTGGTTGAAGGTCAGATTGTCCGTACGCGACGTCCATGCCACCGTTTCCGACAGCCAGGCATCGGTCAGGGCCGCCGTCCAGGCGTTGATCTCATCATCCAAGGTTTCCCGCGCGGCCCGCATCTCGTCGAAGTCGGAAAACAACTCCACGCCCGTGCCGGGGGCCGGGCGGTTGCCGCCGTCGAACCGGTTCATCCAGGCATGATCGCCGAACATCAGATGGTTGAGCGTGCCGTGCACGGATTTGAAGAATGCTCCCCGGTCGGCCTTGCGCAGGGCGTCCGGGATATCGGCGCAGACGGCATAGACGGCGTCGTTCATGGCGCGGTTGTATCGGGCGAAGGCCTGATAGAGGTCGGGCGTGGACATGGCGGAGCTCCTTCGGCGGTTGGGCGCAGTCTAGGAAGGAACAGCCCGGGCGACAAAGGGCAAGGTTGGAAAAAACCTTATGCCGGAACCAGCATGTTCAGGCGCTCGCTCGCGATGCGGGCGTCCAGGGGCAGGCGGGTGACGATGTCGCCGTCGCCCTGCACCGGCTCCCCGGCCATGCCCTCGACGATGATCGAGGTCGCGGGGATAACCTCGTAGTCGGGCAGCTTGTCGAGCCGGCCCAGGACCACCCAGGCGGTGTAGCGCAGCGCGCTCCACGGCCCCACCGACTTGAACAGGCAGACATGCAGGCGCGGGTCGCCCAAGGCCGCATCCTTGGCGCAGACGAAGCGCCCGCCGTAGAAATGGCCGTTGGCGAACACGGCCGAGCCCACGTCGTAGGGGATGCCGTCGACGACCAGCCGGTAGGACCGGAACTTGTAGCGGAAGAAGCCGAGGAGGGTTTCCCACACATAGGCCGATTTGCCGATCAGGCGTTTCAGGCCCGCATCGACCGAGGCCACGACATGGGCGTCGAAGCCGACGCCCGCCATCATCACGAAGCGCCGGCCGTTGACGTCGCCCAGGTTGACGGGCCGGGTGCGGCCCAGGGCGATGGTGCGGGCCAAACCGACATCATCCGTCGGCAGGTCCAGTTCGGCGGCCAGAACGTTGGCGGTGCCCAGCGGGATGATGCCCAGCGGCATCTGCCGTCCCGCCAGGCCGTTGATGACCTCGTTGATGGTGCCGTCGCCGCCGGCGGCGACGATCACGTCATAGACCTCGGTAGATGCTTCGCGCGCGGTGCGTTCCGCATCGCCCCGAGCCCGGGTTTCGTGCAGCGTGACGTCGGTGCCGAGGCTCCACATGATCTCCAGGATGCGCGTCAGGCGCGCGCGCCGGCGGGCGCCCGCGGTCGGGTTGAAGATCACAAGAGCCTTGCGGGGAGCGGCCATCAGCGTGTCCGGCTCCCCCGGTAGGGTGTTTGAATCGGGCATGATGTGTCGTTTAGACCCAGGATTGTGGCACTTTTGTTGCGACTATAATTTCAAATCTATTTCGCGTGTGTGAAGTTTCGGTGACAGCACCTGAAAGTAATGGCGGACATATGGTAAATTACATAAAAGTCCCCACTAAATATAGGCCATGCGACAACAACCGCCGTGGACGAAATGAACGCTGTAAACCGGAAAACGTCTTACAAATTCCGCTCGATCTGGATTTCTGACATCCATCTGGGCACCCGGGGCTGTCAGGCGGAAATGCTGCTCGATTTTCTCAAGCATACGGAATCGAAATACCTCTACCTGGTCGGCGACATCATCGACGGCTGGCGCATGCGCCGGGCCTGGTATTGGCGTCAGGCCCATAACGACGTGATCCAGAAGATCCTGCGCAAGGCGCGCAAGGGCACGCGGGTCATCTACGTGCCCGGTAATCACGATGAAAACTTCCGCGATTTCTCCAACCATCGCTTTGGGCGGGTCGCCGTTCTGAACGAGGCCTATCACACCATGGCCGACGGGCGGCGCTTCATGGTCATCCACGGGGATCAGTTCGACGGCGTGGTGAAATACGCCAAGTGGTTGGCCTTCCTTGGCGACAACGCCTACAACGCGGCGCTGATGCTGAATCTGTGGCTGAACATCGCCCGGCGTAAGCTGGGGTTCTCCTACTGGTCGTTGTCCGCCTACCTGAAGCACAAGGTCAAGAACGCGGTCGAATTCGTGTCCAGTTACGAGGCCGCCGTGGTCGGCGAGGCGCGCAAGTTGGGTGTGCAGGGCGTGATCTGCGGCCATATCCACACCGCCGAAATGCGCGATATGGACGGCATTCTCTACTGCAACGACGGTGACTGGGTCGAAAGCTGCACGGCCCTGGTCGAACACGAGGATGGGCGCCTGGAAATTCTCAAATGGGCGGAACTGCGCGGCCTATCTTTTCTAAGGGACGAAGACGCATGCGACTCCTCATCGTCACCGATGCCTGGCTTCCCCAAATCAATGGTGTCGTCCGAACCCTCGACACGCTGAGGCAGGGGCTGGAGAAGCGCGGCCACCAGGTCCGTCTGGTGACGCCGGACCAGTTCCGCACCATACCCTGCCCGACCTATCCGGAAATCCGGCTGGCCCTGTTCCCGGGCCGCAACGTCGCGGCCATGATCGAGGATTTCCGCCCCCCAGCGATTCACATCGCGACCGAGGGGCCTTTGGGTGTTGCTGCACGCGCCCATTGTCTGCGTAAGGGCTATCCCTTCACCACGGCCTATCACACGCGGTTCCCCGAATACGTCCACGCCCGGGTGCCGCTGCCACTCGGCTGGCTTTACGCCGTGATGAAATGGTTTCACGGGCCGTCCTCGGCGATCATGGTGGCGACCCAGACCATCGAGGACGATCTGAAATCCCGGGGCTTCCGCCCGCCTGTCCGGCGCTGGTCGCGGGGCGTGTGGACGGATTTGTTCAAGCCCCGCGACAAGGCGTTCCTGGATGCTCCCCGGCCGATCAGCCTGTTCACCGGGCGGGTAGCGGTTGAAAAAAACATCGAAGCCTTTTTGAAGCTCGACCTGCCCGGCACCAAATACGTGGTCGGCGACGGCCCGCAGCTGGACGACTTGAAACGCAAATACCCAGCTGTTCGCTTCGCCGGCGTGAAGGAGGGGGAGGAGTTGGCGAAATATTTCGCCGCTGCCGATGTTTTCGTGTTTCCGTCCCGGACCGACACCTTCGGTCTGGTCCTGCTGGAGGCCATGGCGTCCGGCGTGCCCGTCGCGGCCTATCCCGTGCCGGGGCCATTGGACGTGGTCAGCCAGTCGGGGGCTGGGGTGCTGTCCAACGATCTGGCGGCGGCGGTCAAGGCGGCCCTCGCGATTCCTGCCGAAGCCTGCCGCAATCACGCGTTGAAGTATTCCTGGGATGCCAGTTTCGACCAGTTCGAGGGCAATCTGCACGTGTTTCGCTGAGGCCTTTAGAACAGTCTTATAAATCCCTGAAATCACGCGGGATTCTTGGCCTTTCAAAGGCTACGTGGTAAAAGGTCCGACCCTGTCCCAGGAACCTTCGGAAGGACCCGAGGCCCGTGGCGTCCGCCATCGACACCCATTCCCCCGTCCACGCCTCCACGGCAAGCCTGCTCGGCCGGCTGTTCCGCGAAAGCATGCGCGGCTACGCGCGCTGGTTCTTCGCAGCATTGGCCTGCATGGCGCTGATGGCGGCGGCGACGGCGGCCAGCGCCTGGCTGATGGAACCGGTGGTCAACGATATCTTCGTCAATCGTGACGAATCCATGCTGATGCCCGTGGGCTTGGCCGTGTTTGCCGTGTTCATCATCAAGGGCCTGGCCAATTACGGGCAGGCGACGTTGATGGCCTATGTGGGGCTCCGCATCGTCACCGACAATCAGAACCGCCTGTTCGACAAGCTGTCGCGCATGGATGTTAAGTTCTTTCAGGATTCCAACACGGGCGGGCTGATCTCGCGCTTTCTGGTCGACATCAACCAGATGCGGGGGGCGGTGTCCAACGCCTGGGTCTCGCTCGGCAAGGACGCGATGACCTTGATCGGCCTGATCGGCGTCACCTTCTACCAGGACTGGCGGTTGGCGCTCATCGCCTTCATCATCTTCCCCGCCGCGTTGTTGCCCATCGTCAAGCTGGGCCGCCGCATGCGTAAGGTGACCGCCAACACGCAACGTGAAATGGGCCTGTTCACGACCCTGCTGGAACAGACCATCCAGGGCATCCGTGTGGTCAAGGCCTACTCCATGGAAGCTTACGAGCGCGGCCGCGTCAGCGAAATCGTCGAACGCGTATTCAATCTGACCATGAAGGCCGAACGCACCCGGGCGCTTTCCAGCCCGATCATGGAAACCCTGGGCGGTGTCGCCGTCGGCATCGTCATCTTCTACGGCGGCTACCGGGTGATCCACGGCAATACGGATGCGGGGTCGTTCTTTTCCTTCATCACGGCGCTGTTGCTGGCTTATGAGCCCATGAAGCGGCTGGCCAATCTGAACGCCGCTTTGCAGCAGGGCCTGGCCGGCGCCGACCGCCTGTTTCAGATGCTCGACATGGAACCGGCGATCCAGGAAACGCCCGATGCCCGTGACCTGCAGACACCGGTCAAGGGTGCGGTCGAGTTCCGTAATGTCGGGTTCGCCTATACCCAGGATCGGGTGACCCTCAACGATCTGTCCCTGACCGTGCCGGCGGGCAAGACCGTGGCCCTGGTCGGGCCGTCCGGGGCGGGCAAGTCGACGATCCTCAACCTGATCCCCCGGTTCTACGATGTCGCCGAGGGGGCGGTGCTGGTCGATGGCGAGGATGTGCGTGGCCTGACCTTCGCATCCCTGCGCGGCGCCATGGCCCTGGTCAGCCAGGAAGTCACCCTGTTCGACGATACCGTGCGCGCCAATATCGCCTATGGCCGCGCCGGGGCGAGCGAGGACGAGATTATCGAAGCGGCCAGGAACGCCGCCGCCCACGACTTCATCGCGGAATTGCCCGACGGCTATGACACCCTGGTGGGTGAACAGGGGGTCAAGCTTTCCGGCGGCCAGCGTCAGCGTCTGGCGATTGCCCGGGCGATGCTGAAGAACGCGCCGATCTTGCTGCTCGACGAGGCGACGTCGGCCCTTGATACGGAATCCGAACGCCAGGTACAGGCCGCGCTTGACGCATTGATGACCGACCGTACGACCCTGGTCATCGCCCACCGCCTGTCGACGGTGGTTCGCGCCGACCTGATCTGCGTGATCGTCGACGGCCGGGTCGCGGAACAGGGCAGCCACGCGGAACTGTTGGCGCGCGGCGGCCATTATAAGCATCTCTACGAATTGCAGTTCGCCGGCGATGCCCCGGGGAACGGTCCGGACGCCGCCCGCCAGGCGGCGGGACGGTAACCGGCCCGGGCCGGTGATCCCGCCATGTTGAAACGAATCCTGAAAAGCGACGGATTGCGCCGGGCGTTGTGCTGGCTGGGCTCGCTCTATATCCGCCTAGTTCATGCCACGGGCCGCTGGCAGGTCATCGGCGGTGATGCCGCCCGCGCCCATTGGGCGGCGGGCACGCCGTTCATTCTGTGTTTCTGGCACGGCCGCCTTCTGATGATGCCTCACTGCTGGCCCCGCGATAAGACGATCCACATGCTGATTTCCCAACACCGCGACGGTCAGATCATCGCCCGCACGGTGGGCCATTTCGGCATCAAAACCGTGGCGGGGTCGTCATCAAAAGGCGGCGCCCAGGCGCTGCGGGCCATGGTCAAGGCATTGAAGGCAGG